>CAYRPZ010000029.1:0-18204 GCA_964426275.1 uncultured Ruminococcus sp. | reverse complement strand
ATGGCGTGAATTAAAGAAAAAAGAGTATGATGAAGCAATTGCCCTTTGGGGTTAACCTGAATAATTTTTAAAGCACTCATAAAGGGTGCTTTTATTATGCCTTGAAAGGTGGTGAGGGATAAAATTAAAATAATAAAATAGGAACTGAAGGAGTAGTTTTTCTTAATGTTGATATGAATGAAATAGACAAGTATAAATCCCAAACTCCTACAGTTTTTGTTGTCAAATGACAATGTAAGAACACTTTCAATTATAAAACATAATGGTCGTGTAGAACAGTTGACAAAATCAAGTAATTATGATAAAAAGAAATCAACAGAATATCTATTAGCTTTGTTAAATAAAAAAAGCCCCTAATAAGGCTGATAAGGAATATGATAAAATTATAAAAGAGTTTATATTAAAGGAGTGGTTTATTTATGAAAAAAGTTAAAGAAACTAATGAACAAATTAAAGAAAGATTGAAAACTCCACGCCTTGATAGTAATCAGCAAGATGCTGAATATATATTGAAAATGTTGCTTGGATTTGAACCTCTTGATGATACAGATGAAATTTTAAAAAAAACAAATGAAAATAATGATAATAAGCACTCATAAAGGGTGCTTTTATTATGCCTTGAAAGGTGGTGAGAGAATGTAATTTCAGAGAAAAGCAAAGCAGATTGCCGTGAAGAAGAACGATATTTTTACGCAGGTAGGAATGCTGAATGCGTGGGAATCTATGGCGAGGCTATTACGATGGAATAATTTTTTATAATGATATAGATAAATCTGACGATCCCAATTTTAAATTAAACAACATTTGCTTTTTCTTACATGATTGTGAAGATATATTAACATATGCAGAATCTTATGAATACATAAAGATTGCAAGTAATTTTTATATTGAACTTCGCCCTGAACAAAAAGAAGAAGTAATGGATCTTATTGAAAAAATAAAAGTTAAATATTTAGCTTAAAAGACTTGTTTTCCTTTAATAAAAAACAGGAACTGAGATTTCCAAAACATCAGAAATCCCAGCTTTTATTTTATAATTATTTCTAAAACATTCAGAAGTCTATTCTAAACCTTACACATTTTTCTGACAAGTAAGAAATTTCTGTTTAACAACTCTTTTGTAATCAAATTTAATGCGAATTCGATGATTTAATTAGATAAATATGAAAGCATAAAAGTATACATCTGCATTACAGAGCGAGGAATCAGTGAATATTTCATTACTTTAACGAATCTGCCATAACTCAAAGCTTTTGGAAAATACGATTTAAGCACTCCGAGTATCATGATTATTTAGTATGATTTGAAATCCCTGAATTTTGAATTATGAAAGTTCACAACAATTATACAATTTTCGGAGAGGCTTTTCTATTTAATTTTTCAATATATGCCATTTGACTAACTTTTTTATTCGTCGAATTTGCACTATTTATGCTTTTTCCAGTAAATTATAAAGCATAGTGATGCTGTAAACCATGATACAGGATATACAGATGCAACTGCTTCAATAGTTTCGTTGAAATGTGTTATTACTGTAAGTATGAGCGTTCTGAGTACGCATATATTAAGCATTATAATAATCATAGGCGAAAACGATTTGCCTGTGCCTCTTATTGTATCAGCAATAACTTCAAGTATTACATATATCCAGTAGAAAGGAAATGTTATTTTTATAATGCGTATACCGCATGAAATTACATTATTATCTTCATTGAAAAGTCCGAACGCATATTTTCCGAAAATTATAAGTAAAACTGCTGATACAGTTGCATATATACAGCCTGTTATTATGCAGACTCGTATTCCTTTTTCAATTCTTTCAAATTTTTTAGCTCCCGTATTCTGACCCGCAAAGGTCATCATTGCCTGACCAAATGCTACAATCGGCAGATAAATTATCAGTTCAACCTTGAAATAAATTGAAAATGCGGAGATTGCATCAACATCAAATCCATTTATTTTATATTGTATGAATACATTTGAAAGTGTGATTATAAGGCTCTGAAGACCTGCCGGAATACCAATTCTGCATACTTCTGAAAGTATATTCTTATATATATGAACATTTCTCCATTTGAGTTTATATTCTTCTGAAAATTTCATAAGATAGATTATAGACATGATTGCCGCAATACCCTGAGAAAACATTGTTGCCCATGCGATTCCTTCAACTCTCATATTCCATATCCTTATGCTTATAAAGTCCATTATTATATTTACAATACCGCCTGTAAGCTGTATAATCAGTGGTACAGATGAATTTCCCAATGCTCTTATAATTCCTGAACTCATATTGTATGTAACTATTGGTACCATACTAAGCATATATATTTTTATATACAAAAGTGAAGATTCAAAAATTTGTTCAGGGGTATTCATAAGATGGAGAAATTTTTCTGAAGATAAAATGCCGATAACCGAAAGAATTAATCCGCCTGAAATGCTTAAACCAATAGCAGTATGAATTGCCATGTCAACCTTTTTTTTGTCACTTGAACCTACAGCATGGGAAACTATTACACTTATACCGACTGATATTCCTGTAAAAAATCCTGTAATGCAGGTTATTATCATGGAACTTGCCCCAACAGATGCAGTTGCATTTTTATCAAGCATATTTCCTGCATACCATAAGTCAACAGTATTGTAAAGCTGTTGTATGAAACTTGAACCTAAAAGAGGCAATGCAAATAAAACAAGCTGTTTCCATATTGTGCCTTCTGTAAGATTTATTCTGCTTAAATTTTTTCTCATTACTCACTCCATATCTGAAATATTTTCTGTCATTAATATAAATGACACGCTATACTATGATTTTTTTCCTTTTCTTGCAAATCAGGCTTTTCTTTTCTGCATTTATCCATGCAGTATTTGCATCTGTTCTGAAAAGGACAGCCTGACGGGATATCAAGGGGACTCGGTGTTTCACCTTCCATGATTTCAATCGGCTTTGAAAAATCCATATCAAATGAGAATATGGATTCTCTGAGAGCCTTTGTATAGGGGTGAACTATATCTCCATGTCCAAGCTGACTGCCCGATACAATCTCCACAACATTTCCAAGATACATAACAGCTACTCTGTGGGTTATGGATTTTACAAGTGAGATATCATGACATATAAATACAATCGATATATTTTTTTCTTTCTGTAATTTTATCAGCAGTTCTATAATATTTTTCTGCACCGAAACATCAAGAGCAGATGTAGCCTCATCGCATATCAGAATTTCAGGTTCAAGGGCTAATGCACGGGCAATACCTGCACGCTGGCACTGCCCTCCGCTTAACTGGAATGGGTATCTTTCCATAAATTCAGCAGGGAGTTCAACCATTTTCAGCAGTTGTTCAGCTTTTGATTTTATATCTTTTCTTCCTATAATTTTAAAGTTCAAAAGCGGTTCGCATATTATATCCTTGATTTTCATTTTCGGATTAAATGAATTATATGGATTCTGAAAAACCATCTGAATATTTCTGCGATTCTGACGAAGTTTTTCACCTTTAAGCAAAGAAATATCTTTTCCATGAAGGAGAATTTCTCCTGATGTGGGATTGTCAAGCTGTGCAAGTATTCTTGCAAGTGTACTTTTTCCGCAACCGCTTTCGCCTGCAATTCCGAGTCCCTGACCTTTATAAAGGTCAAGGCTTATATTGTTATTGGCAATAAGTTTTCTTTTATCTGACGCATTAAAAATTTTAGTTATGTTTTTGGCTTCAAGTATTTTTTCAAACATATGATTCACCATCAAAAACAGGAACAGATTTTATTAATTTTCTTGTATATTCATCAGCTGGATTTTTTAAAATTCTGTTTCTGTCGCCTTCCTCAACAATTAATCCGTCTTTCATAACAATAATTCTGTCTGACATATAAACAGCAATGCCAAGATTATGTGTTACAATAATAATTCCTGTATTGCTTTTTTTATGCATTTCAATAAGCTGATGTACAATCTGTGCCTGAGTTGTAACATCTAAGGCACTGGTAGGTTCATCAGCAAGAAGAAGTTTGGGGTGAAATGTAAGTGCCATTGCAATTCCTACACGCTGACGCATACCTCCGCTTAATTCAAACGGATAGCTTTTCATAACATTCTTACAATCGGGAAGTTTTACATCTTCGAGTGATTTTAAAGCCATGTTATATGCCTGCTTTTTTGATACTTTGCTGTGAGTGCGGATATATTCAGTAAACTGAGAGCTTATTTTCCTTATCGGATTGAGCATAAGACCGCTGTCCTGAAAAATCATAGCCATTTCAGTTCCTCTGATTTTGCAAAGTTCATTGTCATTCATATTCATAATGGAATTTCCATCAAACAGGATATCACCTTGAGTAACTTTGCCGTTAATCGGAAGAAGTCCCATAACCGAACGGATTACAGTAGTTTTTCCGCTTCCGCTTTCACCGACAATGCTTATGATTTCACCTTTTTTCATGTTAAGGCTGAAATTTTCAAGTACAGTTTTATTATCATACTTAACATTGATATTCTTTATTTCAAGCATAAAATTACTCCTGAAATCTGTATTATTCAGCAGGTTTTATATCAGTTGTAATCCAGTAAAAATCAGATGTTGGACAATGAACACCGGTTATTGTATCATTTGAGCAGATATTGAAATTATAATATCCATATGTCAGTACAGCTGAATCATCAAGCAAAATCTGCTGGAGCTTTATAATATCATCACGCCTTTTATCGGTATCAAATTCAACCTGTAATTCTTCATAAATTTTGTCATATTCTTCATTTTTATATGATGAATAGTTGCTGTTGCTTTCTGAATACCAGTGACTGAGGAAATTTGCAGGGTCACCAGTCGGAGATGTTACTTCATTGCTTGAAACAAGGTCGAAAGATTTATTCATCATTATATCAGAATAAGAATAATTATCAACTATCTGAAGATTACATTTAATGCCTATGCTTTCCAGCTGAGATGCCTGAGCCTGACCTATTAAATCCATCTGACGATTTGCACCGATATAATAATTTAATTCAATATTTTTTCCATCAAGTTCACGGTAGCCGTCACCATCTGTATCGATAATTTCTGCATTGTCAAGAATTTCCTTTGCTTTATCAGGATTGTAGGAAAATTCATAGTTAAGTTCATTATATCCGTAGTCAAGGCTTGACGGTATTACAGAATATCCGTAAGCATAGCTTTTATTTGTAGTAACGTCTGCAATTGTCTGCCCATCAATTGACATCATAACAGCCTGACGGATTGTATCGTTTCCAAGTACACCGTTCATATTTATATGTGCATATCCAAGTCTTGCACCTGATATTGACTGAATATCATAGTTTCCTGATGACTGCAATATTTCTCTGTCAGATACTGAGATATTTATAGCCATATCAGCACTCTTATCCTGCAATGCCATTGTTCTTGTTGCGGATTCACTGACTTTCATTACATTGACATTATCAAAAGGAACTTCTCCGTTCCAGTAATTCTCATTTTTTACAAGCTGTATATTATTATCCTGAGTAAATGATGAAAGAACATATGGACCGGTACCAATCGGGGCTTCTTTGGATTTGTCATAGCCTTCAGATGCTTCAGTGTCTATAATAAGCATCCATGGATAAGCAAGACAGCCTGGAAGGTCAGGTGTAGGATGTTCAGTAACAATTGTTACAGTACCAGCTTCATTGTCGGCAGTAATTGAGCTGTATGTCATATAAACCTGAGGATTGCCTTCACCCCCGTTTGCAGGGTCTTCCAATTCATAAAGGCGTTCAATTGATGCAACAACTTTTGATGCTGTCATAGGTTCTCCGTTTGAGAATGTAACATCATCTCTTAATTTTATAGTCCATGTCAGGTTATCATCAGCAACAGACCAGCTTTCAGCAAGCCATGGTTCACAAGTATAGTCATCGTTGAATTTTACAAGTGTTTCACCTATTCCCCATCTTACAGTATACCAGCTGTTCCAGCCCTCTGAGGGTTCAAGATTGTCGGTTATAAGTTCAGCGGCAACATTAAGCTGAGTTTTTGAAGAAGATGATGATGCAGTATCTGAACTGTCTGGTGACGTTTCTGAAACAGATGAATTTCCATTGCCACAGCCTGCAAGCAGTCCTGCTGTAAGGCATAAGCTTATTGTCAAAGATATTATTTTCTTTATATTAATCATTAATAATCATTCCTTTATAAAATTTATTTGCTTTTATTGTCAAGCAGGTCACGGATACCATCTCCCATAAGATTGAATACTGCGACAGTGATAAAAATTGCAAGTCCCGGAAATATTAAAAGCCATGGTGCTGACTGAATATAATTTCTTCCTTCACTGAGCATATATCCCCATTCAGGAGTCGGAGGCTGTACACCGAATCCAAGAAATGAAAGAGATGCCATTGAAAGCATTATTGTGCCTATATCTGTTGCTGCAGTAATAATCATTGTCGGAAATATATTCGGCAGAAGATATCTGATAAGAATATTGACTTTTTTTGTTCCTGAAATTTCAGCTGCTTTTATATAATCATTATGCTTTATTTTCAGGATAAGGCTTCTTGAAAGTCGTGCGTATTTAGTCCAGCTTACTGCGATTATAGCAATCATTGCATTTGTGAGATTTGCTCCGAGTATTCCTGATATTGCCATTGCAAGAATAAGGTCAGGAAATGAAAGCATTATATCAGCAGTTCTCATAATTACAGTATCTGCAATTCCGCCGAAAAAACCCGCTGTAATTCCTAACAATGTGCCTGTTATAAGAGTAAGCAGAGTGAGTATCAAAGTACTGCTTACAGATGTTCTTGAACCATATAGGACTCTTGAAAACACATCTCGTCCGAGTGCATCAGTTCCAAAGATATGCTTGCTGTTCGGAGGTTCAAGAGCGTCCTGTAAAACTGCTTCAGTCGGATTATATTCTGTAAGCAGCGGAGCAAAGACGGCAATGCAGATTATAATTATAACCATAAGTGTATATAAACTAAATAATTTATGTTCTCTGATAAATCTTAATATTTTCATATTATTATAAGTTACCTCGATTTGCGGATTCTGGGGTCAAGAATATTGTATGAAATATCAACAATAAAATTGACGAGCATATATATGACTGCAATCCATAGAACAAATCCCTGAATAAGCGGATAGTCCCTGTATGATACTGCACTTACTGCAAGCTGTCCCATTCCGGGATAACTGAATATAATTTCAACAACTGCTGCACCGCCAAGAAGTGAACCAAATGAAAGTCCCAGCAGAGTTATAAGGGGAAGTATTGAATTAGGGAGAACATGTCTTATAAGAATTTGTCTGTAACTTATTCCTCTTGCCTTTGCACCAATTACATAATCCTGACTTAATTCTTCAAGAACAGCCGTTCTTATCTGTCTTGTATATTTTGCGGACATTGAAATTGCGAGAGTAATTGATGGCAGTATCATTTTCTGAAATCCGTCACCGCTTGAAATTACCGGAAAAACATTGAGTTTTACAGCAAAAATATATTGCAGCATAAGACCTACCCAGAATCCCGGCATTGAAATTCCCATGAAATTTAGAAATCTTATAATGTAATCTGAAATTTTATTTTTATATATTGCTGAGATTATGCCAAGAGGCAGAGATATAATTATCATGAGAAGAAGTGATGATAAAGTGAGTCGCATAGTCGGAGCAATTCTTGACTGCATTATATCGGCAACAGGTGCATTTCTGGAAAATGAAGTTCCAAAATCCCCGTGCAGACAGTCTGTAAGCCATGATATATACTGTTGTATAAATGGTCTGTCAAGTCCCATTGTTTTTCTTGCCTCGTCAATCTGTTCTGTTGAAGGGACGATACCCGCTGTTTCAAACATGGCAGTTGCAGGGTCACCCGGAGCAAGATATGTCAGCAGGAATGTAAGAAAAGTTATTCCCAGAAGAACTGTGATAAACTGTATAAATTTTCTTAAAACTGCAGTTGCTTTCAAAGAGTTCACCTCCTTTTTTATAACATAGAAAAGCCATGATAGATGTAAATAAATTACAGCTATCATGGCCGTTTTTCCCATGATTTATTTTTCGGTTCTGACCCGAGAACCTTTAAAATTTACAGCAGTTCTTCTGACTCATGGACTTTTTACTGAAAGATTTTCAGTGAAATAAATCATGCCTTCTCAGTTTTACCCAATGACTGACTTTCGTCAAATAATTCATTTCGTCCATATACAGCGACGGTATCATCTATGATTCTCACATAGTTCTCTATTCTCCATCTGTACCATTTTTAATATACAGGATACAGTGGCACTGTAAATTATAAAACTTATATTATCCGATAAAATAGTTTACAATTATAGATTATATCAGAATTAAGTGTATAAGTCAATAAATTTACTTTATTTTATATATTAATACTGTTTTATTTTAATGAAACAAGATTCTTTTTGTATAGAATTAAATTTCAGATTCTATATATTGAGAGCATTTTCCTGTTTTTTTATAATTTTAAATTCATAAGCTGCCATTGCTATTGTTACTATAGCTGAGAGAAGATCGGCAGCAGGACCTGTATAAAGTATGCCGTTTATTCCATAGAAATGAGGAAGTATAATAAGTAATGGAAGGAAAAATATTATTTGTCTTGTCAGCGACAGAAAAACGCCTTTTATCGGTTTGCCGATTGATGTAAAAAATGTTGATGTTATAGGCTGGAAACAGCAAAGCCATGTGAAAAAGAGATATGTTCTGAAAAAGTTTACTCCGAACTGATAATATTCGTCAGAACCTTCTCCGAAAAGCGATATAATCTGTTTCGGAAATGCCTGAAATAGTATAAATGCTGTGATGGATATTATAAGACCTGCTGTAATGGCAAGACGGTATGCTTCTTTGACACGACCGTATTTTTTTGCACCGTAATTGAAGCTTTCGATAGGCTGAGTACCCTGTCCGAGTCCGATAATTACAGAAAATACAATCTGATTTACTTTCGTAACAATTCCTGCACAGGCAATTGGAATTGAATCTCCGAATTCTGATAAAGCACCGTATTTTTTTAAACTGTTATTAAGTACAATCTGTACAATCATCATTGCAATCTGATTAAAGAATGATGCCATACCTATCGACATAATTCTTGAAACATATTTCCATTTTAAAATTATATGCTTCTTTTTCAGAGTAACGGTTTTATAATGACATATATATGTAATAACAACAATACCGGAAATAATCTGACCGATTATTGTCGCATATGCAGCACCTGCCATTTTCATATCAAGGACAAGTACAAAAAGTGCATCAAGAACAGTGTTTATGACTGCACCAAGGAGATTGCATATCATAGTCATCTTAGGATTGCCGTCAGCACGGATAAGATGACCGCCTCCTGTTGTGAGTATCAGAAACGGAAAACCGAATGATGTTATTCTTACATATTCCTGAGCATACGGAAGAACATCGTCAGGAGAACCAAAAAGTCTGAGCAGGGGAGTAAGGAAGATTTGTGTTATAATCAGCAGAAAAATACCGCTTAGAGCGAGCATTACAGCTGAATTTCCTATAAAATAAGGAGCTTTTTTTCTGTTGCCTTCTCCCATAGTAAGATTGAAACAGCTTGCACCTCCTATACCAAAAAGCAGGGCAAGAGATATACAAGATGTTGAAAATGGAAATGCAATATTTGTAGCCGCATTTCCAAGTATACCTACAGATTGACCAATAAAAAGCTGGTCAATTATATTATATAATGCACTTACAAGCATTGCAACAATACTTGGTATTGCAAACTTAACCATAAGTTTTTGTACAGTAACAGAGCCGAGAGGGTTTTCCATGGTATTTTCCATTATTTTATCACTCCTATATTCCGTAAAAAAGTTTTCGGACAGCATATGCACAGCCTCCGAGAAAAAGTTCATCTTTGCCGATACCGCTTAAAACAATGCGGTCGGATATAAATTTCCCGTATTTTTCAGAAATATATTTTTTTATGTAATCAAGGCTTATTTCATCAATGTCATTATTGTGCAGAACAATTCTGTTTGCATAGTTTGAACATATGAGATTATTTATAAGTATTCCAAGCATTTCAAGATATCTGTTATATATTTTTTTTATTTTTTCATCATTATTTCTGGCTGAGGATTGAATTTTTCTCATATTGATATTTGATTTTTGTCCTGATGTTATTTTATAGAGATACGGTGTATTTTTTTCGGAATATATTCTGCATATTGTATTTATAACAGCTGATGATGTGATTTCAGATTTAACACAGCCGTTTCCGACAGATGGAGATGTATTTACAATGCATTTTTCAACAATATTTGAATAAGGTACAAATTCTTCAATAAGTCTGTTGTTGCTTATCATAATAATGCTGTATATTTTACCGCACTGAAGAAATACTTCATTTCCTGTACGGGATTCCGTATCGCTTCGGAAATCCATATTTGCGGCAGCGGTCATGGCTACTGAACAGCCGCATATTACAGGACAACTGATTTTTTCAGATATACAATCCCTTATGTATGAAAAATCAGGTTCATTGCCGTTTGCTGAAACATTCATGCGGTTTCGCATGGGAGGAGATATTCCTATTCCTGCACCAAGAATCATTTTATCACTGATACAATTTTCTTTTATCATATCAAGATATGAATTTTTTATAAATTGAATAACGCTGTTAAAATCTGTATGTTCATCTGTGAGCATATATTTTTTATCTATTACATCTCCATGAAGATTTGATATTCCCATACTTATAAAATTTTCTTCTATAACAGCACCGGCTACAAATCTATAATTTTCATTTATACGCAAAAGAACTTTTCTTCTGCCTTTTCGGACTGAACTTGAATTATTAGGGACTTCGCCGGCTTCCTCAATAATATTTTTCTTCAGCATTATATTTACAGCAGCAGTTACACCTGCTCTTGTAATTCCAAGACATTCTGCAATATCAGCTCTTGAAATGAGTGAATTTTGCTGTATTAGCTGAAGAATTTTTCTGGAACTGTTTAATGACGGAATATCCGATTTATTTTTTTTCATATCAGAAAGCTCCTGTTAAAATGGAATTGACTGAAATATAATCAGCATAAGCGGAAGAGTTATAACTGAGAGCAGCGTTGATACAGTAAATATTTCTGATGCATAGAGTGAATTTTTATTATACTGTATTGAGAGAAGTGTGCATATTGCAGCACATGGTGTAGATGCTGCAACAAGGATTGTCATTATGACTGTTGAATCAAAAGGAAGAGGTTTCATTATCAAAATAAGGATAAGAGGAAGTATTATAAGCCTTACAGCTGAAATCAGATAAACTTTTGCCTTTTTAAATGCACCCAGTACATCAGCTTGTGCAATTGTAATGCCTGCGGTAATCATTGCAAGTGGGGTATTGACATCGGAAATATATCCAAAAGCAATATTTATAGTTTCAGGAAATTTAATTTGTGCAATAAATGTTATAAATCCGATTATAATTGAAATGAATGATGGAGATATAACGGCATTTTTAATTGAATTAAAATTTTTTTCGCCTGAAATAAGTATTATGCCGTGAGTCCATACAAAGAGGTTGAAAATTGCAATAAATACTGTAAGATAGAAAACACCCTCACTTCCGAAAAGGGCATTTACAAGCGGTATGCCCATAAATGCACAGTTTGAATATATGCAGGAAAATTTTTCTATACTTGTATCGGGATTATTTTTATTTCTTATAAATATAAGGTTGGTGACTATTATAGCTATTACAAGTGCAGATACTGTTGCAACGGCAGTTACAGCAAGATTTTTAAGCAGTTCACTGTTTATATCTTTCTGAAAGCTTGAAACAATTATAACAGGATTTATGATATTGAGAAGTAGTGCGGAAATTTCCTTGCTCCCGTCTTTGCTTATAAATTTAAGCTTATAGCATAAAATGCCTGTAACAATAAGGATAAGCATTATTGCAGACTGTTGTATTATAATTGATGTCAGAGGCATTCTGAACACTTCCTTTTTATTTAATCAATAATTTTCATTATACCATATTAATACACTATAAGTCAATGTAATATATTTTGAATTTTCTGAATAGAATTATATCAGGTAAGAACAAACGGAGGATATCGTTTATGAAACTTACATATTTTTTAAATTATACAGGAGGTCAATATGGATTTTAAAGTAAACCGTGAATCGATGCCGCTCAGTGAAACTATTTTTTCAGGAACACAGGAGCAGAGTGTTGAACTGGAATATATTCTGCCTGATTATTTTCCTGATATATTCAAAATTGTGAAATGCAGGGTTATTCCGAGAATTTCATCAAAAAATATCAGCAGTGACAAGGCTGTTTATGAAATTACTGCGGATATAAAGGTGCTTTATCAGAATGAACACAGCAGTATTATACACTGTATAAATCAAAGACTTAGCTATACGAAAACTATTGATTTCAACAGACCATGCACAAATCCTGATGTGATGCTTGCTCCAAAACTTGATTATGTGAACTGCCGTGCAGTTAATCAGAGAAGACTGGATATAAGGGGAGCAGTTTCTATTAAGACTGATATAACCTGTATAAAAAATCAGGATATGATATGTGATGCTTTTGGTATGAACATACAGCTTAAAAAGGTGCCGGTTCAGTATGTTGCAAAGAAAATAACCGCTGAAAAATCCTTGTCTGTGAATGAAGAACTGGAGCTTAACAGTGCAAAGCCGTCTGTAACCGGAATTATAAGAAATGATATTACTCTTTCAAACGGTGAAAGAAAAGTTATTGCAAATAAACTGGTTGTAAAGGGTGAAGCGGTTATAGATATACTTTATACTTATGAAAATGACAGCGGAAGCGGTATGGAAACAATGCAGTATACAATTCCATACAGCCAGATTGTTGATGCAGAGGGAATTGATGAGAGTTTTGAATGTATTGTAAA
The DNA here is from genome assembly GCA_964426275.1 of uncultured Ruminococcus sp. Lineage (GTDB taxonomy): Bacteria > Bacillota > Clostridia > Oscillospirales > Ruminococcaceae > UBA5884. The sequence goes on along the minus strand of CAYRPZ010000029.1, from coordinate 5,293 downwards.
ACCATCGGTTTCTATGTGTGATATATCATTATCGGCAGATTCAAAAGGCGAAAACAGAATTTTCAGATGTGATATAATGCTTAATATATGCTGTTATGCATATAAAACGGCTGTAACCGATATTGTAAGTGATGTATATTCAACAGTTTATCCTTGTGAATATGAGTCAGCGTCTGTGAGAAGTGACAAAATGCCTTCTGTAATGGAAGAAATACATCATTCAAAGACAACTGCTGAATATTCTGACGGAAGTATTGACTGTATATATGATATATGGTGCAGTGCAGGAAATGTCAATACAAAGATAATTCCTGAAAATCACGAAATATTCATAACAGGCACGGCACAGTATTCAGTTATGGCTAAAAACAGTGAAGGTGCAGTTGTACTTATTGAAAAAGATGAAATATTTGAACATACAATGCATTATGATGATATCAGTACAAACAGTTCTGTAATTGTTGATGTAAAGCCTGTTTTATGTTCATATACCCTTGCTTCTGATGATAAAATATCATTAAAATCAGATTTGAATATAACTGCTGAAATTAAGAATACAGAAGTATTTGATACAGTAAGCAATATAATGATTGACGATTCATCAAAAAAGGTGAGAGACGGAGATTATGCTCTGAAACTTTATTATGGTGTTGAAAATGAGGAAATATGGTCTATTGCAAAAAGATACAGTACATCAGTTTCTGCGATAATGGAGGAAAATGACCTTGAATATGACAGGTTGAAGCACAATGGTATGATACTTATACCGATAACAGGTTGATGGAGGTATTAAAATGACAAAGGATATATATCATGATATTGCAGAGAGAACAAATGGTGATATTTATATAGGTGTTGTAGGGCCTGTCAGAACCGGCAAATCAACTTTTATAAAGAAATTTATGGAAACTCTTGTGATTCCGAATATTGACAGCGATTTTAAAAAGGAACGTGCCATCGATGAACTTCCTCAGTCAGCTGCCGGAAAAACTATAATGACTACAGAACCTAAATTTATACCTGAGGAGGCTGTGAAGATTTCACTTGATGAGGGAGAGTCGTTTAATGTAAGGCTTATTGACTGTGTAGGATATATAGTACCAAGTTCACTGGGATATATTGAGAATGATATGCCGAGAATGGTTATGACGCCATGGTTTGACGAGGAAGTACCATTCAATATGGCTGCTGAAATCGGTACTCAGAAAGTTATATCCGAACATTCAACTATCGGACTTGTAATTACTACTGACGGCAGTATATCCGATATTCTGAGAAGTGAATATGCTGAATGTGAAGAAAGGGTTATAAGAGAACTTCAGGAGATAAACAAGCCTTTTATAGTTGTTATGAACTGTATAAACCCTGACAGTGCTGAGATTAAAAACCTTTGTACAAATCTAAGTGAAAAATACAATACTCCTGTAATACCTGTAAACTGTGTTGACCTTGATGAAGAAGATATAAAGTATATCATAACCCAGATACTTTATGAATTTCCTGTAAAAGAAATCAATATTGAAACAGATAAATGGATTACAGGTCTTAAAAAAGGTCACTGGCTTAAAGAAAGTGTGTTTTCAGCTATAAAGCAATCAGGAGAAAAAGTATCATGTGTCAGGGATACTAAGAATATGGCTGATGAAATCGGGAATTGTCCTGAAATTATGTTATCATCAATATCATCAATGGATTTGGGAAAGGGCAGTATAAATATATCAGTAACACTTGACAGCGGACTTTTCTATGAGGTACTTGGTGAAACTACAGGCATTGATATAAAAAATGAAAGTGACCTTATGCCATTGCTTATGGAACTTAATAAAATAAAGAATGAATATGAAAGAATACGTCCTGCACTTGAGGAGGTTGAGGCGACAGGTTATGGAATTGTTATGCCGAGTATGGAAGAATTATCTCTTGAAGAACCTCAAATTATAAAGCAGGGTGGAAAATACGGTGTTAAACTTAAAGCTTCTGCACCGTCAATACATCTTATGAAAGCTGAAATAAATACTACTGTAAGTCCGATTGTAGGAACGGAAAAGCAGAGTGAAGAACTGGTTATGTATCTTTTGCAGGAATTTGAAGAAAATCCCACTAAGATATGGCAGTCAAATATTTTCGGAAAGTCGCTTCATGAGCTTGTAAACGAGGGATTGCACAGTAAACTTTATAAGATGCCTGTTGATGCAAGAATGAAATTGCAGGAAACACTTGAAAGAGTCATTAATGAGGGTTGCAGCGGTCTTATCTGTTTTATTCTTTAGTACTTTTTTATGATAAATTAAAAAGAGATGCTTTTTCTATAAAGCATCTTTTTTTATTCAATAACAGAATTTATAACCGATATAATCTCATTATGTATCATCTCTGCTGAACAGAGCTGACCGTTTTTACAGCAGTCTATTATGCTCCATTTATCACAGTCATAATTCTTGATTGCATACATTGCCGATTCCCTGCATTTGTTCAGATATTCAATATCTGATTCATGAATATCCTTTTTATTCTCATTTCCGTTATAACGATTTGAAAGCAGTTTCTGAGAAATATCAACAGGAACATCAAGAAAAATCATTTTATCAGGCTTAGGAATACCGAGCTTATTATACTCATAGTCAAAAAGCCAGTTACAGTATGATTTCCACATTGATTTATCAGTTTTAGTCATCTGATAGAAAGCATTCGATGTGGTGTATCTTGCAGAAATTATCGTTTTTCCCTCATTATAATCCTTTTCCCAGTCATTTTTAAAGCTTATGTATCTGTCTATTGCATAGAATGAACTTGCTGAATATGCACTGTGCTGAGGATTTGTTTCAGCAATTTCTCCATGAAGATACTTGGTTATAATCTGACCGCTTAATGATTCATAATGTGGAAAAGTTATAAATTTAAAATCAGAAAAATCATTTTTAAGCATTTCAAACTGTGTAGTTTTTCCACAGCCGTCAAGTCCTTCAATGACTATAATTTTACCATTCATATTAAAAATCCTTTCATTTTTTAATTTTATCAGGAATAATATGTACAGAATTAAGATAATATTCTGAAATAATAATATCATCATCACTCAAATGACATAAGACTTCTCTTATTAATCTGAACCTCCTGATGAAATCTTTTAAAAGCATATTCAATTTTCAGACCTTTCAAGAGTACATACTACCAAATGAAACGGGTCTGCAAATCTTCTTGTATATCCGCTGTTTCCTACTCCTCTGCTTACAAGCATTTCAGAGCCGTTATATTCATATCTGCCCGAAGTATATTCAGGGAAAAATCCCTGCCCTGGAGCATATATTCCATTTATAAAAGGAAAACGTATCAATCCTCCATGTGCATGACCGCAGAATATTAAATCTGCTTTGCTTCCTGCACTTTCAGAAGTCATTGATATATATTTGAAATCCTCCGGATAATGATGAAGCCACAGAACGCATTTTTCATCTGACGGATAGTTCTTCATCATTTCTTCTGTGTCAACACTTATAGTGCCGACAACAAGAATTTTATCATTTTCCTTCTCAATATATGCAAAATCATTTTCAAGAACTGTTATTCTGTTGTTTACTGCACATTCACGCACCTTGTCAAGTTCACGCTCATCTATATTATAATCGTGGTTTCCCCATACAAGATAGCATGGAGCAATTTCAGATACCATTTCAAGAAAAGCACAGGACTTGTCAATATCTGTACATATTGAATCTGTTATATCACCTGTCAGAAATATATAGTCAGGATTATTTTTGCTAATCTCGTCTATCAGCCTTTCATCATATTGTCCGCCATGATTATGATAATCTGAGATATGAACAATTGTTGTTCCATTAAAACTTTCAGGAATATCCTCACTTGAAAATATAAATTTTTCCGTTTGGATATATGTATTTGAACGTATGAATTCTGCTATAATTAATATCACAAATATTATCAGGAATACCAATAATATCTTTTTATTTAAGGTTATAAATTCTTTCATTATTTTGTATAAAACCTTCTTTCAAATAAAAATTCCGATTGGATTATTGTTTTATTATATCATTAAAACATAAAAAAAGCAATATAATTATAAACTATACATTAATTTTAAAAAGTCAGGTTGCATTTTAGCGCTGTTTATGATATAATAAAAATCAGTACATTTTTCTGTTATACTGATTTTTTATCTTGAAAAATCAACAAAAATATATTATAATATAAGTAATAATATAAAAATATTTACAATATCATATAAAAATCTGCTAATGATATTTGTGGCTGAAAAATATGCAAGGTTCAGAATTTTAAGCAATAAAAGAAAGGATTATGTAAATGGACAAGATTGGTTTGGTTTTCGCAGGAGAAGGCGGAAGTAGTGCCTACCATGTAGGAGTATGGAAAGCAATAAAAGAATGGGATATGGTCAATGATATTTCTACTGTCCTCGGAACGTCGACAGGCATATTAAATTCGTTATTATTTGCTGCCGGAGATTATGATGTGGCAAGAAGTATATGGCTTAACTTAAAATCAAGAGATATAGTGAAACTTGATTCAAATTTGGTTATTAAAAAATTTCCATCAGAAATACAAAAAAAATATGCATCAACAAGTATTTTTCTTGAGTCAAGTGTAAAAGATTTGATTAATAATTATGTTAATACTGAAGCTTTACGTAAGAGTAAAATAAATGTTTATGCTTGTGCATATAATAAAACTAAAGACTGCATAGATTATTTCCTGCTTAATAACCTTAGCAGAAATGAAATAACTGAAATAGTTCTTGCATCTATGTCACTTCCCGGAGTTCAGTCTGCTCATTATATCAATAACTGTCTTTACTATGACAGCGGTGTAAAATCTGATATATTTCTTAAACCTTTTGCAGATGATAGTAATATTAATGATACTGTTATCGTGTGTCATTGTAATGAAACTCTTAGAGTGGCTTCAGAATTTGATAATTTTAATATTGTTGAAGTTGCTCCTCATGATAATGAACTCTTTATTGATACTTTTACCTTCTCACCTGTAAATATAACTAAACGAATGAAAAAAGGATATAATGATGCGACAAGAATGTTTGACCTTGTTTACCGAGGCATGGAAAGTGATTTGTTTTATTAAAAATAATGAATGGGCTGATGCATATTTTCAATATGCATCAGCCCAATTTTTATATAAATTTTGATATCTGAATTTATATAGTTACTTCATTATTTGTATCAATATGAATACTGTTTTTGCAGATATTTTCCTGATGTTTTGCTTTGTATTATTTCACACCACCTCTTCTACTCTCAAA
>CAYRPZ010000028.1:0-18209 GCA_964426275.1 uncultured Ruminococcus sp. | reverse complement strand
GAGATACAGATAGGTAAGGCAGCCAGATTGCCCTTAATTTTTAAATTAAAAATATTGTGATTTAATTTAAAACAGTTGATTTTTATGCATTTTTGTGATATAATGGCAACAAAGCTTTTTATAATATATTGAAATCATAAAATATGTGATTATTAAAAGATAATTTAATTTCATATGATATTATAATTTATGCTTTACTGCTAAAAAATTTAAGGATTGATAAACATTGATTAATGTTGCCATATGTGATGACAATAATATTGACCTGGATTTGATAAGCCGTCTTTTTCAAGACTATTCACAAAAATGCTCTGATATTGAATTCAACGTTACCAAGTTTAACAATGCGTTCAAACTTATGGACTATATTGAAAGTTCCCTGTACAAGAATAAATTTGACATTTATCTGCTTGATGTTGTAATGCCGGCAATAAAAGGAACTGAAGTCGCATCATTCATAAGAAAAATTGACGATGACTGCCATATAATATTCATTACTTCATCACCGGAATACGCTGTTGATTCATATGATGTGTTCGCATCGGGCTATATTGTAAAGCCCATTCTAAGAAAAAAATTCTTTGCCACACTCGACCGGACAATTTCCAAGATTACTTCGGATACAAACTATTCACAGCGAATATCCGTAAAAACAAAAGACGGTATTAAAAGCATTATGATAAATAAAATAAGATTCGCTGAATATAAAAATCATGTAATTGAATTCCATACGGTCAATGAAAATACTATCTGCTCTGTTACAGGCTCAATGACCATATCAGGTCTTATGAAGCTGCTTGAAAATAACAGCAGTTTTGTTATGCCTCATCGTGCATTTATTGTAAACCTTGAATATGTATCTTCTTTGGAAGGCTCAAATTTCATTATGAACAAGGCGGAAAAAATTCCTGTTTCAAGAACCGCCATGAAAAATATCAAGCAAAAATTTACTCCAAAGAAAAATTAACCATCATTAATTGCCTGCAAACAGCCTGAAAGGATTTTGTATTATGATAAAAAAATTATCTGTATGCATTTTTTTAATATTATGCATTACTCTCACTGCCTGCTCCAGTGAAATAGAAAAGCGTGAGGAAGAACTGCCGAATGATACTGTAATGGAAACTGTGCTTCCTATGATTCAGACTCATTATGACGGAATACTTGAGGAGGACTATGACAAGTGTTTCGGTGTATATGCACCGTTTTATCAGTCGGCCGTTGCTGATGAATGGTATTACTACAACTATACATCAGAAGAAGAATATATCGAAGGAAGTGCTGACTCAATAAAAGAAAAATTCGGTGATGATGTAACTATTGAAATAAATGTCATAGATACACAGCGCCTTGCTCTTAAAAGAATTTCCGACTACAAAAAACTTATAAAGAATATATTTGCTCTCGGTACTCCTCATATTACTGACGGTATAGAAGTAATTACAGAAATAACATACAGCGGAAATCTTGATGAAAGCAGTGAACAGACTGCATGGTATGGCTTCCTTATAAATGATGAATGGTATCTTTACGACTCATATTATGAAGATGTTTCGGAACAGTTCAAGGAAGAACAGAAAAATAACAAAAAATCAGAAACAACAGCCATTGTAATTGAATAATTCATCAATAAAGGCGGGGGTTCGGCGTTTATGAAAAAATTCTCGCAAAGTTTACAGCTGCTTTTATATAATTTCAGAGATATACTTATATTTGAAATAATCTACAATATATTCTTAAATGCATTAACCGTCCCGTTTCTCCGTACAATAATCAATTCCGCAGTCACAATCGCAGGATATCAGTATATATCAAACAAAAATTTAAAAAATTTCCTGCTCTGTCCGTCAACTGCTGTCATTCTGATGTTTGTAGTTATATTTATTTCAGTATGCACGCTCTTTGAAATATCAGCTGTTGTTTATCGTTTCACCAGCAGTATCAATCACCGCACAACAGGCATTCCTGATATGTTCCTTGCCGGTGGTGATGCCTGTATCCGTGCATTCAGAAAAGGCAATTTTTCTGTTATAGCATACTCAGCACTTGTACTGCCTGTGACTAAATTATCAGCAATGTCGGATATCGCTGTTTCCGTCGGAATACCAAATATAATTTCATACTACGCAAAAAGAAAACAGATTGTCCTTATAATATATATAATTGCTGCAGCAGCTGTGCTTATATGCTTTATCAAATGGATTTTCAGCATAAATTACTATGTATGCGAAAAAAATTCATTCAGTATATCCCGAAAAAAAAGCAATGGTCTTATAAAGGGAAAATTTTTCAGAACATTTTTTTCTGTTGCATTATGGGAATTATCTGCGGTTATATTCTTTTCGCTCATCTTATTTGTATTTACTCTCATCGTCTATATTCTCATAAAAACTGATGTTATATCAAAATCTTCTGTTAATCTCATATCCGGTTTTACAAATATTATCACCTCCTGCTTTTCATTCTTTGCCATTCCTGTAATCTTTTCATTCATATGCACTGACTGTATTATGAAACGAAACAACAGCTGTGAAATATTTATACCGCTTCCCTCATATACTTGCGGAAAGCTTAATAAAAAATCAGCACTTATATTTTCACTTTTCATGTGTACAGCCCTGCTTCTTAATATTTATTATATTTATGATACACTTAACAACGGATTGGGAATAAAAATGGAAATATTCAATAATACTGAAATTTCTGCACATCGTGGAAATTCAAAGTATTTTCCTGAAAATACAGTCCCTGCCTTTGAATCGGCAATTGACTGTGGTGCTGACTGGATAGAACTTGATGTTCAGGAAGCTATGGACGGTACACTTATTGTAATGCATGACAGCAATTTCAGACGCACTGCAGGCATTAAAAAAAATGTATGGGAACTTTCATACTTTGAAATACGCAGTCTTGATGCAGGAAAGTCCTTCAAAGGTGATTATGAAAATGCCTATATTCCAACTCTTGAGGAAGTTATAAACCTTACAAAAGGAAAAATAAAGCTTAATATTGAAATAAAACCAAACGGTCATGAAAAAAATCTCGAATACTCTGTTGCAAGACTTATCAGCTTATATGAGATTGAGGACGACTGTATTGTATCATCTTTTTCCGCAAATTCATTAAAAAAAATAAAAGCTGAAAATCCAGATATAAAAACAGGATATATTATGTCAATGGCTATAGGTGATTTAAGTTCTATCGAATATGCAGATGTTTTCAGTATAAATTCTGTTTTTATATCTGATATTCTCGTGGATTCAATACACAATTCAGGCAAGGAAATTTTTGCATGGACAGTAAATTCAAAGGCTGAAATTATAAAAATGCAGAAATATGATGTTGACAATATAATAACCGATAACCCTGAATATGCAAGAAATATTATCGAAAGCACTGATTCAGATACACTTATGCTTAAAATGATTGTATACCTTTTCGGAGATATTTAGTATAATTACAGATGCAGATTAAAATTATTCCGAAATAAGCCGAACAAATATGTAAAATAAAAAAATGAAAGACTTTAAACTGTATCAAGGGGTGATAAAATATGAAAGATTTAGATTTGAAAACAATAAACAGGGATTTAAAACAATATCATACCAGATGTACAATAAAGAAAATATTAATCACAGTTCTGGCAATGATTATTGTTATAAAATTATTGCATAAATACATAAAAAGAAATAAGTGATTTTGAATAGATAAAAATTATTAATTAATCCGTGTATATTCGGAGAATAAAATTGGAATTTAAACCTTTGTATTAAGTTTTTTTGATATTAATATATAAAAAAAGAGAAATTCCCCCTTTTATAAGGAATTTCTCTTTTTTCAGCTATTTTGATGATTTCTTTTTTTATTTATGTCGGGAAAAAGTCATAGGAAATGAACACTCCAAAAAAATTGCCTGAGCTTTTCAGTACAATTTTTAAAAAGCACAGGCAAACTGAGCATTATTGCTTCTTAGAAATGCATCTTCTATCTGATTTTCGTTTATCTTTGTATATGAAATCATAGCCGATGCAGTTATTACTGCCACTGCAACAATAACAAAAAGTTTACTTCTGCTCATGTTCCTTCCTCCTTGCTTTCCGTTTTTCTGTAATTTAATTATACCATATTTTCCATAAATTTCAATAACAGAATGGTAGATATAAATTAACAATTCAGATACAGGAAAATTTTTCATGTATCAATTCTGTAATTTTTACAATAAATGGTTACAAATTATATACAAGTCTGTTAATTTCAGATTATTCGACAATTTGTTGCATCACATTATTTATTTAAACAAATCACGATTAATTACTCTTTTTAACTACAGACATTTATTTTCATATTATATCATAAAATGACCTGAACCGTAAATTTTTATAAAAATATTTTTGCAGATTTTGTGATTTGAAGTATTGACAAGGCAGATTTTTTGTTATATAATATATTTAAAATATCAACGAACATATGTTCAGGAGGATTTTATGAAACAAGTTTCTATGACTTCACCCGACGTTGACAAAGTCTTACAAAACATCTACAAAGCACAGTTTGCAGATACGAATGATGAAAAATTAAAACGTGTAAAAAAAGCCATGGCTGATATCATTAAAAATGACCTTACAAAATGTCAGAAACAGGCTCTCATATTATATTTTTATGAGAATATGACAATGGCTGAAATTGCTGATACCCTTAACCTCAATGTTTCAACCGTTTCAAGAAATATTGCAAGAGCAAAGAAAAAAATTTTTGACAGAATTAAATATTATTTCTACTGATAAGGAGTTACATATATATGAACACACCTGTTTGCGACTATCTAAAAAAATATTCGGAAAAAAATATGCTCCGCTTGCATATGCCCGCACATAAGGGAAAAAATATAGGTTCTCCAATTGATGATATTCTTAAATATGATATAACTGAAATAAAAGGTGCTGACAGCCTTTTTGAAGCTGACGGAATTATATCCGAAAGCGAAAAAAATGCCTCAGAGCTTTTTAAAACTGTTTCAACAATTTATTCGGTTCAGGGTTCAACGTTATGTATTCAGACTATGCTTGCACTTATGAAAACTGAAAACCGCCATATAATATCTGCCCGAAATTCCCACAGGGCTTTTCTTAATGCATGTGCATTGCTTGACCTTGAAATTGAATGGATATACCCTGAATACAATTCAGGAATAATAGGCGGAATTATAAAAGTTTCCGATATTGAGGAAAAGCTTAAAAATTCAGATGGAAATTCATGTGTTTATATAACATCTCCCGACTATCTCGGAAATATTGCCGATATAAAATCAATTGCGCAAATCTGCCATAAATATAATGCTGTACTGCTTGTTGACAATGCCCACGGTGCTTGCCTCGGTTTTTTACAGCCGTCAAAACACCCTGCTCATCTTGGAGCAGATATGTGCTGTGATTCTGCACATAAAATGCTTCCTGCCGTTACAGGAACTGCATATCTTCATATAAATAATGAACGATATGCCAAAAAAGCTAAGTCCATGATGTCAGTCTTTGCCTCGACAAGTCCCTCATATATTCAGCTTGCATCACTGGATTACTGCAATCTGTACATATCCGAAAAAATCAATGATGATATCATATATGCACTTAATGAAATTAAAAAGATTAAATCAGATTTGAAATATAAATACAGTTTCATTGAAGGAGAACCATTTCATATAACAATTACTGATATAAACGGCAATGATATGGCTGAAAAACTAAGGCAGTATAATATAGAATGTGAATATTCTGATTTTAACTGCATAGTTCTGCTTTTATCGCCTGTAAACACTGCTGAAGATTTTAAAATATTAAAATCTGCACTTGAAAATATAAATCCGCAAAAATGTATTTCAGAAAAAAATATAAAGTTTCCCGCACCTGTTCAGGCTGTATCATTAAAAAAAGCATTTTTTTCACCGTCTGAAGAAATAAGCATATATAAGGCTGAAGGAAGAATATGTTCCTCACTCAATGTTCCCTGCCCTCCTGCCATTCCAATAGCAGTAAGCGGTGAAATAATTTCGGCGGAATGTATTGAGATTTACAGACAATATAATATAAAGACTATTAATGTTATCATGAATCAAGATATCTGACAAGTGTATTGAATATCCCCTCTGCAAGTTTTTTATGTCCTTCACTGTCAATATGCTCTCTGTCTGCTTCTGACGGCTCTGCATAGTCTGATGCTGAAAGAAATATACACCCCTCTCTTTTAGCAATCTCAGAATATATCTTTTTAAGCTGATATGATTTGTTTACAGAATCTTCATTAAATTCCTCATCATATCCTTTTTCACCTACTCCTTTTCCAAGATGAACCGGAGATACTACCATTATTTTTATATCGCTGTCAAATTCTTTCACCTGATTTATAAGCTTTTCGATGCCCTTTCCTATAAGATATGGTGATGCATTGTAATATGTCTTGCAGTCATTCGTTCCAAGCATAAGAATTATATACTCAACCGGCGAATGCGTATCAATTACCATTGAAATAAGAGATGAACCGTTTCTGTCATTTCTCAGCCTGTCATCAAATACTGTTGTACGTCCGCACAATCCCTCCTCTGCAACCTTTCTGCCATAAGGAGCAAGCATTTTATCAAGTATTCCTGTCCAACGTGTATTATCATCAAATCTTCTGTATTTTTTGTATTCCTTGTCTGTATATTCTTTTCTGTGCGGATTTAATCCATATGTGTTTGAATCTCCGAAGCATAAAACTGTTTTCATTTTTTTACTCCCCCATTTTTATTATATTCCTATTATACCATAGGTTTAGTAGGTTTTCAATATATGATTTATACATAAAAATTTATATTATTTCATCAAAAATTATAATATCATATAAAATCAATAGGAATTATAAGACATATGGGTGACAGATTTTTTACAGGTACTTTACTTTTAAAGTGACTGCATTTTTTATATTTGAGTTTATTGTACTTATATTAACTCAATAAATTTTACAAAAATTTATTAAAAATATCTTTATTTTTGTTAAAAAGTATGATATAATATTCACTGCATATTATATAAAGAGAATCTGACATACGAAAAAATAATTTCAGCTGTACTTGTGATGAATTCTCTTTACCCCATTGCTTTGATGTGCAGAAAAGTACAATTCTTCACTGTGGTATTTATGATGCTACAGTACCTGCACATTTAACTGCAAAATAATAAAACTACTGCAATTAAGGAGGCTTTCCTGTGGATATTTACAGCATTATAGACAAGACCAAAAATAAAAAAACTCTTTGCGAAGCTGAAATTAAATTTCTTGTAAACGGATATGTCAGTGGTGCAATACCTGACTATCAGATGTCCGCATGGCTTATGGCTGTATGCATAAATGGAATTTCAGATGATGAAACATTTTATCTCACAAAGGCTATGCTCAATTCAGGTGATAAATTAAGCTGGGAAAGCATCAACGGAATCACTGCCGACAAGCACAGTACCGGCGGAGTAGGTGACAAAACAAGCCTTATCATTGCACCGGCAGTTTCTGCCTGCGGTGTATATATGCCGAAAATGTCAGGCCGTGGACTTGGTCATACCGGCGGTACTATCGATAAACTCGAAAGTATTCCCGATTTTCAGGTTTCAGTCGATTTTGACAAGTTCCTTGAAACTGTAAATAAGACCGGCTTTGCAATTGTATCACAAAGCGGAAAACTTGTTCCTGCCGACAAAAAAATATATGCTCTCAGAGATGCTACCGCTACTGTTGACAGCATACCGCTTATTGCCTCAAGCATTATGAGCAAAAAGCTTGCAACAGGTGCTGACTGCATAGTTCTTGATGTAAAATGCGGAAACGGTGCATTTATGAAAAACAAAAAAGATGCTGAAACTCTTGCCCGTCTTATGATAAAATCCGCTGAATTTGCAGGCCGTAAATGCAGGGCTGTTATAACAGATATGAACTGCCCTCTCGGAAAAAATATCGGCAATGCTCTTGAAGTTATTGAAGCTGTCAATATTCTAAAAAACAAACAGCATGATGACCTTTACAAACTTTGTATGGAACTTACAGCAAATATTGTAATGCTTGCAAAAAATATCCCGCATGATGAAGCATATATTATGGCGGAAAAAACTATTGAAAACGGTTCTGCCCTTGAAAAATTCAGAGAATTTATATCTCGTCACGGCGGAAATTCTGATATCATTGACAATCCGTCACTTCTCCCGCAGCCAAAGTATTCATATAAGGTAAAAGCTGACAAATCAGGCTGGATATCAGAAATAAACAGTCAGGAAATAGGTATGTGTGCATTACTGCTTGGTGCAGGAAGAAAAACTAAGGAAGATAATATTGACTATTCGGCAGGAATCGTGCTCGAAAAAAATATTGAAAATCATGTTGAAAACGGCGACATAATTATGACGCTTTATACATCTAAGGAATGTGATTTCATTGAAATTGAAAAGAGAATTTTAAATGCTGTTGTTATTTCTGATAAAAAAGTATCAAAAAATAACATAATTATTGAAATTTTATAAAAAATGTATTGACATATTGATAAAAAAAGTATAATATGTATATAAAGAGTTTTACTCTGTATAAATATATATGCTATATGCAAACTAAGGAGGACTTTAATATGGGATTAAAAGATAAAATGGAACATTTCGGTCAGAAGGTTGGCGGTACAGTTGCAAAAGTTCAGGATTCAACAAAGACATTTGCCGAAAAAACAAAGCTGAAATCAAAAATAAATGCTGAAAATGATAAAATAAATAAAATATATGCTTCAATCGGAAAAAAATACATTGAGATATTCGGTGAAAACCCGTCAGAAGAATTTGCAGGATTTATTACAGAAATAAATGAAGCAAATCAGTTAATAAAAGATTATAATGTACAGCTTGCTGCATTTGATGATGCAATCTACTGCACAAACTGCGGAAGCCAGATTTCCAAGGATTCAGAATATTGTTCAAAGTGTGGTGCAAAACAGGAAATTCCATCTCCTCAGAATGTTGAAATAGTTGACATTGCTGAAAATGAAGAAACTGTTGACCTTGAAACTATAAATTCTGATAAAGAATAATCTATATGAAAAAATTCGTTCAGATAATTAATTTCTGAACGAATTTTTTATTATTTATTATTTTAATAATTTCCCGATGTATCAGGAAGAAGTGTAAATTCAATATCAAATTCCTCTTTACCGCCGTCATTATCAGTTATTCTTACAACGTGTGCTTTCACCTTGTCATTGGCTTTTTTGCCGTCAAGTGCTGACATTATCGAATCGTAATCTGTTACTTTCTGACCTTCTATTTCTGTTATAAAATCCCATTTCTGAAGCTCAGTTCCGGAAATATCACATTCTTCATCAATCCCGCCTATGAGAACACCTTCCATATCTTCGGGGTAATCAAATCCTGTCTGTTCATAAAATATAAACGGTGCATATAAAACATCATAGAATGAAATTCCTATTTTATATCTTCCTGCAATATATCCGTTTGCTATGAGTTCATCAATAATAGGCTTCGCTTCATTTATGGTAATTGCAAATCCAAGTCCCTCATAGCTGGAGCTTACATATTTTGATGAAGTTATACCTATAACCTGACCATACATATTTACTAAAGCACCGCCTGAATTTCCGGGACTTATTGCGGCATCAGTCTGTATGCAATCCATTTCAAAGCCCGTTGAATCAGCCTTTATCTTACGGTTAAGACCTGAAACATATCCTCCGGTAACACTTCCTGACAGTCCGCATGGATTTCCTATAGCCATAACCTGTTCACCAAGCTTTACATTATCGGAATCTCCGAACTGTGCAGGTACAAGCTCTGAAGCATCTGAAATCTTTATAACTGCAAGGTCTGTTTTATTATCTTTTCCGACAACAGAAACTTCATAGCTCTGACCGTCATATGTTACTGCCTTATATGATTCGGCACCTTCAAGTACATGAGCATTTGTTATTATATACCCATCGTCATTCATAATTATTCCTGAACCTGTTCCGACAGCGTTCTCATATTTTTTATCAGAATATGTGTATATTTCAACTACTGACGGACGTACTGCGGCAGCAACTCCTTCAGTAGTATATTTTTCATCTGAATCCGAAAGAATAAGTTCCGGACGCTGTTCATCATCTTCACTGCTTTCATAAATTATGCCATTTGAAGCAATGTCAGATGTACCCTGAAGGCTGTCATAAACTATGCAAAAGCTGAACATCACGGCTGATACTGCAAACAATATCCATATTACAGCTGTATGATGATTCATGAAAAAATTTCTTTCTGAGGGCTGATTTTTATATCTGTATTCACTGAAATTTTCTTTCAGAAATTTCCTTTCTGAAGATGTTACGGTTATTTCAGAAGAAATATCATTTTTATCATCTGAATTATTGTCTGACATATCTGCACTGATTAAATTATTATCCGAATCATTTTTTTCTTCAAAATTCACTTAAAAAAAATCTCCTTTCCATTAAATTCAGGACGGAAGCTTTACTGTAAATTCGGCAAATCCATCAGATATTCCGTCCGCTGAAACTGTTCCGTTATGAAGATTTATTATTGCTTTTGCTGTTGAAAGTCCAAGACCTGTACCATCAAGTTCACTTTTCTTTGCAGTTTCACTGCGGTAAAACTTATCAAATACTTTTTCTTTTTCATCATCTGAAATTCCCATTCCTGTATTTCTTATACTGAAAACTGAAAATTCATTTTCGGAAGAAAAAGACACAGATATACAGCCCTGAGAATTTACATATTTGACCGCATTTTCGATTATATTATACAAAGCCTGTGAAATCATTCCGAGGTCACCTGTAACCGTTACAGTATTTTCAACGTCAAGACCTTCAACAGTAATTCCCTTTGATTCAATAATCTTTTCAAATGTGCAGAATATACGAATAACTGTTTCATTCATTGAAAATTGCTGATTTGAAACAGGTTCTTCAAGGAGTTCAATTTTTGATGTATCAAGCATTTTGCTTGTTATTTCAGCAAGTCTTTTAACTTCATCAGATACAATTCTAAGATAATGCATATAATTTTTTTCCGGTATCGTTCCGTCAAGAATGCCGTCAACAAATCCTCCTATTGACGTAAGAGGTCTGCGTATTTCATGTGAAAGAGAAGCTATTTCCTCTCTTAATTTTTTTTCTGTATCAGTCATAAGTTATCAGTCCTTTTTTCAGAAATTATACTGAAGCGATTTCATCATCATCTGATATTTTATCAGCAGAAATCATATGATTTCCATCATCTTCCTCAGCTTCAAATTTGTAACCTACACCCCATACTGTCTTTAATGCCCACTTGTCAGAAACCCCATCAAGCTTTTCCCTTAACCTTTTTATATGGACATCAATTGTTCTTGAATCCCCGTAATATTCAAATCCCCATACTTCATCAAGAAGCTGGTCACGTGTATAAACCCTGTTTGGATTTGATGCAAGATAAAAAAGCAGTTCCAATTCTTTAGGAGGAGGCGACGGCTCTAATTTTTTTCCGTTGATTTTCAGTTCATATCTTGTCATATTAACTGAAAGCTTATCATCATTCACTTCCTTTATTTCATGTTCGGAAGAAGTTTGTCCTGCACGCCTGTAAACAGCCTTTATTCTTGCAATTACTTCCTTTACATCAAAAGGCTTTACAATATAGTCATCTGCTCCGAGTTCAAGTCCGAGAACCTTATCAAATGTTTCTCCCTTTGCAGTAATCATTATAACAGGTATATTTGATTTTTTTCGGATTTCCCTGCATACCTGCCAGCCGTCACAGCCCGGAAGCATAATATCAAGCAGTACAATATCAGGTTTAAGTGCTGAAAACTTAACCTTTGCTTCTTCTCCGTCATGTGCAGTTATTATACTGCACCCTTCCTTTTCAAGATATACTTTCAAAAGGTCACAGACATTCTTGTCATCATCAACAATCAAAACCTTTCCCAATGCCATATTTATCATTCCTTTTTTCGCATTATAAAAATTTAAAATTTAAATAATATGTTATCAAAATATTTATATATTTATTATACAATATTAACGAAATATGTACAAGTCTAAATTATGAACTTCATATTAATATAAATTTAATTGATTAATTTAATTTAACTAATTATTATAATATCATACTTTGACACTTCAAGTCAAGACAATGTTTAAATGCAGAAATTTATATGTAATTTTTTACATTAAATTTAACATTATTTTAATATTTGATTAGCAAAATGCTGTAATATACGGCTGTAAGTTTCTTTTTTTTGTTCATGTCTACAAACTTTATTTTACATATCAAAATATACTTGATTTTTTCTGATAAATAGGTAAAATAGTATTTAGCACTCCGGTTCATTGAGTGCTAAGATATATATAAATTAAAAACTTAATGTTTTTAAATTCTGAAGGAGGAACATATTTATGATTATCAAACCATTGGCAGACAGAGTTGTTATAAAAATGACAGAGGCAGAAGAAACAACCTCAAGCGGTATCATTCTTGCAGGTTCAGCTAAGGAAAAACCTCAGATTGCTGAAGTTGTTGCTGTAGGTGAAGGAAAAGTAAATGATGACGGAAGTAAAGTTCCTATGACTGTTAAAGTCGGCGATAAGGTTCTTACAAGCAAGTATTCAGGCACTGAAGTAAAGGTTGACGGTGTTGAATATACAATTCTCAAGCAGGAAGATATTCTTGCAATCGTTGAATAATCTGAACCGTTCATTAAACTGAAATATATATTTTTTTAAAAAGGAGATTTTTATTATGGCTAAAGATATAAAATATGGTGAAGAAGCAAGAAAACTTCTTCAGGCTGGTATCGATAAACTCGCCGATACTGTAAAGATTACTCTCGGACCTAAAGGCAGAAATGTTGTTCTTGACAAGAAATTCGGCGCTCCGCTTATAACAAATGACGGTGTTACAATTGCTAAAGAAATTGAACTCGAAGATGCTTTTGAAAATATGGGAGCACAGCTTGTAAAGGAAGTTGCTACAAAAACCAACGATGCTGCCGGTGACGGTACTACAACCGCTACTCTCCTTGCTCAGGCTCTTATCCGTGAAGGTATGAAGAATATAGCTGCCGGTGCTAACCCGATGGTTATAAAGAAAGGTATCAAAAAAGCTGTTGAGGCTGCTGTAAATGCTATCGTTGCAAATTCAAAAGCTGTTGAAGGTACTGATGATATCGCAAGAGTTGCCACTGTTTCATCTGCTGACGAAAATGTAGGAAAGCTTATTGCAGAAGCTATGGAAAAAGTTACTTCCGATGGTGTTATTACAATTGAAGAAAGCAAGACTGCCGAAACATACAGTGAAGTTGTTGAAGGTATGCAGTTTGACAGAGGCTACATCTCACCTTATTTTGTAACTGATACTGAAAAGATGGAAGCTGTTTATGATGATGCTTATATACTCATCACAGATAAAAAGATTTCAGTTATTCAGGACGTTCTCCCTCTCCTCGAACAGATTGTAAAAACAGGCAGAAAGCTTGTTATCATTGCTGAAGATATCGAAGGCGAAGCTCTTACAACACTTATTCTCAACAATATCAGAGGAACATTCAAGTGTGCAGCTATAAAAGCTCCGGGATTTGGTGACAGACGCAAGGAAATGCTCAAGGATATCGCAATCCTTACAGGCGGTGAAGTTATTACTTCAGACCTCGGTCTTGAACTTCAGGATACTACAATTGAACAGCTCGGACGTGCTAAACAGGTTGTTATTCAGAAAGAAAATACAATTATTGTTGATGGTCTTGGCAGTTCAGATGATATTAAGAACAGAATTAATCAGATTAAGGCTCAGATTGAAACAACAACTTCTGATTTTGATAAGGAAAAGCTTCAGGAAAGACTTGCAAAGCTTTCAGGCGGTGTTGCAGTAATCAGAGTTGGTGCTGCTACTGAAATTGAAATGAAGGAACAGAAACTCCGCATTGAAGATGCCCTTGCTGCAACAAAGGCTGCTGTTGAAGAAGGTATCGTTGCAGGCGGCGGTACTGCTCTTATCAATGCTATTCCTGCTGTTGAAAAGATTATTCCAAATCTTGAAGGTGATGAAAAAACAGGTGCTAAAATCGTTCTTAAAGCACTTGAAGAACCTGTACGTCAGATTGCTCTCAATGCAGGTCTTGAAGGCAGCGTAATAATCGATAAAATCAGACGTTCACGCAAGGTTGGCTATGGCTTTGATGCTTACAATGAAACTTATGTTGATATGATACCGGCAGGTATTGTTGACCCGACAAAAGTTACTCGTTCAGCTCTCCAGAATGCTGCATCAGTTGCTGCTATGGTTCTCACAACAGAAAGCCTCGTTGCTGATATCCCTGAACCAACTCCTCCCGCACCGGCTATGCCACAGGGCGGTATGGGATTCTAATTACTGAAAAAATAGCTTCATATATATATATTAAAAAGACCGGCATATTTAAAAATATGCCGGTCTTTGAGTTATTAACCGGAAGAATACTTGTCAAAATTCTGAATATATTCTTCAAGGGTTATATTGTTTTGTGAAATTATTTCAGCATGAGGATTTCCGACATATCTGAAATGCCATGGTTCATACATTATGCCTGTTATATTCTCCTTTTCCTTTGGATAGCGGAGAATAAATCCGAATTTACGGGCGTTTTTCATAAGCCATTCAAACTGTCTTGTCTTATCAAAAGCCTTTGTTGTAAGGCCAAAAAGCTCCGGAGATGACAAATCAGCTGAAAGCCCTGCATTATGTTCACTTGTATATGGCAATGCAACGGCTTCTGATGCTTTTGCAAGTGCTTCTGTATAGGAATATCCCTGTTCAGTATAAATTTTAACCTCATCATCAAAAAGCTTCTGCTGATATGCACTGCTGCGGTAAGCAGAAAATATACATATTTCAATTCCACAGCAAAGAGCTGTATTAATCATTCTAATCATAGCCTCACCCGTTTTTTTCTCCAGAAAATAATTGTCCGAAACTTCAATAAGCACAGGATTATATCCGGAGGGAACAGGGTTATCACGGTTTATAAGCATAGGTTTCATAAGGTCAGGCACTTCCTTTATATATATTTATTAATATATATGAAGGAAAATATCATTTAAGAACTTTATCAGAATTACGGGCAAATAAGATAATATTTGCCCGTATATTATTTTATCAGAATGAAATCCTTATAGTCAGATTATTGGCATCTTTTTTAAGGATTATATTGCTTTTATCTATCTTAACCGGATTTTCCGCATTATATTTATCAACTATTGAGAAAAATCCATGCCAGCCCTCATCAAAAAGAAGCTGAACCGTCTGATTAAATGAATCCTCACTGTCAGCCTTGAATACAGCAAATTTGTATCCTGAAGAAACAGCTGAAACCAGACCTTCAAGTATAATGCTTTCAGCATTTTCAGTACTGTTGATTATATAATTATAGTACGTGTAATATTCAGCATTTGATGAATATGCTACAGGATAAGTGAAAAATGATGTATCAGCAGTATGATTTCTGAAAATCTGTGTATCATTTATATTGAAATAATCATAGCTTATATAATCATCAAGTTCAACACTGAAAACAGGGTCGTCCCATGTGAGGTCAATATGATACCATTTTCCGTCAACTTCAACCATATTCCACATATGATATGTATTATCCGCACTTCCGGTTATAATTTCGCATGGAATACCGACTTTTCCGCAAAGATATGCCATAGCTCTTGAATATCCTTCACAGGCTGCATTGCCTTCAATCAAAGCACCATAAGCATTGGAAGCATTTTCAGTTTCAAATGAATAACGGCAGTTAAGAATTATTCTGTCATGAAAAAGTCTGATAATATCGACATCAGTCATTTCAGGAGTAATTTCAGAAACGATTTCATCAGCTCTGGCATTTAATTCATTATACATTTCAGAAACTCTGCTTTTTGAAATGGGATACTGAGGCTTTATTGATTTGACATATCCTGTACTTTCATCGTAAACAAGTATATATTTTCTTACAGGGTTATAAAGCTGCTGTTCAATAGTTGTTATAACAGCACTGTAAACTTTTGAAAGCTGTTTATCATCTATACTCACTTCTGAAACATCTATTTCAGTTTTCATAAGTATAAGTCCTTTTGCGATTTTATCATATATAATCTGTTCATCTGAAGTAAGCTGATAAAATTTAGGGGTATACCCATAAATATTAGGTGACGGGTGAGGTATGGAAACAGAATCTTCATCATAATTTTCTGTTTCGCTGACTGAAAATGCCGGAGTTTCGCTTTCCGCATATATGGAAACAGCTGTACTTTCAGCAGGGATTACAGAAATTTCATTAGTATTTCCGGACGAAACAATTTCAGTTTCCAAAGAAGTTATATAAACCTGTGTTTCCTCTGAGTCCGCAGTCTTTGTCATTGAAGAAATTTCTGAAATATCTGAAATTTCTGAAATATCTGAAACCGGAATACCGGAATATTCAGTTTCTGTATCCGTATTTTCCGGCTGAATGTCAGATGTACTGTATAAACTGTTATGAGATGAGCAGCCACAAAGAATGACTGCTGTCAGTGTAATAACAAATTTTATGACCTTCGGATTATTCATATGGCACTCCTTTCAAAGAGTTTCATTCGGTTCAGATTTAATTTCATTGTCACATATAACGGCTTTTATCTTTGAAATCCAGTTATCTTCGACTATCAGAACCGTAAATTCAACATTTCTGTATTTTACAGACGGCATTTCATCGTCAGCAGGTATTTTTCCCAGCAGGTCAACTATAAATGCACTCATAGTATCATAATTATAATTATCAGGAATTTCAAGACCAAGTTTCGGAAAAATATCTTCAGGGTCAGCTGAACCGAGAAATGTAAATATATTTTCTGAAATTTCTTCAAATTCACGTTCATCGTCATCATATTCGTCCTGAATATTTCCAACTATTTCTTCCAGCAAATCTTCCATAGTTACAATGCCGGCAGTACCGCCGTATTCATCAACTATAACAGCCATCTGAGTCTTTTTCAGAGTCATTGTTTCAAATACATCACTGCACTTGTTTGTTTCAGGGATATACATTATATCCCTCATAAAATCACGGATATTGAAATCCTCCGAATGTTCACAGCCTACAAGGCAAAGCAAATCCTTTACACATATTATGCCTATAATTGTATCAATATTGTTTTCATATACAGGTATTCTTGAAAAGCCCTCATTTATTGCAAGATATACAATATCATGAATCTTTTCATTGACATCAACAGCGATAATATCAGTACGGTGCGTCATTACTTCAGAAACAACAGAATCACCGAATTCAAAGATATTGTTAATCATCGTACGCTGGCTTTCTTCAATAACCCCTGTTTCATTGCCCGCTTCGACCATCATCAGAATTTCTTCTTCAGTGACAGTATCTTTTTTATCAGATGTTGAGAGTCCGAAAATCTTTGAAAAGATAAATGCAAAAAGAATGCTTAATTTTTTTAAAGGCTTAAAGAATATAATTATAAAGCGAATAAACGGAACACATCTGAGTGCCAGACTATCAATATTCTTTTCGGCAAATCGTACAGGCATTATTTCAGTGAATACATTCATAACAAGCGAAACTATCAGAATAAAAAGAAAATATGAAACAACTACAATAAATCTGCATACTGTTTCAGATGTGCCGTCAACAGCTTCATTTTGTATATTATGTATGTTGATGTCAGAAATATTTATTCCTGTAATATTCATAACAAAGTTATTAAGGTGACAGCTGAATATTATAAAAGCAATCAGTAATATCACTGAATCAAGTACTATTCTGCATACAGAAAATGCAGTAAGCATTTCAGATGGTGCTGAAATAAGGTCAAGCAGACGGCTGTATTTTTTATCTTTTTCCGCCATTGAGCGTACTTTGGCATCATTTACCTCAACAAGTGCATGATGAGAAGCATTTATTATGCACTTTATCAGAATAAATAAAACCAGCAAAAAAATAAGAATCCACGAATTACCCGCATCAGAATCCATAGTTTTCTCCTTTCAGAAATCTTTTTAAAAATAGTATATAATAAAAGTTAAGCAAAGTCAATGGAAAAATGCAATAATATAAAAAAGGACTTCTGATAAAAAACAGAAGTCCGAAATATGGAGCGGATTACGAGGCTCGAACTCGCTACCTCCACCTTGGCAAGGTGG
>CAYRPZ010000027.1:0-18219 GCA_964426275.1 uncultured Ruminococcus sp. | reverse complement strand
TATGATTAAATGATTGATTTTTTTCTGCTTATATGGTAAAATTAATTGCTAATAGATAATAGCTGTTATATATTTTCAGTTATATTTTTTTGAAAGGCTGTGGTGTTCAAATTGGATACAAAGCTTACGCTTTATGGCTTTAATAACCTTACCAAAACTTTAAGTTTCAATATCTATGATGTCTGCTATGCAAAAACTGAAAAACAGAGGTTTGAATATATCAGATATATAGATGAACAGTATAATTCCGAAAGAC
This sequence comes from uncultured Ruminococcus sp., assembly GCA_964426275.1. GTDB lineage: Bacteria > Bacillota > Clostridia > Oscillospirales > Ruminococcaceae > UBA5884. Next base: position 17,963 of record CAYRPZ010000027.1, on the reverse strand, counting down.
TTACAAAAATTTTATGTGATGTAACCAAAACTATCGGAGCAACTGTACTTAATATTTCAAAGCAGGATTATGAACCTCAGGGAGCATCTGTAAACATACTCATTGCTGAAGGAAAAGTCCAGCCTGAAAATATTGACCCCTCCTGCAATCAGGGATTTCCTGTAATGCCTAACCATGATACAGTTCACGCACATCTCGATAAAAGCCATGTTACAGTACATACATTTCCTGAAACTCACCCTGACAATGAAATCTCAACATTTCGTGTGGATATTGATGTGTCAACCTGCGGTGAAATATCCCCTCTTAATGCCCTCGACTATCTCATAGGCAGTTTTGATTCAGATATAATAACCATTGATTACCGTGTAAGAGGTTTTACAAGAGATGTTCAGGGAAGAAAATGTTTTCTCGACCATAATATAACCTCGATTCAGGACTATATCGATGATTCAACGCTGACAAAATATGATGCAATAGATGTAAATGTATATCAGTCAAATATATTTCATACAAAGATGCTCGTCAGAGAAATGCAGCTTCAGAACTACCTTTTTAATACTGATGTATTTGAACTTCCGCCGAAAGAACGCCTTGACATTTCAAATCGCCTTAGAAAAGAAATGATTGAGATTTTCAGCGGAATGAATATATACTGAAAAATATAAGCGGAGATGAATGAACAGATGAAGCTTACACAAAATGATACCCCTCTCTATGAGGCTATGAAAAAACATCATCTTAACAGAGTAGTACGTTTCGATGTTCCCGGACATAAGGGCGGAAGAGGAAATCAGGAACTGAGCGATTTTCTCGGTCAGAACTGTATGAAAGCAGATGTAAATTCAATGAAGCCTCTTGACAACCTCTGTCACCCTGTTTCAGTTATAAAAGATGCACAGAATCTTGCCGCTGAAGCATTCGGAGCAGAAAATTCATTCTTTATGGTAAATGGTGCAACAAGTGCGGTACAGGCAATGATTATGACCGTATGCAAGGCTGGCGATAAAATTATAATGCCAAGAAATGTTCACCGCAGTGCCATAAATGCCCTTGTTGTAAACGGTGCTGTTCCTGTATATGTCAATCCGGGTGTAAATCAACGTCTTGGAATACCTCTTGGAATGTCTGCCGAAGATGTCGAAAAAGCAATACAGGAAAATCCCGATGCAAAGGCTGTTCTGGTTAATAACCCCACATATTACGGAATATGCTCGGATATAAAAAAAATAGCTGAAATCGCTCATAAAAACAATATGTATCTGCTTGCAGACGAAGCCCACGGAACTCATCTGTATTTCGGTGAAAATCTCCCTGTATCAGCAATGCAGGCCGGAGCAGATATGGCATCTGTAAGCATACATAAAACGGGCGGTTCTCTTACGCAGTCCGCTCTGCTTTTATGCGGAAAATCAATAAATGCTGACTATACAAGACAGATTATAAATCTTACCCAGACCACAAGTGCTTCATATCTACTTATGGTTTCACTTGATATAACAAGAAAAAATCTTGCTCTCAACGGCAGAGATATTTTCAGAAAAACAATTCAGTTTGCTGACTACGCAAGAGGTGAAATCAATAAACTCGGCGGATATTATGCATTTTCAAGAGAACTGAACAACGGCTCTGATATTTATGATTTTGATACAACAAAACTTTCCATTCATACAAGAGATATAGGACTTGCAGGAATTGAAGTATATGACATACTGCGTGATGAATATGGCATACAGACAGAATTCGGTGATATAGGCAATATCCTCGCAATAATATCTTCAGGAGATACAGCTCTTGAAATTGAACGTCTTGTATCTGCTCTCTATGAAATAAAAAGAAGATATTCAAAGGATAAAACAGGAATGTTTGACCATGAATATATAAATCCAAGCGTTGTTATGACACCTCAGAATGCATTCTACAGCGAAAAGAAATCGATTCCGATTACGGAAAGCAGAAACTGCATTTGTGCTGAATTTGTAATGTGCTATCCTCCCGGAATACCAATCCTTGCCCCCGGTGAAATGATAACTGATGAAATTATAAACTATATCCTCTACGCTAAGAAAAAAGGCTGTTTTCTTACAGGTACTCAGGATATGAATACTGAGTATATAAATATTGTAAAGAAAATTTAATTAAAGGAGTTTCTTAATATGGATTTATGGTATACTGAAAATCATACAGATGATGTAAGATTTTCAATTAAGGTTGACAAACATCTTATCAGTCAGCAGAGCGAATTTCAGAGAATTGATGTCTTTGAATCCAAAGAATTCGGAAGAATTTTAACTCTTGACGGATACCTTATGGTTACTGAAAAAGATGAATATATATATCATGAAATGATTACGCATATCCCTATGGCTACAAATCCTGATATAAAAAATATTCTTGTCATTGGTGCGGGTGACGGCGGAACAATCAGAGAACTTACAAGATATGACTGTATAGAAAATATTGATATGGTCGAAATTGATAAAATGGTCGTTGATATATGCCGTGAATATATTCCGCAGACCGCCTGCCGTCTTGATGACCCGAGAGTACATATTTACTATGAAGACGGTCTTCGCTTTGTAAGAAGTTCAGACGAGGCAAAATATGACCTTATCATAGTCGATTCAACTGACCCTTTCGGAGTTGGAGAAGGTCTTTTCACAACTGAATTCTATGGGAACTGCTTCAAGACACTTACAGATAACGGAATACTTATAAATCAGCATGAAAGTACTTTTTATTCCCAGTATTCAGAAGCTATGAAAAAAGCTCACAGCAAAATTAAAAAATTCTTTAAAACGGCTCTTGTTTATCAGGCACATATTCCAACATATCCGTCAGGACATTGGCTTTTTGGGTTTGCCTCAAAAAAATTTGACCCGAGAGATGACCTCCATGATGAATGGTGGAACAGTCTTGGACTTAAAACAAGATATTACAATACAATCCTTCATAAGGGCTGTTTTGCGATACCGAATAATGTCCGTGACTGCCTCAGAGAAGTAAAGGAGCAGAGATAATATGGAAAAGAATATTCATACATTCATAGCCTGCGATGCTGAATATGATGAAAGTAAAATCGTGCTTTTCGGAGCACCGTTCGACAGCACAACATCATACCGCCCCGGAACAAGATTTGCAAGTTCAGCTATAAGAAATGAAAGTTTCGGCATTGAAACATACAGTCCTTATACTGATAAAGATTTGCTTGATATATCAGTATTTGACAGCGGTGACCTTGAATTATGTTTCGGAAATACTGAATATGCACTTAATGATATTGAAAATCGCACCACTGAAATTTTAAATGATGGAAAAATCCCATTTATGATAGGCGGAGAACATCTTGTAACTCTTGGAGCAGTAAGAGCAGTATTCAAAAAATACCCAGATTTGCATATAATTCATTTTGATGCACACGCTGATTTAAGAGATGATTATTTAGGGGCAAAATTATCCCATGCAAGTGTTATAAGAAGATGTCATGACCTTGTGGGAGATGGTAAGATATATCAGTTCGGCATAAGAAGCGGTGACAGAGAAGAATTTAAATGGGGTAAAGACCATGTATTCACAAACAGATTTAATTTTGATGGTCTTGCTGAAACAGTTGAAAAGTTAAAGGACAAGCCAGTATATTTCACTCTTGACCTCGATGTCCTTGACCCATCAATATTCTGCGGTACAGGAACTCCGGAGGCTGACGGAGTATCATTCAGACAGCTTTTAAATGCCATAAAGGAAGTATCAAAGATTAATATAGTTGGACTTGATATGAATGAACTCTCACCCATTTATGACCAGAGCGGTGCATCAACTGCACTCGCCTGCAAGCTTTTAAGAGAAATTCTCCTGCTTATTTATAAATAATGAATTGTGATTTTTTAAAAATAACAGAAAAATTTTTCCTGCCATTTTGGTGATGATGATATAACCATTGATAAATTCATACTAAATCCTGTTCATAAACTGCCTGAAAATGATATGAAACCAAATCAGGAAATTGATTTTTATATAGATGATATGAAAAATATATATCTGCTGAGGCTGATAAACAGTAATGATAACTGTATCACTTTATCTGACTGTCATAATATAAGATATATAATTATCCATTTAACAATTGACAATATTTCTGATACACTGAAAAAAGTTATCAGTAAACTTAAAACCTTTGACTATTCGAGAAAAATTCAAAATGAATTAACTGAATATAATTTTCTTAATGAAAAATAAAAAGCAGAATTATATAACTGCTTCAAACTAATATACGGAGGTATAAAAAATATGAAAAAATGTATGATTATCGGTTGCGGAGGAGTTGCCTCAGTTGCAATTCACAAATGCTGTCAGAACAGCGATGTTTTTGAGGGAATTATGATTGCAAGCCGTACTAAATCAAAATGTGATGCTATAAAGAAAAAACTTGAGTCAACTACAAAAACTGTCATTGAAACTGCACAGGTCAATGCTGATAATACGGACGAGCTTATCGAACTTATTAACTCATATAAGCCTGATGTTGTCTTAAATCTTGCACTTCCCTATCAGGATTTGACTATTATGGACGCTTGCCTTGCTACTAAAACTCACTATGTTGATACTGCCAACTATGAACCTCTTGATACTGCAAAGTTTGAGTATAAATGGCAGTGGGCATATCGTGAAAAGTTTGAAAAGGCTGGTATTACTGCACTTCTCGGAAGCGGATTTGACCCCGGTGTTACAGGAGTATTCTCTGCATATGCTATAAAGCATCACTTTGATGAAATTAATTACATTGATATACTCGACTGCAATGGCGGTGACCATGGATATCCGTTTGCCACTAATTTCAATCCTGAAATAAATATACGTGAAGTATCAGCTAAAGGCAGTTATATAGAAAATGGCAAATGGATTGAAACTGAACCCATGGAAATTAAAAGAGTTTACAATTTCGATGAAGTCGGTGAAAAGGATATGTATCTTCTCCATCATGAAGAACTTGAAAGCCTTGCACTCAATATAAAGGGTGTCAAGAGAATACGTTTCTTTATGACATTCGGACAGAGCTATCTTACACATCTCAAATGCCTTGAAAATGTAGGTATGACCTCAATTGAACCTATTATGTATGAAGGCAAGGAAATAGTACCTCTCCAGTTCCTCAAAGCTGTACTCCCTGACCCTGCCAGCTTAGGTCCTCGCACAGTCGGCAAAACAAATATAGGCTGTATATTCCAGGGTAAAAAGGACGGCAAGCCAAAAACTTACTATCTTTACAATGTATGCGACCATCAGGAATGTTATAAGGAAGTCGGCTCACAGGCTATATCATATACAACAGGCGTTCCTGCAATGATTGGTGCTATGATGATTATGACAGGCAAATGGAATAAAGCTGGCGTTTACAATATAGAGGAATTTGACCCTGACCCGTTCATGGACGCTCTCAACAAATGGGGACTTCCATGGAAAGAAGATTTTAACCCGACACTTGTTGACTAAAATTTTCATAAATTCAGCATTATAAATATAAACAGGCGGACAAATAAAAAAGTCCGTCTGATTTTATAAAATGGAGATGAAAAAATGCTTTTTATACAATCCATAAATCTTTACTATGATAAATCTACCCGATATCCTAATTATGCCCAAATGAGAAACTCTATTAAATTTATGCCTATAAATCCTGAACCGAATAAATTTTATCCAAAAGAAATAAGTAATAATGCAATGCTTGATTGTGAAGTGCTTTTGCAGAAAATTATATTAAATCAGACTGTTAACGGCATAGAAAAATACAATAATATCACTGAATTAAAAAAATATGGCGATGAAATTTTTACTCTTGGAAAGAGAAATACTGATTATACTTACCGACATCTTATCCATCATATCAGAATATTAAAAAATGATGATAACTATAAAATAATGTTCTGTGATGATTATTTTTACTTGCAACACCTAAAAAGACGTGGGCATAATGAAAATTATATGGATAAAACTGCTCCTTTCAGCTATACTGACATTTTAAATGAAACTGCATTTATATTAAATCCTGCTGAATATGGAAGAATTATTTATAATGAAAGATATGTTGGACATGATACAGGAAAATGGTATTATGGATTGCATACATACAACATTATAAGCTGTGATAAGTCAGATTTTAAAGAAAAAATGTTTTTCCGCAAAAATCCTGATTATGAATATAAACAGCTTGAAAAATTACTTTAAGAGGTGAAAATATTGATTAATACTGAAAAAATAAAAACTCCATGTTATATTCTTGATGAAAAAAAACTGATACGCAACCTTGAAATTCTTCATGGTGCTGAAGAACGCACAGGCTGTAAAATACTGCTTGCACAGAAAGCCTTTTCAATGTTTTCTGTATATCCGCTTATAGCTGAATATATAAGCGGTACGGCTTGCAGTGGTCTTTATGAGGCTAAACTCGGATTTGAATGTATGGGGAAAGAAAATCATGTTTTTTCCGCCGCATATCGTGATGAGGAAATTGATGAAATTATTGATTGCTGCGGTCATATAATCTTCAATTCATTCAGTCAGCTTGACAGATTCAGAGATAAGGTTCTCGCAAAAGATAAAAAAATCGGCTTGCGTATAAATCCCGAACATTCCACTCAAACAGGTCATGAAATTTATGACCCATGTTCCCCAAAATCAAGGCTCGGAATTACATTAAAGAATTTTCAGCCTGATAATTTAAGAGGAGTTACAGGACTTCATTTTCATACATTATGCGAACAGAATTCCGATGATTTGGAAAGCACTCTCAATGCGGTTGAAGAAAAATTCGGCAAATATCTTTATGACATGGAATGGATAAATTTTGGCGGAGGACATCATATAACCCGCAATGATTATGATATTTCACGACTTGAAAAATGTATAAAGCATATGCAGGAAAAATATAATCTTGAAGTATTTCTTGAACCTGGTGAAGCAATCCCATTAAATGCAGGATATCTTGTGACAAAGGTTCTTGATATTATTGAAAATGATATACCCATAGCCATTCTTGATACATCAGCTGCCTGCCATATGCCTGATGTGCTTGAAATGCCATATAGACCGCCCCTTTATAACTCCGGTATGCCAAATGAAAAAGAATATACATACAGGCTTGGCTCTCAGACTTGCCTTGCTGGAGATGTCATAGGTGAATATTCATTCGATAAGCCTTTAAATATCGGTGATACATTAATATTTGAAGATATGGCAATATATTCAATGGTTAAAAACAATACATTCAATGGTATGCCTTTGCCGTCGATAGCAATACTTCATGATGATGACAATATCGAAACAGTAAAAGAATTTGGATATAATGATTTCAAGGAAAGGCTATCATAAATGGAATATGATATAAAAAACTGTAAGCTTTGTCCGAGAAAATGCGGTACTGACAGAACCATAAAAAACGGAATATGCGGAGGAAATGATAAAATAAAGGTCGCAAGGGCGGCTCTCCATTACTGGGAAGAACCCTGCATAAGCGGTAAAAATGGTTCAGGAACGGTATTTTTTTCAGGCTGTCCGCTGAAATGCTGTTTCTGTCAAAATTATAATATCAGTACAAATAATTTCGGAAAGGAAATAAGCACCCAAAGGCTTGGAGAAATATTCCTTGAACTACAGGATAAAAAGGCTGAAAATATAAACCTTGTCAATCCTACTCATTATGTACCATGGATTATAAAGGCAATTGATACAGTAAAACCATATCTAAAAATACCAGTTGTTTATAATTCAGGCGGATATGAAAACATTGAAACTCTTGATATGCTTAACGGATATATTGATATATTTTTACCCGATTTAAAGTATTATTCATCTGAACGCTCTGCAAAATATTCAAAAGCAGAAAATTATTTTGGATATGCATCAAAAGCTATAATTAAAATGGCTGAAATGACTGATGGAATTATCATTGATGAAAATGGAATTATGAAAAAAGGTCTTATAATCAGGCATCTTGTCATGCCTACCGGCAGGCATGATTCAATGAAACTTATTGAATGGATTAATGAGAATATACCAAAAGATAAATTTCTGCTAAGTATTATGAGTCAGTATACCCCAATTGAAAACTGTATCAATTATCCTGAAATCAACAGACACACTGCAACTATGGAATACAACAGTGCTGTAAATCTTGCAGACAAATTGGGTATAAAAGGCTTTATGCAGGAACGTTCATCAGCAGATAAATCATTCACACCACCCTTTAATCTTGAAGGAGTATAAAATAAGTGACTGTTGCATAATTAATGCAGCAGTCACTTTATTTGTCTGCCATTAAACAGCATTTACTGCTGATTTGTTTTATCTTTATGAAGAAGTTCATTTACAGTTGTTGCCATCGATGCAAGCCCCTGAATTTCACTTGGTATAATAATTTTTGTTGCTTTACCGTCAGCAGCCTTTTCAAATGCTTCAAGTGATTTAAGGGCAATAACCTTATCAGACGGCATTGAATTATTAAGCTTTATAATACTTTCAGCAAGTGCCTGCTGTACCAGTTCAATAGCCTGTGCTTCACCCTCTGCTTCAAGTATCTTCTGATTTCTCACAGCATCAGCACGGAGTATCATAGCCTGCTTTTCAGCTTCAGCACGGAGAATTTCAGACTGTTTTTCAGCCTCGGCTTTAAGAATTTTAGATTCTTTTTCACCCTCTGCAACAAGTATCTGAGATTTCTTTTCACCTTCAGCCTGAAGTATCTTTTCACGTCTTTCACGTTCAGCCTTCATCTGTTTTTCCATAGCCTCCTGAATTTCTCTTGGAGGAACTATATTTTTAAGCTCAACTCTGTTTACCTTGATACCCCAGCGGTCAGTTGCTTTGTCAAGTATATCAGTAATCTTGCCATTTACAACTTCTCTTGATGTAAGTGTAGCATCAAGTTCAAGCTCACCAATTATATTTCTGAGAGTTGTTGCAGAAAGATTTTCAATTGCTACTATAGGATTTTCAACGCCATATGTATACTGTTTTGCATCAGTTACCTGATAGAATACAACAGTATCAATCTTAATGCTTACATTATCCTTTGTTATAACGTCCTGAGGCTTGAAATCGGCAACCTTTTCCTTTGTTGAAACTTTCTTTGCAATACGGCATATAAAAGGTGGAAGAAAATGAATTCCTGTATGCCATGATGCTGAATAAGCACCGAATTTCTCAATTACATAAACATAAGTCTGCGGAACGATTTTGATATTGGATATAATAAATATGACCAAAAGGACAACAACTACAAGCCATACCATAAAATAACCCTCCTATATAAAAAAATTTATTTTTTTCCTACGATTAACTTAGCACCTTTTATATCCTTAACAGTTGCAGTTTCGCCTTCTTCAAATATATCCTCTGAATTTTCAGCCTCTGCAATCCAGTTCACATCATTGAGAGTTGCTCTGCCTGTAGATGCTTTTCTGTCAACCTTTTCAATTATCAGAACATCTTTTCCTATATCAATATCATAATTAGTGGGAATATATTTCTGACTTCTGAATTTTTTTATAAAAGGCATTGTACACATCAGCAGAATTAGTGATGAAAATGCAAAAATTCCGAACTGCCATTCAAACGGAAGAAAAAATGAGGACGCAAAAGCAAACAAAGCACCGCCTGCAAACCATATTGATATAAACTGCAGAGTTGCTATTTCTGCAATGACCATTATTATACATATAACAAGCCATACAATCGCCATATACGTCATAAATCTCACTTCTTTCAATACTGTATTTATTAATTATAATATATCATAGTTAATTGTTTTTTTCAAGTATTTTTATATTTATTTTACAATAAAAAAATCCATATATCATTACAGCAATTTATTCTATTATCCTTATTTTTTATACTCACTAATTTATTATAATTCTTTTATTGTGGAAAAATACACAAAATTCAGTCTCTGTAACGGACTAATAACTTATCTGAATTTCATTTATCAGTTAAAATGCCTGTATTCCTTTGTAAGCAATGAAAGTATGTAAAGCCTTGCCTCATCTCTGTATTCGGGTTTTGCCATATAATACATATAGCTTTCAAGCACTGTTATATCGGGAAGTGGTCTGCCCTCAATCTTGAAGTTGCTGAATCCCATAGGCACATATTTATTATATATGTCATCAGGCTTAATATGTGTTTTCCATTTTGTTGTCTGATAAAATGTTTTCTGCATATGTTCACATTCAAATTCAGACATAGTAAACTGTTTTGCAGGATTTCTCATACATTCACAAAGTTCAATCTGATATTTTCCGATATAGTCATAATGCTCTCCACGTCTTTTACAGTTCGGAACACAGCATGGATTTATCAGCAGTTCACATCTGTCCTTAAATGGTATTTTTTTAAGCTTTTCAAAATCATTATTCCAGTTATAGTCAAGCACTACAAGACTGTAATTCTGATTGAATTCTTCCATAAGCCTGTTTTCATCTCTCAGCTGTTTGCAGGTTGAACTTATAATTTTATAGCTCGGATAATTTTCTCTGATATACTGTTCAAGAATCGGTGACATGACTATAACCTCATTAAGTCCGTTATCAGCCATTTTAAGACATTTATTACAGAATTCATCATTCAGATGTTCTTCTGTAATTTCCGGATTACTGAATGCAAAACGGCACGGAATACCTCTTTTATTAAAATTTATTAATACAGCCTTTATAAAACTGTCATCAACTGTTCCGCTGAAATTTCTTCCTCCATTCCATAATGAAGTCGGAAAAGTTCCGTAAACTGAACCTATTTTTATATTGTCATAGAAAAATTCAGGGTGTTTCTGCATTGTTTCATAAAGCAGTATATTAAGTTTAAAATGCCTTACAAAATCAGGAATATGATATTTTATATCCATTTTTAACCTCCGTAAAATATATGACATATAACCTGAAATTATTATAAATCAGATTAATTATTTATATAGGCGACCAGCAGCCGCCCATTAATAAAATTTAAAACAAACAGAATTATTTAAGTTCAACTATTGTCACACCATCTTCACCCTCTCCAAAAAGTCCAAGTCTGAATGACTTTACAGATTTAAGCTGTTTAAGACGCTGATGCACTGCTGAACGAAGTACTCCTGTACCTTTACCATGAATTATAGTTACAACTCCAACATTTGACATAACCGCATTATCTATAAACTGTTCCATTTCATAAACACCTTCATCTGATGCTTTTCCTCTTATATCCAGTTCAAGAGATGCCTTACGTGTTGATTTGCTCTGTACTCCTTTCATTGAAATGCCTTTTCTGCGTAAATTTTTATTGTTATTTTCAGGCTGTTTTTCAACAAGTCTTAATTTATTTATACTGATTTTGGTTTTCATTACCCCTGTCTGAACAAATACAAATCCGCTGTCATCAACATCACCTGCAATAACTCCGGTACTGTTAATGTCGGTTATAAGCACAGTATCCCCTTTTACAAGTTTTCTCGGCAGTTTATATCCTTTATTTCTGTCAGCCTGTACAGGATTTGCCTCATCATACATTTTATTAAACCTGCGCTTTGTATCGGTTCTGACATTATAATACTTCTGACTGAAATCTGACTTATCCTTTTCCTTTTTTATTTTTTCAAGTTCATCAAGCAGTACATTTGACTGTACTTTTGTACGTTCAACAATTGCAGACGCTTCAAGACGTGCTTTTTCAAGTTCAGAATCAACACTGTCATGAAATCTGTCACGTTCCTGATTAAGCTGTTTGGCAGTTTCTCTCGCCTGTATATTAAGACGTTCAAGTTCAGCATTTTTATGCTCAAATTCATTTCTTGCATTATCAAGCTTTTCAATTACTTTTTCGATATGCCTGTCCTCCTCATTTATAAGGCTTTCAGCATATTTTATAACATCATCAGGCATTCCAAGACCTTTTGAAATTGCAAATGCATTTGATTTGCCCGGAGAACCTGTTATAAGCTTATAAGTAGGCTTTAGTAATTTTATATCAAATTCACAGGAGGCATTTTCAACATTTTCAGTTTCAATTGCATAAAGTTTAAGTTCCTGATAATGAGTAGTTACCATCATTTTAGCATTTAATGATTTCAGCTTTTCGATAACCGATATTGCAAGAGCAGAACCTTCAACAGGGTCTGTTCCTGAACCGAGTTCATCGAGGAGAACAAGCGAACTGCTGTCAGCAGTCCTTATAATTTCAATTACCTGATTTGTGTGAGCCGAAAATGTTGAAAGATTGTTTTCAATGCTCTGACTGTCACCGATATCGGCAAGTATATGGCGGAATACGGATACCTTGCTTCCTTCAGCAGTCGGAATAAGCAGTCCGCACATTGTCATAGCTGTAAGCAATCCTGTAGTTTTAAGGGATACAGTCTTGCCTCCTGTATTAGGACCGGTTATTATAAGAGCCTGATAATCCTGTCCAAGCGTTATATCAACAGGTACAACTTTATCCTTATTTATAAGGGGGTGTCTTGCTTTTTTAAGGATTATAATTCCATCATCTGAAATTTCAGGTGCAAATGCTTTCATTTTTATTGCAAGTGATGCCTTAGCAAAATATAAGTTAAGCAATGCACATACATCATAATTTTCACATATTGCATCACCATATACAGCACAGTCTGCACTAAGCTGTGCAATAATTCTTTCAATTTCCTCCTGCTCCATGCTTTCAAGGATTTTAATATTATTATTTGCCTCAACTACTGTAGCAGGTTCAATGAATATAGTCTGACCACTTGATGATGTATCATGAACAAGTCCCTGAATACTGCCTTTATGTTCAGATTTTACAGGAAGAACATATCTTCCGTCACGCATTGTGACGATTGAATCCTGAAGGCATTTCTGTACTGATGCTGATTTTATCATTTTATCAAGAGAATTTCTTAAATCAGCACCTGCTTTTACGATTTTGCGTCTTATTGATGCAAGTTCACTGCTTGCATTGTCGCTGATTTCATCTTCTGATATTATTGAAGTTTCAATTTTATCTTTAAGGTATGAATTGGGCATAAGCCTTGAAAATAAATAGTCAAGCTCTGTTTCCATATTCTCACAATGATTATGCCAATCAGAAAGCATCTGTATCTGACGGAGCATATTTCCTATATCAATAAGTTCACGAAGTGAAAGGCTTGCACCTGATTTTGCTCTTGTTACTGAATTTTTTATATTCCTAAAATTTATAAATGACGGCGAACCGAAACGCATACATAAATCAAGAGCCTGCGATGCTTTAGTGACTTCAAGGCGTACCTCATCACATTCCGTAAGCGGAACAAGATTTCTTGCAAGGTTTCTGCTTTCATCATTTGAACATTCCTGAGCAAGCATTTCAAGAATTTTATGGAGTTCAAGTGTTTCATAATATTTATTCATAGTTTTTAATATCTCTCTGTCTTTTGATTTTTATATATTTTTAATGGATTTATAAAAATCCAGTGTTTTAAAGTTTCTGCCGAGCTGATGTATAATATACAATTCACTCAGCATACAAAGTGCTGAAAGGCTTTGATTTTTCAGATTAAAGCTGAAAAGTTTTTCAAAGTCTGATAACATAATATGCCGTACTGCACGAAGCACAGCACGGTTCATTTTAAAGGAATTACTGTTTTTATCGGGTATAAAACATTTTTCACAGTACATTATTCCTTTATCAATTATAAAATACATGATATCAGGTTCATATGACGCACATTCATGACAGGCAACTACATCAGGCATAAATCCTGATTCTGCCATAAACCTTAATTCAAAGATTGCTTTAAGTAAATCAATATCATATTTTCCCTTTGAAAGGAAATGCAGTATATTAAGTACAAGACGCATTATATCATTGTCATTTTGTGATGACAGAGCAGAACAGGACAAAACCTCTGCCATATAAGAAGCCAGTGCAAAAGCTTTTATATCAGATGATATTCCATAAAAACTGCATATTGATTCCGCACTGTCGATATAGTGCATATGTCCTCTTTTTTTCAGACAGAAACAGGAATATGAAAACAACATTGCGGGAGCAAGATTTTTTCCTGTAATTTTTCTTGCTCCCTTAACACATATTTCAATTATTCCATATTTTTCAGTAAGCACATCAATGAACTTGTCGCTGTTTCCCGAAAAACGTTCCCTCAGAACCAGTCCCTTTAATGTTATAAGCTCTGTCGGATTTTGTGACATTTTCTGATGTTACTCCTTTATAATTGAGATAGTCGGCAATTCTGCCGGTTTTCTCGAATATATTCCATTTAATATCGGCATCTGTAATATTCATAATTAAGCTCCTTGAAATCTTATGAAGTAACGGTATGATGCTCTTATGTCATATACATACCGAATTATGTCATATTATATTTTCTGCCTTATATTTATTTTTTATTTGCGGAATTAATTGTCAGACAAACCAAGACTTCTTATAATTGCATCACGGTTTCTCCAGTCCTCCTTAACCTTTACCCAGCATTTGAGATTAACCTGAATCTGAAAGAAGTCTTCAAGTTCTCCTCTTGCCTGAGTAGCAACTTTTTTAAGCATAGCACCTTTTTTTCCGATAATAATCCCCTTATGTGATTCACGTTCACAGAATATAACTGCGGAAATATCAAGAATATCCTTTGCCGAATCCTCACGTTCACGCATAGTTTCAACTGCAACTGCAACACCGTGAGGAACTTCATCATCAAGAAGGTTAAGAAGTTTTTCCCTTATTATTTCACCTGCTATAATTTTTTCTGGCTGGTCTGTAATCATATCATCGGGGAAAAAATGAGGACTTTCAACAGCAAGATTTTTAGCCTCATCAATTATTATATCAATGCCGTCATTTTCCTTTACACTTACAGGGATTACAGCACTGAACCTGTATTTTGAAGTAAGCTGTGTAATCATACCTATAAGTACAGATTTATCCTCAAGCAAATCTATTTTATTGAGAACAAGAATTACAGGAGTTTTTGATTTCGTAAGGGAAGCAAGCATTTCATGCTCCTGCTGACCGAGTTTTCTTGTACAGTCCGCCATAAACATAATTGCATCAATATCAGCAACGGATTCCTTTACAGTTTTAAGCATATAGTCGCTGAGTTTATTTTTCGGCTTATGAAGTCCGGGGGTATCAATAAAAACAAGCTGAGTTTCATCAATATTAACAATGCCTGTAATTTTAGTACGTGTAGTCTGAGTTTTCGGGCTTACTGATGCAATTTTTTCGCCTATAAGAGCATTAAGCAATGATGATTTGCCTGCATTTGTTCTGCCTGCAATTGTTATAAATACGGTTTTAGTCATTAAAAAATCCTCTGTTTTCAAAAAATTATTCTGTATCAACTATATACGTTGCATCTCTTGAGATACCAAGCTTATCAAGGATTGATTCTTCCTTTTCACGCATAATTCTTTCATCAAGCGGAGTAAGTTCATGGTCATATCCGAGAAGATGAAGCATTGAATGAACTGTAAGAAATCCTACTTCACGCTCAAGTGAATGGCCATACATGGCAGCCTGTTTAACAGCCATATCAAGCGAAATCACAATATCGCCAAGCATTGTAAAACCATTTTCATTATTTATTTCATATTTTCCATTTTCGCCAAGAGGAAATGAAAGTACATCAGTTGGAGCATCTTTATCACGATAAATCTTATTAAGATGCTGTATTTCCTTATTACTTACAAATGAAACACTTATTTCAGTATCCTTACAGAACTTTTCGGTAATAAGTACAGCTTGACAGCATCTGCGTATCAGCAGACGCATACCTACAGGTGCTTTAACACTGTTCTGATTATTTTTTATATATACCTTTAATTTTGACATAGCTATTTTTTCCTCTCCTCATGAAATTTCTCATATGCTTTGATGATATCCTGAACAAGCTTATGCCTTACCACATCTTTGTCATTAAATTTCTGAATTGAAATATCATCAACGTCTTTCAGAATTTTCATTGCCTCCACAAGTCCTGAACTCTTGCTGTTTGGAAGGTCAATCTGAGTTATATCTCCTGTTATAACCATTTTGCTTCCGTTTCCAAGTCGTGTAAGGAACATTTTTATCTGTTCGGAGGTAGTATTCTGTGCTTCATCAAGAATAATGAATGCATCATCAAGTGTTCTTCCTCTCATATATGCAAGAGGAGCGACCTCAATCGTACCTTTTTCCATATATTTATGAAAACTGTCCTGACCGAGCATTTCAAAAAGCCCGTCATACAGCGGACGAAGATAGGGATCAACCTTATCCTGCAAATCACCCGGAAGAAATCCAAGGCTTTCACCGGCTTCAACAGCAGGGCGTGTAAGAATAATACGGTTTATTTCATGAGCTTTGAAAGCCTTTACTGCCATTGCTACTGCAAGATATGTCTTACCTGTTCCGGCAGGGCCTATTCCCATTACTATTGTATTATTTTTGATAGCATCGACATATTTTTTCTGTCCTACAGTTTTAGGGCGGACAATTTTTCCTGAAACAGTTACACATATGCCATCAGATTTAAGTTCCCTTAATTCTTCTTTTGCACCCTCAGCAACCATTGAAGTAACATATCTTACAGTTTGTTCAGTGATGCTTTCTCCTCGTCCCGAAAAAGCCATAAGAGCTTCTATAGCCTCACAAGCAGATTTAACATTTTCTTCACTGCCTGTAACTTTTATATCTTCTCCACGGCTTAGTACAACTACATTATATTTACGCTGTATGGTGTTTATATTTTCATCATAATTTCCGAAAAGGTTGAATATTTGTTCACTGTTTTCAACCTTAATAATTTTTTCAGTCATTCAATCACTCTTTTCAATGCATATTTGGAACAATTATATTATAACATATTCAATATTAATTTTAAAGCCCCAATTTTAATTTTGTTTAAATTTAGCCATGATTAAAAAACAAATCGGAATATTATCTTGAACAGAATATTCCTGCTATAATATCGGCACAGGTTTTCAATCCGAGGCTTCCGCTGTTAAGACATATATCATAATTATCCTTAACGCCCCATTTATTTCCTGAATTAAATGTATAAAATCCTGAACGTCTTTTATCATTGCGTTTTATACATGAACTGACTTCCTTTTCAGAAACGTTATAACTTTCTACTGCACGTTTTATGCGAAATTCATTGTCTGCATAAATAAAGACTTTCAGGCAGTCATCTCTTTCACGAAGAATATAATCGGCACATCTTCCTACAATTATACATGATTCAGTTTTGGCAAGATTTCTTATTATTTCACTTTCGGCAAAAAACAGCTTGTCAGGCAAAGGAATATTTTCATACACATTTCCCACACTGTTGACAGCCATTGAAAGTGACATAAGCAGACTTCCGGAAGCTGATTCCTCAGAAGATTCAAGATATTGCTTGCTGATATTCATTTTTTCGGCAGCTTTTTCAAGTATTTCATTATTATATATAGGTATATCAAGAAGCTTTGAAACCTTCTGACCTATTTCAAGTCCACCACTGGCAAATTGTCTTTCTATAGTTATAATTCTCTTTGATGTCATAATAAAAACCTTCTTTCATAAAAGGATATATAATATATTGGCACAATATTATAGTATTATTATATAGTTTTTTTAAACATTTGTCAATTATTTTTTGTTGATTTTAACTGAAAAACTGAAATTTTATTTTTGACCTGTCATTCGTTTGTAAATATCTGTTTTTAAATATTCCTTTGAAGTCCCAAAAAATTCAGGTTCTGTATTCATATGAAGTATCTTTGAACCGTATTTCACAGCACTGCCTATATCATGAGAAACCATTACAACAGTAATTTCATTTTCCTTGTTTATTTTTTCAATAAGAAAATACATTTCAGCAGTTACAACGGGGTCAAGACCTGTAACAGGCTCATCGAGGATAATAAGCCCGCTTGCTGCACATAATGCTCTTGCAAGAAGAACCCTCTGCTGCTGACCGCCTGACAGTCCCATATACGACT
>CAYRPZ010000026.1:14250-18463 GCA_964426275.1 uncultured Ruminococcus sp. | reverse complement strand
TATTCCGTCACCGCCGGAGTAAGATGTACTCAAGGAATTCCATTCATTTTTCAGTGTCTGTGCAGCATTGACATAGTAAATTGGTATATCATTGCGTTCTTCAACCATTTGTTTGAGAGCTTCATTATAAGTATCAATTATGTAGTTTGTACTGTGCGTAGATGTAGCAGAGATAGGTGTTATAGCCATTATTATAAATACAGAATCAGGAGAAACTTCAAGCAATTCATTTATATTATTTGTATAATTCTGTATAAATTCATCTTTAGTACCAATATTAAGGTCATTCATACCCATTGACATACAGATATATTTAGGTTTAAGTATTTTTATGGAATCAGCAACTGCATATTCAGCACCGTTGAGAGTTACTTTAAAATCATGGATATTTCTTGCACCGAGAGAACCGACAGCCATTACCTGTTTTTCGGGAAGACGGTTGTATACTTTATATCCTGAAGCTATTGAATCACCTACAATAACTATTCCGTCAGTGTAAAGAGTTGCGAGTTCACTTGATGTAAGCGGTGTAAAATCAGATGTATAGGTTCCAAGTTCCTTTTTGGCTGATTGAGCAAGGAATGAAGTTACAGTGGTAGTAATTTCTGTTTCAGAAACTGTTTGTGAAATTGTTTCTGAAACAGTTTCTGAAACAGTTGTAGTTTGCGTATAACTTTCTGAAGATGGTTCTGAATATATGACAGGAACATAAGATGTCTGCACTTCAGAGGAGATAACTTCTGCTGTTGTATCAGCAGTTTGTAAGTCATTGCTGTCGTCTGCATTTGTCATAAGGTTATCTGTGAAACTAAGGACAGCAAAAGCCGCAGTAAGGGTAAGCATAGCTGCAAGCTGTGAAATATTTCTGTTCATAATATCAATTCATCGCTTTCTGGATTTTTATTGTTTTACAATTATATTTTAATATTTTATTATCTATATGTCAATCCAATTTTGTAAATTTCTGAATTTTTTAAAGTAAAATATTTTTTTTAATATAATATTAAATTATTATTCATAAATAAGAATTATAATATAATCAGTTACGATTGAAATTTTTTGCCATTTTATATAAGTGAAGGGAGAATTTATGATAAAAGCCATATGTTCAAAGAAAAATCTTGCAGAGCAGATTTATTATTCATATATCGAAGATATTCTCAGTGATGAAGATGTCAGAAAACTTGCGGATTACAGACATCATCATTATACAACAAGACTTCAGCACAGTATAAACGTTTCATACTATACCTATCTTATATGCCGTAAATTAGGGCTGAATGAACGAGCAGGAGCAAGAGCAGGACTTCTTCATGACTTGTTTTTCTATAACACAAATGAATATACAAGAAAATCAGGAGAAGCTTCTCATATGACAAATCACCCTAAGATTGCTCTTGAAAATGCTCAGAAAAAATTTGAACTCAATGAAACGGAAAGAGATATAATATTAAAGCATATGTGGCCTCTTACCCTTTCAGCACCTAAATATAAAGAAACTGTCGCTATTATAATTGCAGATAAATACTGTGCTTTAATGGAATTTCTGTTTTGCAGGAAATCATATAAAAAAAGGAAATAGCAAATCTATGCGTGGAGAGGTCTGATTTTTTATGCTATCAATATCGGTTGAAATGCACAAAATAAGCATTTAATTCTGGTTGATGTATACAAAAAAATTGTGCATATTGTGAAAAAATATATAAATTGTAGACTTTAGTTTAGATGTATGATAAAATTATATAAGAAATATTAAAAGGGGTGGTAAATAAAATGAAATCAGAAAAAGAATTGATTAATATAGCAGTAATTATTTCCGGAATAGATGAAGAATATCAAAGTACAATTTTAAAAGGCATACATCAGTGTGCTTCTGAACTGAATGTAAATATATCGCATTTTATTGCGTTCGGAGGAGTATTGCGAAGTCAAAGGCATGATGTAGGTGAATTCAATATATATAATCTTGTAAATTATAATTTTTTTGACGGTGTAATTCTTTTGACAAATACTATTTCATCACCTGAAATTACAGCAAGAATAGTTAAAGAAGTTAAAAAAGCGAATATTCCCGCAGTAAGTATTGATAATGACCTTGATAAATCATTTTACCACATAGGAATTAATAACGAAAAAGCTATGGAGGATATCGTTCGTCATGTTATAGAACACCATAATGCGAAAACTATAAATTATATTTCAGGCCCTGATGATAATCCGGAAAATATTCTGAGATTTAATGCATATAAAAAAGTTCTTGCAGAATATAATATTCCGTTTGATGAAAAAAGAGTGCATCATGGATTTTTCAGAGCTGTTGACGGAAGAAATGCTGTAATTAAGTTTATAAATTCGGATATGCCTTTTCCTGATGCAATAATTTGTGCAAATGATGCAATGGCTATTGCTGCTACTACTGCCCTTAATAATTTAAACAAAAAAGTTCCAGAAGATGTTATAATAACGGGTTTTGACAATATATACAATGCAAGAAATTATTATCCGGAAATAACGTCTGTTTCAAGACCTCTTTTTGAATCAGGATATAAGGCTTGTATGAAAATATTCAATCATATAATGGGCGTAAACCAGTCAAGAAGTGAAATTTTAAATACAAAGCCTGTATTTACTGAAAGCTGCGGTTGTCATAATGAAATGAATGATGATATAGCAAAATTTAAAATAGAAAATTATTATGCAATGGATAATTACAGCCAGCATATTGCACTTGTGAACAGAATGTCATGCACTCTTGCTGAAGTTGAAACAGTTGATGAAATAATGGACAATCTGAAACAATTCGTCCTTGAGCTTAACTGTGAAAAATTTTTTCTCTGTATGTGTGAAAACTGGACAGGAATACAGACTGATAAAAATGTAAATTATGTTGACACTTCAAATATGTTTAATGATGATAATATTATTATAAACGGATATACAGAAAAGGTTTCAGTTCCTCTTGTCTATTGTGATGGTTTATTTGGTTCAATTGAAGGATTTGATACTGTGCTTATGCTTCCTGACCTATATGCTGATTCTCCAAGAAGCAAGCTTTATTATTTTGTACCTATTCATTTCCGTGAAAGAACTATGGGATACTGTGTAATATGCAACAGCAAGTTTCCTCTTGAAAGTGCATTATTTCATTCTTGTATTATGAATATAAGCAATTCTCTTGAGAATATAAGAAAGCTCATGTGCCTTGAAAAGGTTCTTGGTGAAATCGATGCACTTTATGTCATAGACCCGCTTTCATTTGTATACAACAGAAATGGTTTCAACAGAAATACAAATGAACTTTTCAATGAATGTAAATTAAAAGAAAAGCCTGTTATGGTAATGTTTGCAGATATGGATAAAATGAAACTGATAAATGATACATTTGGTCACAAGGAAGGCGATAGTGCTATAAGAAGTATGGCTGATGCAATATCAAAAGCATGTGAAAACGGCGAGATATGTGCAAGATTCGGCGGAGATGAGTTTATAGTATTTGCTGCTGACTATGATGATTCAAAAGCTCAGATTCTTTATGACAAAATACTTTCAAATATTGAAACATATAACAAATTTTCAGACAAGCCGTACAATATAAAGGCAAGTATCGGCTGGCATATAGATGTTCCGAAACAGAATACAAAACTTAATTCAATGATTACTATAGCTGACCAGAAAATGTATAATATAAAAAAACTCAATCATAAAAGAGATGAAAAAACAAATTCTTGATTCAGTGAAAAAAACTCCTGATTTAATTGTAAGTCAGGAGTTTTTTTAGTATAAAAAAGAGATGCATATACAATGCATCTCCTGAATGTAAATTTTATATTTCAAATTTGAAAGGGTCATAACGCTTATAGGAAGCATCATTGAGTATGATATTATCAGCGGTAACTATTTCAAGAAGTTTATTGTTATAATCGTCACCTTTCATTTCATTGAGAATTGACAACAGGCTGTCACCTTCAAAAAGGTCATCTCTTTCAAGAATATCATATCTTACAACAATATAATATTTATTATTGTCAGTATCATCAACAAAATATGCATTGCCAAAATCCTTGCTTTCAAAAATAGCCTTGTTTACAATTTCAGACGGCAGATATGACGAGTCTTCATCATCATCTGAAACTTTTTTGATAATCTGTTCGTTTGTATAAGGGTCGGCATCATCACCGGAATCGGTTTCAGATGTTTCATCATCATCGTCAGC
>CAYRPZ010000026.1:0-14150 GCA_964426275.1 uncultured Ruminococcus sp. | reverse complement strand
GGAATCGGTTTCAGATGTTTCTTCATCATCATCGTCAGCGGAATCGGTTTCAGATGTTTCTTCATCATCATCGTCAGCGGAATCGGTTTCAGATATTTCTTCATCATCATCGTCAGCGGATTCAGTTTCTGTTGATTCTTCATTTGAAGCTTCGGCTTCAGTTACTTCGACTTCAATTTCCTCAGATGATTCTTTTTCAGTTTCAGAAATATTATCTTCCGATTCAGTTTCGTCAGATACTGTTTCTTCAGTTATAGAGATAACATCTTCTTCTTCGGTTTCGGATTCTGCTTCCGCTTCTGCCTCAAGTTCCTCAAGATACTGATTATATTCATCTGCAAGACTGTTGAAATCTTCACCGTTATTTGCTCTTTTTATATAATCTTCAGCAAGTTTTTTTCGTTCTTCCTTTGCATCATCATCAAGTTCATTACCGTCTGTATCAGTCAAATCCATTTCAATAAATTTGACCCTTGCATAGTTTTCATCATAATACTCTTTTATATCGTCAGTCGGGACTTCATCAGTACCGCCTTCAGCATAATATGATTCAAACAATGCGGAGCTTTTATATGAAAGTTCAGTGATTTTTGTGAATGATTCCTTGCCTATGCCATTCTGTTCATAGTAACTGCCATAATATTCCCAGTTAGTTTTTACTGCTTCGTTAATGGTGCTTATATCATCGGCGGAAAGTTCAAGACCTCTGTTGTCAAATTCAGCCTGAACAGCAAGATATTTTCTGAGATTTTCAGTTGCTTCGTCCTGTATCCATGTGAGCATATCCTTACCGTCAATCTGAGTAGATTTAAGAGCTTTTGTATCGCTTGTATCAAGTTCGGCATTTTCGCCCTTAGCCTGATTTAAAGCCTGATAATAGGCAGACATTTCATAATATATGAATATACCTGCGGTAGTTTCATAATTTTCATATCTTGCAGACCATGCTGTATTTTTGCCTGTTCCGCAGCCTGATGCTGAAAAAACAACAACAAGTGAAGCAAGCAGTGCAGCAATTTTTTTTCGCATTGACATTTAAAAATTCCTCCAGATAATATTATATTTTTTTCATATACCTTAATATTATACAACATTATTTCCGATAAGTCAATTGTATATTTTAATAATGCCGGCAATAAAAAATTTAATTTTACTTGACTAATTAAAACATGAATGATAAACTATTATCATATAAAAAATATATTTGTTTTTACGGAGAGCGATAAAATGACTGAAAAAGTAAAGAAAATAAAATCAGGCAAAAAAAGCAAAGGCAAATTCAAATCAGCCAGAAAAAAGAAAAAGAAAGTAAGTATTATATATAAGCTGACAGCGATTCTGTCAGTTGTTATTATTTTTATATGCTGTATGATTGTAAGATACACGGGAATGATAAATATAGAGGAAACAAGTGCAAGAAATCTTATAAGCCTCAGTGACAGCCTTATAAGTTCATATGATGTAAAAAATATACTGATTATCGGAACTGACGGACGTACATCTTCTGATGAAGGAAGATCGGATACAATAATTCTTCTTTCCATTAATGAACATTCACGGGAAATAACAATGACTTCCGTTATGAGAGATATATATGCTTACATACCGAATTATGGATATGATAAAATTAATGCCGCATATTCATATGGCGGTGCAGAGCTTGTTATGGATACATTTGAAGAAAATTTCGGCATAAAGGTTGATGAATATATATCATTGAATTTCACTGCTTTTGCCGGAATAGTAGATGCTGTCGGAGGAATAGAAATAACTCTTTCAGATGCAGAAGCACAGGAAGTAAATAATATTCTTAAAAATGAAGTCAATGAGCTTATGGGTGATGAAAAGGAATCAGATTTCCTTGATGGCGGAGGTACGTATCGTCTTAACGGCAAACAGGCACTTTGTTACAGCCGTATAAGATATGTAGGTGATGCTGATTTTGAAAGAACAATGCGTCAGAGAAATGTTTTGAGTGAAATAATTTCAGAAGCAAAAACTATAAATCCTGTAAAACTTGATAAATTCCTTTCAAAGGCACTCCCTCAGCTTACTACAAATATAAGTAAATCTTCACTTTATTTATATTTTATAAAATCTCCGATGTATATGCTGACATATGATGTGAAACAGATGAGAATACCTGTTGACGGAAGCTGGTCATATGCAGATATTGACGGTTCATCGGTAATATCTCTTGATTTCAATGATAATATATTGGTACTTGCAAAGGAACTTTACAAAATAGAATATAATGAAGAAGGCTAAAAATAGTATTTAAGTATTCGGAATATATTTTTTCTTGAACGAGCAAGACTTCGTGAAATAGTTGAAGGATTGACGCTGAGTGTGTCAGCTATTTCTGAAATATTTCTGTTTTCATAATAATACATCATAACTATCTCACGCTGACGTTCCGTAAGTTCTTCATTTATAATATCAGACATATATTTTTTTAATGTTTTAATATGCTCGCTGTTACTGTTTTCTGTTTCAAAAGGATTGCTGCAGAGCTTACAACATTGTGTGTAAAGTGATTTATTCAAAAAATATCACCTTTCCTATAAGATTATTTCTGTGATAATATAATATCTTATTTTTTAGTGACTGTCAAGAAAATTGAAATTTTTTTATATTTTTATTACTTTTTTTAAATATTTTCTTGACTTAATATATTTTTTATGGTAATATTTAATATAGCCATTGTGGTGTACAGTACAGTGGTGCAGGTTTTTAATTATAAAAACTTTGCTGCCCGTGAAAATTTAATTGATTTTTTGTAAAAGGAGTTATCTATTATGATGAGAGAACGCTTAAAGCAGGTACGTAAGTACAGAAATATGAACCAGAAAGAATTCAGCGCAGCTCTTGGTATTGCTCAGTCAACTATCGGAATGATGGAAGTTGGAAAAAGAGAAATACTTGACAGACATGTTAAAACTATATGCTCTGTATTTAATGTAAATGAAGAATGGTTCAGATACGGAAAGGGTTCTATGGTGAAAAACAGCAGTAATGTTCTGCAGGTTCTTGCAGATGAATACAGACTTGATATGTTTGATACAAAACTTATCGATGCATATGTCAATCTTAAAGCTGAACAAAGAAAAAGCATAATTAACTTTGTTATGTCCTTTGCACAGAAGATAAATGCTGAATGTCTTCCGGAAGAAATTGCTGACTATAACAGCAAGAGAATTTATAGAGCAGCTAATACTTCTGATGAAAGCGTTGAATATTCTGAATCTGAAGTTACAAGTATATCCGGTGACAGACTTAATGCTATTAAGTCAGCTGAAGAAAGCGACGAGAATTTATAATCCTGTTTCCTGATATTCAGGTATTGTCTTTCGGGTGAATTGAATGGTTTATGGAATGTATCGTCATTGCCGAGATGCTGCATGGCAGTGCCTGATTGATTTCAATGTTACATCAGTTCCCGTTATGCTTACTCCTATTGTCAGAAAAATGGAAATTAAAGTGATAAAAGACAGCGTTATACACGAACTAAGACACAATGAAAGCGGTGTAAGTATATTCGATGGTACATCGTGGTATATAGTTTATAATGACAGTGAAGGAAGAAAAAGAAACCGTTTCACAATTGCTCATGAATTGGGACATATCCTTCTCGGACATGAAGTGAGAGATGGCTATTATACAAGAGCTACAAATCCTGTAAAACCTGAAATGGAAATCGAAGCGGACAGTTTTGCTGTCCGCTTTCTTGCTCCTGCCTGCGTTTTATGGGGACTTAACGTACATTCTGCCGAGGAAATTTCTAAATTGTGTGATATCTCATATTCAGCTGCAAAAATACGTGAGGAACGCATGAAAGTACTTTACAGACGCAATAAGTTTCTGACTTCTCCCCTTGAACGAAAAGTATTCAGCAGATTTGAACCTTTTATTAATCAAAAGATACACGAGGATTGCAATTTTGACTGAAAGAGAAAAAACAGCTGTCGGTATTCCTTATTTTGCAATGATAAGGAGTAACTTTTGGAGATAACGTTGTTGCGGCATCTGGAGCAGTTGTAACAAAATCATTCGGAAACAATGCTGTCATTGCAGGTTGCCCGGCAAAAATTATAAAGAATGTCAATTAAAATGAAAGGAAAGTACGGATTGTATCCGTGAAATATATTTTATGCTTGCAAGTCTTAAAGACATAAATAAATTCTATAACGGCAGTCAGGTGCTGAAAAATGTCAGCCTTACAATAGATGAAAATGACAGAATAGGCCTTATCGGAACGAATGGTTGCGGAAAAACTACACTTCTTCGTATTATTACGGGTAAGGAATTTCCTGACAGATTTACTGAAACTGACGGGATTGTTTCATTTTCAGGAAAAACTTCGGTCGGATATCTTGAACAGATGGGTGGGCTTGACAAGGAAAGTACTGTCTGGAATGAAATGAAAAGCGTGTTTTCGCAGCTGGATAAAACTGCTGAAAGAATACATGAAATAGAAATGCTTATGTCAGAAAATGAAAGTATGCATAATGAGCTTGCTGAAGAATATTCAAAGCTGATGTCATATTTTGAAGTAAATGACGGCTACAATACAGATGTTAAAATAAAAACTGTCCTTAATGGCATGGGATTTCCCAAAAGTCAGTTCGACAGGCAGATTTCAGGTTTCAGCGGAGGCGAAAAAACACGCCTTGCAATTGCAAAGCTGCTCCTTGAAAATCCTAATCTTCTTATACTTGATGAGCCTACAAACCATCTTGATTTTAAAACAGTATGCTGGCTTGAAGACTATCTTAAAGATTATCGGGGAGCACTGCTTGTTGTATCACATGACAGATATTTTCTTGATAAAGTCGTAACAAGCATATGCGAAATAGAAAGAGGCAGGCTGACAAGATATAAAGGTAATTATACCGCATATGCCCGCCTTAAAGATGATGCAGTTGCACGGCAGAAAAAGGAATACGAACTTCAGCAGAAGGAAATTGCTAAAATGGAGGATTATGTTGCCAGAAATATTGTCAGGGCATCAACTTCAAAATCCGCTCAAAGCCGTGTGAAAGCTCTCGAAAAAATTGAGCGTATTGAAAAGCCTGTTGAATATACTAAAAATGCAAAAATAAAATTTGATTATGCAGTCAAGCCTCCTTTTGACCTTCTGACAGTTAAAAATGCGGATATTTCAGTGGGATTCGGAGAAAATCATAAAACCCTTGCCGAAAATATATCATTTGATGTAAAATGTGGTGATAAAATCGCTATAATAGGTGATAATGGAATTGGAAAATCTACGCTGCTTAAAATGATACAAGGCAAAATTCCGCATAAGGGTACTGTAAGATGGGCTTCAAATGTCAGAATTTCATATTTTGAACAGGAAAGTTCACATCTTAATCCGCTTAATACTGTTATGGAAGAAATTCATAGCCGTTATCCGATTATGAATGAAGTTGATATAAGAAGTCTGCTCGGTCAGGTTCGTATTACAGGTGAGAATGTATTCAAGAAAATTGGAGTTATAAGCGGCGGTGAACGTGCAAAGTTATGTTTCGCAGTGATGATGCTTGAAAAAGGAAATGTTCTTATCCTTGATGAACCGACAAACCATCTTGACCTTGCTTCAAAGGAGGCTATTGAGGAGGCACTGAATGAATTTGACGGTACGGTTATATTTGTATCACATGACAGATATCTGATAAATAAAATCGCCTCTGAAGTAATTGAAATTACAAAAGACGGAATTGAATGCTTTAAAGGTGGCTTTGATAATTATCTTGCAATTACTGAAAAACGTGAAGCGGATAAACAATCCGAAGAAGAACAGCGTAGGCGTCAGCTTGAATTTGAAAAGATGAATGATAAAAAGGTTCAGGCATATCGTTCAAAGGAACAGAGAAGCCTTGAAGCTAAAAAAAGAAACCGTATAAAACAGCTTGAAACCGAAATTGAAGAACTTCAGAACAGAGCAGACCTTTTAAGTGAGGAAATCACCAGAGAAGAAATATATACAAATTTTGAAGTAATGAATGAAAAATGTACTGAAATTGACAGGCTGAAAAACCTTATAAATGAAAAATTTGATGAGTGGGCTGAATTGTCCGAATAAAAAAAGTGCTGTTCACATAAGAACGGCACTTTTAATAAATATATAATTTTGGATATTTATTATTTTACAGTTTCTTCATTGGGGTTTAAGATTTTTGCACCGCAGCTTCCGCAGAACTGGAAGTTTGCATTAAGTTCAGCACCGCATTTCTGACACTGCTTATATCCTCTTATATCATTTGCTTCAAATCTCATCTTTTTAATTCTGCGTTTACGGTCATCAATATCCTTGCAGAAATCATTGAGAACAGAAAGGTCACATTTAGGATTTTTATAATATGTTTCACCCATTTCTGCAAAAATTTCACGTATTCTTTCTTCTTCATACATGATTTTTCTTTTGAGGTTGCCCAGTTCCGATGCATTTTTAGCTTTTTCGCTTGCATTTCTGCTTACATCATTAAAAGTATCAAGTATACCCATTTCAATTCACTCCTAAAATTAAATTTATTAATTAAATTATACACATAAATTCGGCATTTGTCAAGCATTATATAGTAAATATGATAAAAATATATCAAAAAAATTATAAATAAAAAGGAGGATTATATATTTATGAAAGCGGTAATTTTTGATATGGACGGACTTATGATTGATTCCGAAAGAATTATACATGAGGCTGTTGTATGGGCAGGAAGTCAGCTTGGACTTGAAAACATAGAAAATCTTTCAAGGCAGACTATGGGTTCAAATGCTGTGAGGACAAAAGAAATTTATTTTAGCATTTATGGAGAAAATTGTCCTTTTGACAGACTTATGGAGTTAAAGCATAAATATCTTGACAGAGTGCTTGCAGGCGGTGGATTTCCTGTAAAAGAAGGATTATACAGAATACTGGATTTTCTTGATGAAAATGGATTTGTGAAAGCTGTTGCGAGCTCTACAAGAAAAGGTGCTGTTTATCATGAACTTCAGCAGATAAATGTGCTCAATAGATTTGATGTGCTGATATGCGGAGATATGATTGAAAAAAGCAAGCCTGATCCTGAAATATTTTTAAAAGCATCTTCGGAACTTGGTGTAAATCCGGAAGACTGCTATGTGCTTGAGGACTCGTTTAATGGTGTAAAGGCCGGATATAGTGCGGGAATGAAAACTATAATGATTCCTGACATGATAATGCCTGATGATGAAATAATTCCGTTTGCATGGAGGATTGCTGATAATCTTGATGAAGCTGCTGAAATAATAGAAAAAGGTATGCAGGGTGAGCGGTTATGAATTTACAACAGATGGAATACTTTATTGCAGTGGCTGAAGAAAAAAGTTTTTCAAAGGCTGCCAGAAAGCTTTTTATAACACAGCCTTCTCTCAGTCAGGTGATTTCCAAGCTTGAAAGCAGCTATAATACTAAATTTTTTGACAGAAGCACTAATCCGCTTCAGATTACACAGGAGGGAAGTATATTTCTTAATCATGCAAGGGAAATGCTGAAACATGAAAAGTTAATACATGATGAACTTTATGAACTGCTACAGCTCAAAAGAGGAATGTTAAAAATAGGAGTTATACCGTTCCGTGCATCATGTCTTCTTACTCCCAGTATTACTGAATTCAGTCGCAGACACAAAAATGTAACTATAAAAATAACTGAAGAAAGTACAGAAAAACTTGAAGAAATGATTTTAAGCGGGGATATTGACCTTGCGGTAACTAAAGGACAAACCGATAAAAATTTGTTTGTATGCGAAAAAATAATGAGTGATAATATATATATTGCTGTTTCAGAAAATAATCCGATAAACCGTGAAATAACTCGTTTCAGACTTTTTGCTGATGATATAAAAAATAATTCCCAAAGAAAAAAATTTTGCAGACCTGTTGATGTTGGAATTTTTAAAAATGAAAAATTTCTTATTATTGAAAATGATAACAGTGAATATCTCGTACAAAATAAATTAAGTGAAAGAATTGGATTTGAACCTGATGTTGCAATAATTGCAAGACATCTTGAAACATTGTTTTCATTCGTTCTTTCCGGTGTCGGAATTGCATTTATTCCTGAAATGTTTATAAAATTTGCAAATATAAGCTATCATCCGGCATATTACTGTACCGACAATATAAAAAATGATATATGTATTATCTCAAAAGCAGGCAGAAATCTTCCTGAAATAGCAAAAGAATATATCAGAATTTTCAAGCAGTTTATGTAAAAATAATAAAATCGGAAAATAAATACTGATTTGTATTAATGTTGACTTTTTTGGCTTTTTGTTATATCATATATAATATAATTTCTACTGCTATAGATAAGTGAAAGGTGGAAAAATATGGGAAACAGGAAATTAAGCTATCCAAGAATTGTAATTACTCTTGTTGCTGTAATTGCGGTGATTTTAAGCTTTGATTATTTAAGACGTAATTTTTCAAGTACATCTGATTCAAATAACAGTGAACCTTTTTCAGACTCATATTCCATTATTGAAACTACTTCTTTCAATTCCGACAATGAAAATTCAGACTATACATCAGAAGTTCACATTGATATGAGTATGTATGTTCCGATTGAAAAATCATATGATGATATAGCTAAAGGAGAACTTGCACTCGTTAGCAAATCACATAAAAGCAGTTTTCCTGATATTGAAAATGAACTCATAACATTTCCTTACAGAAACGAAAAGACATATAGAGTCACCGATTACTTCGAGCTTAAACTTTATGAAACAGCGGTGGAAGCGATTGAAAATATGCTTGGAGATTTTTACAGTGAAACTCAGTGTCATGATGTAACTATAACATCGGGTTACCGTGATGAAGAAAAACAACTGGAACAGCTTGAAACAGGATATTCCAAAGATGAAGTGGGTTCTTCCGAACACCATACCGGATATGCTTTTGACTTTAAGCTTGTAACTGATGATATGAAGATTTCTGTCTTGGAAAATACCGGGATTTATTCGTGGATTTATGATAATTCCTATAAATATGGCATTGTTCAGCGTTATACAGAGGACAAGGCATATGTAACGGATATGCTGGCACGTTCATATCATTTCCGTTATGTCGGAGTACCACATGCTTATTATATGCATGAAAATAATCTTTGCCTTGAGGAATATATAGATTTGCTTAAAGATTACAGCTTTGATAAAAAACATCTTGAAATAAATAATGGACGTTCATTATATGAAGTGTATTATATAAAGGCTCAGGAAGGAACAACAAGTGTATATGTTCCGAAAAACAGTGAATACTCTGTTTCGGGAAATAATGTGGACGGATTTATTGTAACTGTGCTTAAAGGAAATGTTTCGGCTGAAGAAACACAAACTGATGTTTCCTCTGATGATGAAAATATTTCATCTGAAACTGTAGTTTCTGATGTCAGTGAAACAGACGTTTCAGTTACTTAAAAATTTTTTCTTAAAAGTGTTGAATTTATTTATGAAATATTGTATAATATTCTTATAATTATGTTTTGTGAGGGATAACTTATGCTGTATAAATCATCTATATCCGGAAAAAATTATATGTGTTCTGATTTTTGGGGATTGGTGTATACTTACATGGTTATTTCTATAAATCAAATAATTTCCTGTAAAAAAATGACTGCGTTCCTTATATTTCCGCAGTCTTTTATTTTTGGCAGATTATCGGAGGTTTATTAAGATGTCTAAAAAAGTAGCTGTAATTATGGGCAGTGACAGTGACCTGCCTGTTGTAAAAAATGCTGTCAGCGAACTCATTAAATTCGGAGTTCCTTATGAAATTCATGTCATGTCTGCTCACCGTACTCCCGAAAAGGCTATTGAATTTGCAAAAAATGCTGTTTCGGAAGGATTTGGGGTTATTATTGCCGCCGCAGGAATGGCAGCACATCTTGCAGGTGTACTTGCTGCCAATACTATACTTCCTGTAATCGGTATCCCTATGAAATCTGCTGTTCTTGATGGAATGGACGCTCTGCTTGCAACTGTTCAGATGCCTAAAGGAATACCTGTTGCAACAGTTGCTGTAAATGGTGCGGCAAATGCAGCATTGCTTGCAGTACAGATTCTTGCGGTTTCAGATAATGAACTTGCTGAAAAATTTACTGCAATGAAAGCTGATATGGCTCAGGCAGTAGAGGAAAAAGATAAAAATATCACAGCACGTCTTGAAGAAATGCTTTGATTTTTAAAATATATAATCTGGAGGAATTTTATCATGGAAAATATTACAAAGGCTGAACAGTTATATGAAGGCAAGGCAAAAAAGGTTTTTGCTACAAATAATCCCGACCTTGTTATTGTTGACTATAAAGATGATGCAACTGCTTTTAACGGAGAAAAGAAAGGTACTATTTCAGGAAAAGGTGTTATCAATAACAGAATGACAAACTATATGTTCGGACTTCTTGAAAAGGCAGGAATTCCTACTCATCTCGTTGAGGAAATAAGTGAACGTGAAACAATTGTTAAAAAAGTTGAAATAGTTCCGCTTGAAGTAATTGTAAGAAATGTTGCTGCCGGAAGCTTTTCAAAGAAGCTTGGAATTGCTGAGGGTACTCCTCTTAAAACTCCTACTCTTGAGTTCAGCTACAAGAATGATGACCTCGGTGACCCGTTTATAAACGATTATTATGCTCTCGGACTTGGTCTTGCAACAAGAGAGGAAATAGATACAATCTCAAAGTATGCATTTATGGTAAATGATTTTATGGTTGATTTCTTCAGGAAGCTTAATATTGACCTCATTGATTTCAAGATTGAATTCGGAAGAACATCTGACGGAACAATAATTCTTGCCGATGAAATTTCTCCTGATACCTGCCGTTTCTGGGATAGCACAACTCATGAAAAGCTTGACAAGGATCGTTTCCGCAGAGATATGGGAAATGTTGAGGAAGCATATCAGGAAATTATGAAACGTCTTATGGGAGAATAATATATATGGGTGGATTTTTCGGTGCAGTATCTGAAAATGACTGCATTGCAGATGTATTTTTCGGAACAGACTATCATTCTCATCTTGGAACAAGGAGAGGCGGTATGACCGCATATTCCGAAGAACTCGGATTCCAGAGAAATATTCACAGTATAGAAAATTCTCCTTTCCGTACAAAATTTGAAAAAGATGTTGAGAAAATGAAAGGGAAAATATGTATCGGCTGTATAAGCGATACTGACCCCCAGCCTATAATGGTGCGTTCAAAGCTCGGATTGTATGCAGTCTGTACGGTAGGTATCATAAACAATGCAGATGAACTTGTAGATGAACTCCTGAGTAAAGGCTGTGCAAATTTTGAAACAATGAGCAGCGGAAAAATAAATGCAGGTGACCTTATCGGTGCATTAATCGCTCAGAAACCTACATTTGTTGAAGGTATAAAATATGCTCAGGAAAAAGTAAAAGGCACTGTTTCACTTCTTATACTTGAAAAAGACAGAATTATTGCTGCACGTGACAAGGACGGAAGACTTCCTGTCATAATCGGCAAAAGAGATGACGGATACTGTGTGTCATTTGAATCATTTGCTTTTCAGAAATTAGGATATGATATCTGCTATGAACTTGGAGCAGGCGAAATAATAAGTCTTACAGCAAAAGGATATGAAGTCCTTGAAAAAAGAAATAAAAATATGAAAATATGTTCATTCCTCTGGACATACTATGGATATCCGAATGCTGTATATGAAGGCGTAAATGTTGAGGTCATGAGAACACGCAACGGTGAAATTATGGCAGAAACAGATATTAAAAACGGAAACCTTCCTGACGTTGACTATGTATGCGGAGTGCCTGATTCAGGAATACCTCATGCTATAGGATATGCTAATAAAAGCGGTATTCCGTTTGCAAGACCATTTATAAAATATACTCCTACATGGCCAAGAAGCTTTATGCCTCAGAGTCAGGATATGAGAAACCGTGTAGCAAAAATGAAACTTATCCCTGTTCATGAACTTATCAATGGCAAAAAACTGCTGTTTGTTGATGACAGCATTGTAAGAGGAACTCAGCTCAGAGAAACAGTTGAATTCCTTTATGCAAACGGTGCAAAGGAAGTGCATATGCGTTCTGCCTGCCCTCCGATTATGTATGGCTGTAAATATCTTAATTTCTCATGCAGTACATCGGAACTGGAACTCATTGCAAGAAAAACAATTGATGAATTTGAAGGTGCTGAAGGTATTAAGTATATCGCTGAATACAGCAGTTCACAAACAGAAAGAGGAAAAAAACTCAGAGCTGAAATCTGTCGCCGTCTTAAACTTACATCACTTGAATTTCAGTCGCTTGAGGGAACTGTAAAAGCAATAGGACTGCCGGAATCAAGTCTTTGCGATTACTGCTGGAGCGGAAAGGAATGACTTTAATTTGAATAATCATATACATGAAGAATGCGGAGTGTTCGGCATATATTCAAAAACACAGTCAAATGTTGCATATTCTGCATACTATGCTCTTTATGCACTTCAGCACAGAGGTCAGGAGAGCTGCGGAATAGTTGTGAATGATAAAGGTGTTCTTTCATTTCATAAGGATTTGGGACTTGTTCCGGAAGTTTTCAGCCATGATATACTTGAAAAGCTTGGAAAAGGCAACATTGCAGTAGGTCATGTAAGATATTCCACAACAGGCAATTCAAATCGTGAAAATGCACAGCCTCTTGTAGTGCGTCATGTAAAAGGCCCGATGACTATAGCTCATAACGGAAATCTTGTAAATGCAAGAGAAATCAGAGAAGAATATGAGTTAAAGGGAGCTATATTCCATAATACGAATGATACAGAAGCTATTTCATATGTTATAACTGAACAGCGTCTTAAAGCTTCATCTATTGAACAGGCAGTTGAACAGGCTATGTATAAGCTCAAGGGTGCATATTCACTTGTTGTTATGTCACCTAAAAAACTGATTGCTGCAAGGGATCCGAACGGATTCAGACCGCTTTGTATGGGAAAATGCAAAGATGGCTCAATAGTGTTTGCATCGGAAACCTGTGCACTGGACAGCATAGAGGCTGAATTCGTAAGAGATGTTCTCCCCGGAGAGCTTGTTGTTGTTGATGAAAATGGTATTCGTTCCATTAAAACACACTGCAATACTGCAAAAAGTTCAATGTGTGTGTTTGAATATGTTTATTTTGCAAGACCTGATTCCGTGATTGAGGGAGCAAGTGTTCACAAAGCACGTCTTAATGCAGGAAAATATCTTTGGGAGGAACACCCTGTTGATGCTGATGTTGTAATCGGAGTTCCTGACAGCGGACTTGATGCGGCTCTTGGATTTTCAAGAGCATCAGGAATACCATATGGAGTAGGATTTATTAAGAACAGATATGTTGGCAGAACATTTATTCAGCCTACACAGTCACAGAGAACTAATGCTGTAAAGATAAAGCTGAATGTTGTCAGGGAAGTTGTTGAGGGAAAAAGAGTTGTTCTCATAGATGACAGTATAGTCAGAGGAACAACCAGTGCAAGAATTGTATCTCTTTTAAGGGAAAACGGTGCAAAGGAAGTCCATATGAGAATTTCATGCCCGCCTTTTACAAATCCATGCTATTTCGGTACTGATATCGACAGCAAAGAAAATCTTATTGCCTGTAAGATGACAATACCGGAGATTGTTGAATATATAGGTGCAGACAGTCTTGGATATTTAAGCATTGAGAACGTAAAGAGGATTGCGGAAAATGCAAATTGCGGATTCTGTACAGCTTGCTTTGACGGCTGTTATCCGGTTGAAGTTCCGAAAGAGATGCCGAAAGATAAATTTGAATTTAAAATTGGTGAAGTTGTTAATTAATAAAAGGAGGATAGCATGAAAAGTTTTTCAGAAAGCTATAAAGAGGCAGGGGTTGACGTAACTGCCGGATATAAAGCGGTTGAACTCATGAAGGCTCATGTTGCAAAGACTATGACAAGCAATGTGCTTTCAGGACTTGGCGGTTTCGGAGGTCTTTTTGAACTTGATACAACAGGTATTGAAAAGCCTGTTCTTGTATCAGGTACTGACGGTGTAGGAACAAAGCTTAAAATCGCATTTCTTATGGATAAGCATGATACAGTAGGAATTGACTGTGTTGCAATGTGTGTTAATGATGTAATATGCTGTGGTGCAAAGCCTTTATT
>CAYRPZ010000025.1:0-18557 GCA_964426275.1 uncultured Ruminococcus sp. | reverse complement strand
ATAATTGCGTGAAGTGATTTTTTATGCCTGAAAACATTTATATCAAATAAGGAGCATAGAAATTTTATGATTGAACTTAACGGAAAATATTCAACAGCAAAAATTTTTACAGATGTAATAGATGAGGAATCTATCTCACAGATTATAGCACTCTGTAATCAGAAATTCACAGAAAATCAGCGTATCCGTATAATGCCTGATGTTCATGCCGGTTCAGGCTGTACTGTGGGGACATCAATGACTGTTACAGATAAGACTGTACCTGCAATGGTCGGTGTTGATATCGGCTGTGGCATGGAAACAATTAAAATAAAAGAAAAACACATCGAATTGCAAAAACTGGATAAACTTATATACGATAAGATTCCAAGCGGATTTGCAATCCGTGAAAAGCCTCACAGATATATTGAAAAAACATCTCTTGAACTGCTTAAATGCTTTGAACATATCAATTCACTAAGAGCCGAAAAAAGCCTTGGTACTTTAGGCGGTGGAAACCATTTTATAGAGGCTGATAAATCAGAGGACGGCTCATACTATATAGTAGTACATTCAGGTTCAAGACATCTTGGAGTTGAAGTCGCCAAATACTATCAGAATGAAGCATATAAACGTCTTAATAGTGTTCCTCAGCATGAAATAAATAAACTGATTGCAAAGCTTAAGGCAAACGGCATGGAAAAGAATATCCAGAAAGAACTTAAAAAACTTGAAAATATAAAAAAAACACCTGTTCAGAAAAACTTTGCATATACTGAAGGGGATTTATTTGACCAATACATTCATGATATGAAAATTATACAGCAATTTGCACTCATAAATCGTCAGGCTATAATCGATGAAATTGTAAAAGGAATGAAATTCCACGTCATTGAGCAGTTCTCAACAATTCATAATTATATAGATACTGAAAATATGATTTTGAGAAAAGGTGCAGTATCTGCACAGCTCGGTGAAAAACTGATTATTCCGATAAATATGCGTGATGGTTCACTTATATGCAGAGGAAAAGGCAATCCTGACTGGAATTTTTCTGCTCCTCATGGTGCAGGAAGATTATTCAGCAGAAGTATGGCAAAACAGACTTTTACTGTTTCACAGTTCAAAAAAGAAATGACTGGAATTTATACAACTTCCATAAATCAGCATACGCTTGATGAATGTCCTATGGCATATAAAAGAATTGAGGATATTGCCGATAATATCGGGGATACTGCTGAAATAACGGAAATTATCCGCCCTGTCTACAATTTCAAGGCAGGAACAGAATAATTATGTGATTTCATTAAAACAAAATATCAGGGCGGATTTTTATAAATCTGCCCTGATATAAAAAGGAGTAGATATATATGAAAAAGTTTGTGCCATTTGAAAAGTTAAGCAAAAAGAAACAGCGTGAAATTAACAGACTTAAACGTTCTGACTGGGGGAATTTAAACCCTGCCACAAGAAAATCAGAAAATAAAACAACATATAACCGCAAAAAATACCGCCGTTATTCTGATTATGAAAACGGCGGTATTTCATTAAAACTTTATATATCCTCCGAAAACATATGCTTCTGAGCCATTGTATTCTATCTTATACCATTTATCACACTGTTCCAGTATAACAACAGTATCATTATTTTTTATCTGCCCTATTAATTCAGACTGAGTTGTAGGCTGACTGCGGACATTAAGATATTCTTCCGGAACATGAACCGTTCCTGTTAAAGTCGTTGTTTCCACAGACGTTTCAGCAGGTGCTTCTGTCACATCAGTGTTTAATATTTCTGAAATATCAGAAACTACAGCGATGTCTGTAATTTCTGTTTCAGTACAGCTTTCTGTATCCGGAACATAGTTTCCAAATACTGATATTATATTGTCGGCAGTCAGACTATATACATCATAATCAGCATAATATGCCTGAGAACAATATTGTGCATAAAGCCTTTTATACTCCTCAGCTGTTATGCTTTCGCCATTTTTATCAAAGGTATTATCTTCATTCATATTAAGTGTTGTAATAGTATCCGTATTCATATCATAAACAGCAAGATGATTATAGTTTTCTCCTGCATTTTCAGAAACAGCAAACCCTTCCTTATATGAAATATAAAAAATTCCATCATTGAAAATTTCTCTGACTTCATTGTTTACAATGGCAAGCAGAAGCTGACTTGTTTTTTGTGAAGAACCGGATAATATGACTTCAGGTATATCATCATCATTTATATATACAATTTTAAATTCAGTAAATAAAGTACCTGAATTTAAAATATTCATAAGTTTTTCGCTGTAAAACGGCTTGCAGCTTTCATTAATGATATCATTTTCCAAATCAGAAATTTCATCAGTATTTGATATAAATTCTGTATCAGATACCGGTTCAGTATCGATTATACTATTGTAATCATCAGATACTCTAATACTTTGTTCTGAATTTGAAGTGCCGCAACAAGTAAAAAATGACATTATTGTAATACATAGAACAAATATTATAATCTTTTTCATAAATTCAGCACTCCTTATTTAATATTTGACTGCTATATATTATATCATAATTTAAAAATAAAGTAAATACAATAAAAATAATTTGTCATACTAAGGAAAAAAGTTATAAAATAACATCTGCCATATAACTGACAGATGTTACTTTATAATATTTCTAACATGATATAATTATTTCTGTGAAATAGTAATGCTATATTTTCCGTCTTTAAGCTCCCCTATTGTAATAACTGTTCCGGAGTCAACAGATTCACTTTCATCGGAAGCATACCAGTTAAAACCTGAAATACTGCTGTCAATGACATCTCCTGTTTTGAATACATTTCCGCCTTCCGCATCATTTACAAGACGTATCAGGCGTATTCCATCATCATCATTATTTGTATATTCCGAACCATTCTGATATTTGAAATATGTATACCAATAATCTTCCTGAAGTTCAGCATTTATATGATATATTCTTATTCCATTTTCAATACTCCAGTAGCTCATATAAGAATTTATATAACTATTATTATCTTCTTCTGTGATATATTCTATCATAAAATATTCCGAAAAATATCTGTCATCAAGATTTCCGCAAGGTATTATTACACAGTTTCCATCATCTGTCTGTGCATTGCTAAGCTCAAACGTCTGAGAACCTGCTGAACTATCATAAACAGAAATCTGATTTTCACGATACCAACCGAGCATAAGCTTGGAAAAACATCCGAAGTCAGATGCAGCATCTGCGTCCATAAGTTCTGTACCGGCATTTCCATGCATACCATCATAATCATCAGACGAATATAAATAATAGTCAGGAAGTCCCATACAATGGCCCATTTCATGAAGATAACTGCTGTTAAAGTCTGCATAGTCCGAAAGACTATTTATCTGTGCATTTCCTGTTATAATATGACCTATCGAAACTCCGTCAATTTTGTATTCCATGTCGCCAAAACCACCTGCACACGGCCACCAGTTTTCATCGCCTGCTTCTGTTGGAACTGTAAACAATGTAGCATCAATCATTCCATCGCCGTCACCATCATACTGGCTGAAATCAACGCTGTCATTAAATGCCTCATAACATTCCTCAGCAAGTTTAACTTTGTCTGTATCATAGGCTGACTTATTTTCTTTTGTTGTATATCTAAATACCTGTCCGTCAAGCTTCATTACACCTTTTGAAGAACGACTATAAAATGCACTCATACTGTCAAAAGGATAATTTACATCATCTGTATCCTCATCTCCGAATGCAATTTCCTGCACCTGTTCAGCTGTAATATCATAGGAATATTTGCAGTCCGGAAAATCAACATAGAATATAACCATCTTTGCATCTTCCTGTGAAGGCAAAGAAGCATCTACTGCAGAAACAGAGGCAGATATAAAATCATATTGCGAAGATTCTTCATATTCCCCTAAATTTATTTCTTCCCATCTATGATTTATAATACAATTTTTAAGAATAACTGAATCAAATACATCAACAGTTCCGTCATGGTTGAGGTCAGCACGTTCAGCAATATCACTACTGATATTGTCCAAATCACTCAAACAACGGTTAAGTTGTAAAAGGTCGGCTGCTGATACTGACTTATCAAAATTCAAATCCCCATAATATTCCGGTTCTTCAAGTGCCGAAACCTTCTGAGGAATATCTGACAATGTTGTCATCAAAGAAAAACCCATAATACAGGCGGTCAAAACTTTTATACAATTTTTCATAATATCACTTCCAAAAAATATATTTTACTATAGTATAAATTATACATAATATCAGCTGATATGTCAATATATTCAGTAAAACTTATCTAAAATTTTATTTTATTAAAATTATTTTTACATATGTTTACTTATCAGGTTTTCTGTCACACTTTATAATTGAAATATTTCACCGT
This sequence comes from uncultured Ruminococcus sp., assembly GCA_964426275.1. Taxonomy (GTDB): domain Bacteria; phylum Bacillota; class Clostridia; order Oscillospirales; family Ruminococcaceae; genus UBA5884. The sequence goes on along the minus strand of CAYRPZ010000025.1, from coordinate 14,170 downwards.
GACATACAATTGAAATTCCAAAATCTGTGCCTCTTGCAGCTTTTCAATGGCTTTAACCTTTTTCTTATGGCAAAGATATTTTTATTGTAAAAATATACACATAATATATAACAATTTTGTTGAAAATTTTGTTGAAAATCATGCTAAAATATGATATAATATCAATATTAGTAAAGGAGTGATGCAATCGATAAAAAAACAATTATACAATATTTTTCAGAACAAACTACTATTTTATTATAGGAGGTAAATTATAATGAAAAACCCCAAATACATACAGTATTCATTCGTCACTTTGCTTGTCTTCATTACAGCATGCCTGTTTCCGCTATTTGATTATAGTAATATGGAAATTTCGGTATCAGCTGTTTCTGTGGATTATCCTGCTCAGCTTATGAATATCGCAACCAAGGATAACTCCAAGATATTGACCGAAAACGGAACTGCTGACGGCTCGACAATTTCAGTACAAACACTCGGCAGCACTCTTTCACAGTCATGGCGTTTTGACAGAGTTGGACTGGACTCTAACGGTACTTTTTTCAAACTGGTAAATGCTCAGTCCGGTCGTCTTATTACTCCGAAAAATTATAATGTATCAGCAGGAACAGATGTAATTATGTACGGAAGTGAATCTGCCAAGTCACAGCATTGGTATATTATTCCGGTCAAAAGTGACCATCTTGGAAATGATTTATACTATAAGATTGTCAATTATTCTGATACATCTCTTGCTCTTACTCAAGGTACATCAGGTATCACGCTTGCATCATATACCGGTGCGGACAATCAGTTATGGCTGCTTAATGCTGATGGACTTCAAGGCTTTGCAGGATATTGTTTCGATGACAATACAAGTAATATAAAATCAGCAGATATCGGAGGATTATTTGGTGAAATTGTTGAAGTTTCAACCTTTGACGATTTAAAGAAATATGCTGAATCAGATACACCATATACAATTATTGTCACTTCAAATATTAAAGTTACTTCTCTTACAAAGGATTCGTCCGGAAGATATTACTGTCCTGACGGCAGAATTTACATTCATAATAATAAAACTATTATTGGCAGTTATTCTGAACACACTCTTTATAATGTTCAATTCTGCACATCATCAAGTAAAGGTACAGGCAATAACATTATAATCAGAAACTTCGAGTTTCAACATGATTCAGAATCAAATGGCAATGACTCCATTGTTGTTTACTTTGGTTCGGGTGAAAATCTTTGGGTAGATCACTGTACATTCACCGGACATTCTGATTACAACACAGCCTCAACAGGACTGGAAGACTGGGATAAGTTCCTCGCCTGCTGTTACGATGCTGATTACTGTACTGTTTCTGACAGCTCATTTGGTCTGCATGAATATGGCTTGATTCTCGGATATCCGGCAGATGATGAAACATCTTACAACAATTACAACAATTTTCCTCGTATGTCTTTAATGGGAAACAGCTTTAATAAAACACTGACACGAGGTCCCGGCCTTATGCGTTATGGCTATTTTCATTCTCTCAATAACTATGTAGATACTTTCAGCATGGCATATACTGTTCATACAGCTTCAAAAATTTTTGCTGAAAGCTGCTATTATTCAAATGGCGGCAATGTTATATGCGACTGGAACTCTATAACATATCCAGGTTCATATGCAGAACTGGATTCAAAGTTTGTAAGCTGCAAACGTACAACCATTGAAGGCAACGCAAATGATTGTACATGGCGTCCGAACACCAATTACAGCTATGTCAAGCTTTCTGCCGATGATGCAAAAAACTACTGTACAAGCTACAGCGGCTGTCAGTCCTCAAAGAACAATATGATGTACCTGAGATTTTCAAATAAAGGTGTTCCCAGTGCAGGTTATACCGAAGTTCCAAATGTCCCTGCTGCTGCCGATTTTAATGAAGGTGCTGCTTACCGCATTAAAAATGTGAATTCCGGTCTTTATATGCAGGTAACAGATGCTATGGCTGAAAATGGCACAAATGTACAGCAATGGGGTACTGACAATTCTTCTGTTCACGATATATGGAAGTTCTACAGTGCCGGAAATGGATATTACTATATTGTTTCTGCAATAGGTGATGGTGCTACATATGTACTTGATGTAGCAGAAAAAAATACTGCCGATGGAACAAATATTGATATCTATAAGTATAATGGCGGAAAAAATCAACAGTTCATGCTTACTTCCAATAGTGACGGAAGCTACAAAATAAGAACTGCTGTCACTGAAGAAAAATCAGCTGTTGAGGTTACAGGAGCTTCAAATACTTCCGGTGCAAATATTCAGCAATGGGAGATAAATGGTGCTAACTGTCAGGACTGGATTCTTGAGCCTATCGCAGACCCGGGCTGCACCATGGATACCAGTCTTATATACACATTTGAGAACGTCAACTCAGGTTTGGTTATGGATATTCTTAACAGTGAAATGAAAGACAACTCCAATGTACAGCAATATATTTCAAATAAACTTGATTGTCAGAAATGGACTTTAAAGGAATTCGGTTCAAATAATTATTATTGGATTTGCTCGCAGCAAAATAACAGCTATGCACTTAAAGCTGAGGGAAGTGAAAATGGCAGTAATATTGATATTGTAACTTATTCATCTAAGGATAGTTCTCAGCTGTTTCGTTTCACTAAGAATCTTGATGGTTCATATAGTATTATAACTCATGCTTCAAAAGATGCTTGTTTTGTTGAGGTAGCTTATGGTTCAAATGAAAATGGTGCTAATATTCAGCAATGGGAGCCTACTGACAGCGATTGTCAGAAATGGAATCTTTACACCGAAACAATAACTGCTCCTGTAACCACAGAACCAATTATCACAACAACTACAGAAACTTCATCATCTACAGAATCTGTTGTACAACAAATTCCGGGCGATGTTAACAGTGACGGTGTTTTTAATGTTATTGATGTTGTTATGATGAAAAAATGGCTGCTCTGTTCCGAAAATTTGACTGATTGGGAAGCCGGAGATTTATGCAATGACAATATTATAGATGTTTTTGATTTATGTCTTATGAAAACGCTGCTGATTGAATAATAAGTATTTTAAATGATAAAAAATAAAGGGAAAAACCTGCACGAAAGGTTTTTCCCTTAATTTTCTTTAAATTTTCCTATCCATCTGTAAGCTTTCCATGTATTTTTAGGATATAATATTGCAATCCAAATGAATATATGATATAATAAACAAGAAAAATAAAAATCCGAGGTTGAGAATTTATATGGATAAAGCTGAAATATTTACAAATATTCTTCTTCAAAATTTCCTTGTTGCCGCATTGGTGAATTATAAAACTGATGAATATATTTCTGTCAAATCATCGCTTATAGAGAGAAAAAATAAAAGAACTCTTTCAGATTATAATAATTATATATTGTCATCAGGACTTATTCACCCTGATGATACCGAAAAATTCAGAGAAGCAATGAATCCTGAAAACATCAGAAAAAGACTTGCAAATGACAGACATATGAATCTTAATGGTATAAGATTCAAAAAAAACGATGTTTATATCTGGATAGAATATGAATTGTTTGCAGGCAATGAATATAATGCAGAAAATCCATGGTTTGTATTTATAGTAAAGAAATCAGACTTTGTAAACAGTGAAGTTGATAATTCCATGAGAATTCTTTCAGCTGTATTCCATAAAATATTAAAAATAAATCTTACAAATGACAGTTGGAAACTTATAAAAATGGACGATGATAAATATGGCAATGATACAAGTCGTGAAAGTAAAATTTCAGTATGGCTCAAGGAATTCGCCTTAAAAGGATTTGTCCATAAAGATGATTTAAATGATTATCTTTCATTTGTAAATTTTGATAGCCTCAAAAACTACTTTAAAGTCAATAAAGATTGTATACGTCACCGCTATCGCAGGAAAATAGGAGATAATTTCAGGTGGGTATCAATGGAACTTGTACCCGATGTGGAATATACAGATGAAAATCAAGTTATTATGCTTTATGTAAAGGATATTAATGATGATTATATATCAGAAGTTGAACAGCAGAAAATGCTTGAGTATTACTGTAATAAAGATGTTATAACAGATATTTACAATCGCTACTGCTATTATACAAAATGCAATGATTTTAAATCAGGTTCTTGTTCTGTAGGAATAATTTTTTCTGACCTGAATGGTCTTAAATATATAAATGATACATATGGTCATATTGCAGGAGATGAATATATAAAAAAATATGCAGTAATGCTTTGTGAGTATTTTGGGAAAGAATGTTGTTATCGTATCAGCGGTGATGAATTTGTTGTTATTGCAGAGGAAACTGATGAAAATGATTTTATTGAAAAAGCCGGAAACTTTACTAATCAAATTCAGAATATGCCAAGACCTATTGCTGCTGTAGGTTATGAATGGCATAGTTGCCCTGAAAGTATTACATCACTTGTAAAAAAAGCTGAAGAAAAAATGTATATAAATAAAAAAGAACTGTACAGAACTCACCCTCTTATAGACAGAAGACGTTCAGAGATCGGAAATAAAAAAGAAAAATAATTATAATATATATTGCAAATTTATTAAATATATGTTATAATAATTGAATAAAAAACATTTTTTTAGTCATTTTAACGAAGAAGGTGGACTAATACAATGACACAGCTTAAATATATGGTTAATTCATTTAATTTTGCAAGTGCAGGCAATGTTTCACAGGATATTAAGAAAAAACTCATGGAAATGAATATAGATTCTGAAAAAATACGCAGAGTTGTCCTTGCAGTCTATGAAGGCGAAATAAATATGATGATACACGCAAACGGAGGAATAATTGAAATAGAAATTACAGATAAATATATAAAAATGATTCTTTGTGACAACGGTCCGGGAATAGCAGATATTGACCTTGCCATGCAGTCAGGATATTCCACAGTGTCTGACAGCGGAGTAATTTCAAAGGGATTCGGCGCCGGAATGGGATTTTCAAATATGAAGTCAATGTCCGACAGTATGGAAGTTGAAACAAAACTTGGATTGGGAACAACAGTCACTATGACGGTAAATTTATAATAAATAATTTATCAGGAAGTAAAACGAATGGAAAGAAAAAAATTTATATATTTCAGTTTTACAGCTCTTATACTTATATTTACAAGCATATCAGCGATATTGTCAGAAAATCCTGATGAAATTCCTGTAATAAGCAATGTATCTTCATCAGAAACTGTATATAATAATTTTATTCAGACATCATCTTCAGAATATAATTCTACAAACAATACAACTACTGCGTTTACAGGTAAATCAAGAAATACTGTTTCAGTTATTTCCGAAACAAATTCCGATGTTCCATTTTCAAACACTTCATTAACATCAGAAAATAATACAAATGAAACAACAATATATGAAAAAACGGTACAGTTTCCTCTTAATCTTAATACAGCATCACAAGAGGAGCTTATGCTTATCGATGGAATCGGAGAAGTTCTTTCTGAAAGAATAATACAGTACAGAGAAAATAACGGCAGTTTTTATTCAATGTATCAGCTTACGGAAATTAACGGCATAGGTGAGGCAAAACTTGAAAAATTACGTTCTTATCTTTATATAGAAAATGAAACTGAATATTTAGTCAATGACAATTATCAGGAGGATTATGAAATCAACAATGAAAATAATGAAGAAGGATTAATTTCTCAGCAAAATAACAGCTATTCTGACAATAATTCTCAACAGCATGAAGAAACGTCTGTTCCCGATACAGAATATTATGAGGAAACTGAAACAGAAACAACTGAAATTCCAATGATTGAACTCAATTCAGCTTCAGCAGAGGATTTTATGAAACTTCCAGGAATTGATGAGGAAATGGCATATAAAATAGTTGAATTCAGAGAAAAAATATGGTATTTCAGCCATCCATATGAACTTCTTTATATTGAAGGAATGTCCGAAAGTTTGCTTTCATCAATAATAGATTATCTGTACATAGAAGGCAAAGAAGATATTATTTATTGATTAGCATATTATGACAATTATTTCACGTTCAATGTGGCATACTATTATGGTAGATAGTATTTTTAACATTTTGAATGGTGGGATTTTATGTTTAATCTTGAAATTTTTACAAAAAAAGCGGTTTCATCACTTAATAATGCCGTAAGTTCTGCCCGTATGCTCGGTCATACTTATGTCGGAAGTGAACATATGCTGCTTGGTATTTTGAAAGAAGGAGGAAATGTTGCCTCAACAATACTGAAAACAAATAAAATTACTGAAAAGGCAATGTTTGAAAAAATAGTGTCAATGGTCGGAAAAGGAGAGCCGACTAAACTTGATTATGACTGTATAACTCCTGCTCTGAACAGAATACTTAAAGATTCATCATCGGCATCACGCTCTATGGGAACACGGTATATCGGCACTGAACATATACTCATGTCACTGCTTAAAGAACCAAATTGCAGCGGTTCATCAATTCTGAGGTCAATGGGTGTTAATCTCAATAAAATTTACAGCGAATGTGTGGGAATATATGCCAGTGATATGAACGGCATAATTTCTCCGATAAGTCAGCCTGACATGAAACAGTTTCCGATGCTTTCAAAATATGCCAAAAATATGACAGATACATTCAATGGTCAGATATATGACCCTGTTATTGGCAGACAAAAGGAAATTGAAAGAATTGTTCAGATAATTTCAAGAAGAACAAAAAATAATCCATGTCTTATAGGTGAGGCAGGAGTCGGAAAAACCGCAATAGTCGAAGGTCTTGCACAGTTACTTGTAAAAGGTGAAGTTCCTGAAAATATACGTGAAAAAAGAATATTTTCACTTGATATAACATCAATGCTCGCAGGTGCAAAATATCGAGGCGATTTTGAAGAACGTATAAAAAACTGCATAGATGAAGTTTCAAGAGCAGGAAATATAATACTTTTTATCGATGAAATTCATACAATAGTCGGTGCAGGTGCGGCAGAAGGTGCTATAGATGCTGCCAATATTCTTAAACCCCAGCTTGCAAGAGGAGAAATACAGATTATAGGTGCTACAACAATTGATGAATACCGCCGCCATATCGAAAAAGATTCAGCACTTGAAAGACGCTTTCAGCCTGTATATATTGAAGAACCTGATGAAAATGAATGTATTGACATAATTATGGGACTTCGTGAAAATTATGAAAACTTTCATAAAGTCAGAATAAGTGACAGCATAATTAAAAATGCAGTCAGTTTATCTGTAAGATATATTCATGACAGATATCTTCCTGATAAGGCAATTGACATAATAGATGAAGCCTGTTCACATGCAAAAATAAGAAATGTTCAGAAAAGAAAAAAAGGATTTGCATTTCAGAGCATTTCTTCTGACAGTGAAAAAACGACATTTGAAACACTGAAAAAAGCTATGGAAAAGAATTGTGCAAAAATTCCCGAAAATACTTCACATAATATGAATGTTATGATGGAAGATATAAATGATGTTATATCATTATGGACCGGTATTCCTGTATGCCGTATTACAAAAGCGGAGGGAGCAAAGCTTCTTGATATGGAAAAAGAGCTTCACAGACGTGTAATAGGTCAGAATGAAGCTGTTAATGCTGTATCATCAGCAATAAGGCGAGGACGTTCAGGTTTGAAAGATGATAAAAGACCTGTTGGTTCATTTTTATTTTTAGGACCTACAGGTGTAGGAAAAACTGAACTTTCAAAGGCACTTGCAGAATGTCTTTTTGATACAGAAGATAACCTTATAAGATTTGATATGTCAGAATTTATGGAAAGACATTCCGTATCAAAAATAATAGGTTCTCCTCCAGGATATGTGGGTTTTGATGACGGAGGACAGCTTACAGAAAAAATAAGAAGAAAACCATATTCAGTTATACTTTTTGATGAAGTGGAAAAGGCTCACCCCGATGTTATGAATATACTTCTTCAGATTATGGAGGACGGAATACTTACGGATTCACAGGGAAAAAAAGTTGATTTCAGAAATACACTTATAATAATGACATCAAATATAGGTGCAGAATTTATAACAGACAGAAAACAACTTGGATTTAACTCAGATGAAAACAATGATGTGAACAGAATGCAGATTATGAGCGAGGTTAAAAAGCATTTCAAGCCTGAATTTATTAATAGACTTGATAAGATAATTGTATTTAAAATTCTTACACACGCCGAATTAAAAAAGATTACAGTTAAATTGCTTGATGAACTTACCGAAAGAGCGGGAAAGCTTGGAATTAAAATCAGATATAATGACAGTGCAGTTGAACTGATATCTTCAGTAAAAGATGCTGAAAAATATGGAGCACGACCTCTGCGAAGAAAAATAATAGATGAAATTGAGACACAGCTTTCAGCTAAAATAATAAACAATGAACTAAAATCAGGTGATAATGCAGAACTTACCGCAGACAGAAAATATATAAAAATAATGCTCGAACAGTTTGAAAAGGCATAAAATTTCATTAACAGCATCATATTTCTTGGTAGAGATATGATGCTTTTTTACTTTGATAAGGAAAAATTACCTCACTGCGATGTCAGTCTGCAACAACACACAAACGGCTCGGAATTACTCCCGAACCGTTTCAATCAATCTATCAATCAAATAATATCCAGAACTTCTCTAATATCTCCATCAATACAAATTGCCCTGTCCATAATATCGCTGGGATAAACCGCCTCGCCAAAATTCAAAACGGCATAAACCGCACTTTGATTTTCTACTGTCATTCTCCAGAACGGGTACTTGATAATTCCGGGAGTATTAAATCCCACTCCAAGTTCCAGAAACAGAATATGCATACCTTCATGGCTACGGATAAAATCACTGTATCTGTCACTTGCTTTGTACCAACCCTCGTCCTGTACAAACTTATCGTTGCATCGCAGATTCATAGTCATAGGCATACCACACTCCGGACATTTGGGTATAAGTTCACTTGGTATTTTCATATTATCCTGAAACTCTATCATTTCCAGAACAGCAGCTTTATTATCGTAAGTTGTATTATGACACGGCTCTGAGCATTGAAACAGTCCATAGTCACCCTGTGTATAGAAAAGACGCTGCTTATCAAATCCCGCTTTCTGAAACTGGTGGTCAACATTGGTTGTCAGCACAAAATAATCTTTTCTCCTTACAAGTTCAAACAACCTATTGTATGTACCGTTGTCAACATCAGAATAGCGATTGACAAAGACAAATCTTGACCAGTATGCCCAGTTTTCCTCCAAAGTTTCAAAGGGATAAAATCCACCTGCGTACATATCGTGAAAACCGTACTTTTCCTCAAAATCAGAGAAATATTTTTCAAACCTCTCACCAGAATAACTGAAACCTGCAGCGGTTGAAAGCCCTGCACCTGCACCAATAACAATTGCATTTGCTGACTGTATTTCCTCTTTAAGTCGTTTGATATTATCTGAGTAAGTTCCTGTAGATTTCGTAATCATTCTGTTTAAAAACATTGAATATCACCTCGAGTTTGTGCTTGTGTTGAAATTCTATCACTGTTTTAACTGCAATCTCTGCTGCCCTTTTCTGCGGAAAGCCGAAAATTCCTGTTGAAATACAGCAGAAAGCAATACTGTCAATATTATTCTGAACAGCAATTTCAAGACAGCTTTTATAACAGCTTTCAAGCTGTATGCAATGGGTTTCGGTCAGCACTCCGTCCACGATAGGACCTACTGTGTGTATAACATAATCGCAGGGAAGATTGTATGCAGCTGTAATTTTCGCCCGTCCTGTAGGTTCTTCATAAGCCTGTTTTTTCATCATTTCCGCACATTCTGCCCTCAGCTGAACTCCTGAAAAAGTGTGAATTGCATTGTCAATACAAGAGTGACAGGGACTGTAGCACCCCGTCATTTCCGAATTTGCAGCATTAACAATTGAATCGCATTTCAGCGTTGTAATATCGCCTTGCCAAAGATAAATATTATCCTGAATTGGCTTTAAATCAGCAATGTCAGTAATGCCTTTTTTAAAAATTTCCTCTTTTAAAAATTCGTCCTGAATGTGCAGAAAATCCTCGCCGATTGGTTTTGCAGGACGTATATTTACAAGACTGCGGAACAGTTTGAACTGCTCAATTTTATCTGGCGGAATATGCATATCCGCAAACTGCAAATTTTCCCCAAGCAGATATTTTATCAGAAATATAAGCCTCTCATTCTGCGTCATAAAATCACTTCTTCCTGATTGGTTTTACAGAGCCAGTTTCCCAAGCACAGAGATTATCTTTCCAAATTTTATACGGATTTCCATAAATTATTCTTTTTGTACAAACCTCTGAACATTTAACGCAAACGATACATTAACTCCCTCTTACTCTATAATTCTCACTCTGCCAACTTTTCTCGGCTTAGTGAGAGGCTGTTGACCGTCAATATATCCCAAAATCACAAAACAGATTGCTGAATAATTTTCAGGAATTTCCCATTCTTTCAGCAGAGCCTTTCCCTCATCGCTAACAAAGGTTTCCGCCCCACGGGAGATAATACATGAGGAAATGCCAAGCTCTGTAGCCTGCAAAACCATATTCTCTGCACAACAGAAAGCGTCCGCTTCACGGAACAGAAAACCGTTCTGTCCGAAAATTACTATAACACTGGGTGCACCATAAAAACCATTTTTGATAGTCGGGTCATCAATTGTACTGGGCTGTTCTTTGGAAACATAAGAACCTGCAAGACGACTGCGGTCGAATTTAGCAAGATTCATGATTCCGATTTTTGTAGTTAGTTCCTTGTTATGAACACCAACCAGAATGCTTCGCTGCCCCCCACCTGCGTTGGGAGCGAAGTTGCCGGCTTCGAGAATTTTCTCCAAATCCGAATGGCTGATTTGCTCATCTGTATACTTGCGGATTGAATGGCGAGCTTTAATAATATCCATCAGCATTTAAATCACCTCTTTCCAGCACTGCGGATCGGCAGCATACATATTTCCTGTATATCCGAATGTCACTGCAGGACAACCACGGCAATAACCACGAAGTTCACATTTACCACACTTTTCAAACTTATCAAAGCGACGGTACTCATCAAGTTCAGCACCATTGAACAAGTCAAACATGGAGGTTTCAAACACATTTCCGATTTTACTTTCCATTCTGCGACAAGCATAAACATCACCGCTTGGCAGAATTGTCATATGACCGATACCACAGTGACAACCGTCATAAATCATATTGGAATTATGATTTTCAGGAATTCTGAACAGCCCCTTTTCATAGAGAAATAATGTCCATAAATGGTCTTTCAGCTGAAATGTAGTCTTACACCCATTTGCCTTATGTTCAGCAAATTTCGCATGGCACATCTCCATAAATGCCTTGTATTCAAGTGGCTGAATATGGTATTCCTCGGATTTCTGACCGCTGGTAGGACAGTATCTGCCGAATGCAAAAACATCAACATTTCTATCTGCAACAAGGTCAATCAATTCAGGAAAATCTTTGATGTTGGCACTGGAAACGGTTGACATAACAGCACAGTACATTCCCGACTTTTTGATGCAGTCGATTTTTTCAAGGGTTGTATCAAACGAACCCGGCTTGCGGAACATATCGTGAGTTTCTCTCATACCGTCAAGGGAAAGCTGATATTTGCGGCATCCGTTATCGTACAGTTTCTTGCATACCTCATCGGTAAGATGAAAAGGATTTCCCAGAATACCGAAATTGATGTTTTTCTTTTTCAGCAGAGCCGCCAGTTTCCAAAAATCATGGTGTAGAATCGGGTCGCCGCCAGTGATGTAAAAATAAAGTGTTCTGCCGATTTTCTCACACATTTTAATGCAGCTCTCCACGACTTGTTCCATTTTATCAAATGGCATTTCGGTGAGCTTTTTACAATTGTCCTCAGCGAAAATATAGCAGTGTTTACACCGCTGGTCGCAGGCATCTGTAATATGCCACTGAAAAGCAAAGTACGGCTTCATGAGAAGTCCTCCAATCTATTTAAACATTAAAATAATAATCTAAAATCATCTGTCCGATACATTTATGTACCGGACAGACTTTTTTGCAGGAAAAGTGAACTTACTTTTTCTCAGGGTCAGCTGCACCGCAAGCTGAACCGCATGCAGATGGTGCAGGGTCGGCAGCACCGCAAGCAGATGGTGTGGGGTCAGCTGCACCGCAAGCAGATGCAGGGGCTTCCTTTGGGTCGCTTGCTCCACAGGCAGAACCGTCTGCCACAAACATTGCTACATTTTTCAAAGTTTCACTCATAATAAAGTCCTCCTTTAAATTTCTTGGGATTTATTTTTCCCTGTAATTACATTATAATATAGTCGGCAGACTTTGAAAAGTACGCACTTTTTTGTAGGTAGGTTTCTGAAAAGTAACTATTGTGCAAAATGGGGCTTAAATGGCATTATTTCCATTTGTAAACATTTTGTTAACGTACGGATTTGCTTGAATTATATTTATAAATGCTGTATAATGAGTATAGCATAAAATTTGAACGTTACATCAGAAAGGAATTTTTTGTATGGTAAAAAAAGACAAACTACCCGATTGTCCCGTTGCAACAACCGTAGGACTTATCGGCAGCAAGTGGAAACTGTTGATTATGCGTAATCTCCTTACACGTCCTTGGAGATTTAACGAACTGCAAAAATCATTAGATGGCATCAGTCAGAAGGTACTGACCGATTGTCTGCGTTCTATGGAGGCGGACGGAATAATTGTCCGCACGGTTTATGCAGAAGTTCCGCCAAGAGTAGAGTACACACTTAGTGAACTTGGAGAATCTATGCGTCCTATACTTAATGCTATGTATGACTGGGGAATGAATTATAAGGAGAATTGGGTAAAAGAGTAAAACAATACAACAAATTTCAGAGTCTTGTATTTAAATAGTAAATAAAAAAGAACCCGAATACACATAAATTTTTGTGCGTATCCGAGTTCTTTTTGTTTGTAGATTAGAACGCAATTCATCTCCCGCTTTTGCTTTGCTTAGACGTGGGGGAATTCTTGCTAAGATTAGATAAATTACATAACCTCGATATTTAAGTTACATTATAACTGCAAGGAATTATCAAAGCCATGACATTTCAACTGCAACAGCACAAGCAACAGTAGCACCAACCATCGGGTTGTTGCCCATGCCAATAAGACCCATCATTTCAACATGAGCCGGAACAGATGAAGAACCTGCAAACTGAGCATCAGAATGCATTCTTCCCATAGTATCAGTCATACCATATGAAGCAGGACCGGCAGCCATATTATCAGGATGAAGTGTACGACCTGTACCTCCGCCTGAAGCAACTGAGAAATATTTCTTGCCCTGTTCGATACATTCTTTCTTGTATGTACCTGCAACAGGATGCTGGAATCTTGTTGGATTAGTTGAGTTACCTGTAATGGAAACATCAACACCTTCCTTGTGCATGATAGCAACACCTTCAGTAACATCATTTGCACCGTAGCAGTTTACTTTTGCACGAAGTCCGTCAGAATAAGACTTGCGGAATACTTCCTTAACCTCACCTGTATAGTAGTCCATTTCAGTTTCAATATAAGTAAAACCATTAATTCTTGCAATAATCTGAGCAGCATCTTTTCCAAGACCATTGAGGATAACTCTGAGAGGTTCTTTACGAACTTTATTAGCTTTTTCAGCAATGCCTATAGCACCTTCAGCAGCAGCAAAAGATTCATGACCTGCGAGGAATGCGAAACATTTAGTATCTTCTTCGAGGAGCATTTTGCCGAGGTTACCATGTCCAAGACCTACTTTACGCTGGTCAGCAACTGAACCCGGAATACAAAATGCCTGAAGTCCTTCACCGATAGCAGCAGCAGCATCAGCAGCTCTTTTACAGCCTTTCTTTATAGCAATTGCACAGCCTACAGTATAAGCCCACTTTGCATTTTCAAAACAGATAGGCTGAATACCTTCAGTAATTTTATAAGGGTCAAAGCCTTTTTCCTTGCATATATCAGCACATTCTTCAATAGAACTGATGCCATACTTGCCGAGAACCTCGAGAATCTGTTTTTCTCTTCTCTCATATGATTCAAATAAAGCCATTTTAAGTTCCTCCTTAATTAGTTCTTGCGGGGGTCGATGATTTCAGCGGCATCATTAACTCTGCCATACTGACCCTGAGCTTTTTCAAAAGCA
>CAYRPZ010000024.1:0-19300 GCA_964426275.1 uncultured Ruminococcus sp. | reverse complement strand
ATCCGCAATATATAATGGTTCTTTTCTTTGCATATTTGGACTAATTGAAAACTTTCCATATAATGAGTTCATCATTAATTTGCTAATTTTAATTTTTAACTTATCATCTTCTCTTACAGAACTTTCCTTTAATTTATTCCATTTCAATATATAATCAGAAAATAAACTCATAGAAGATTTAAACATATATCCACCCAAATACTCAATATTAAAAACATAATAATTGTTAAAAAATAATTCCAAATCTACAGACGTTAAACATAGACTTACATCTTCCCCATTAGAACTCCTTAAATATTCTGTACCATTAAAGTTCCTACTATTTTTAATTTGTATTGTAGGTAAATGATTATTTTTCAATTCAAAATTACACTTAATGTTTTGAATATATAGTGGATACAACGAATTCTCAGAATACTTTCCTTCAAATTTTAATGGTATGCCATATGGTAACGGCTTAGTAATCATTATATGAGGATACATAGAATTAATATCTAAATCTATTAACTCTCCATCTTCGTCACCAATATACTCAGGATTTGTATATATATATCCACCTTTATAACTCAGTCTTATTTCATAATCTACATCATATGGTAAAATCGGAAAAAGTTTTTTAAATTTCTTCATACCAATCATATTAATATACTCGTTCATAGCATTTGAAGCCATTGTATTCTTTGTTAAACCCAGTTCTAATACAAAATTTAATGCTTCAGACATAGCAACGGTATTATTTTTCAAACTATCAATAGCCTGCCGTACAATTGAATTATTTTGATTATCACTTTCATCATCAGATAATTCCTTCAACATATTAAAATCAAAATCATTATAAACTACACCGTTTATTCCAAATTCTTCAATAATTTTCTTTGGTGTTTCATTAATCAATTTATTACTATCAAGTATAGTTATTTTTTTCACTCTTTTACTTTTCTTTTCTATATACACTGTTATTGAATATATATTACTTTTATCATCAATCCATGAAGTGAATGTTTTATTTGTTGCATCATTTTTTAAGGATACATATGAATATTCATGCTTAAATAACCATTCAATAATTATTTTTCCATTGCGTTTTAAATTATTGCAGTATATTTTATGATTACCAGTAATCCTACAGTATGAAATCAGTTCATCTAAACTTCTTCCATAAATAAAATTATCTCTATTACCAATTTCATCAATGGCCCACATCATCACCTCAAAAGGCTTTGAAGTAATTCCCATATCCATCGAAAATTTCAAATTCATCAAATATCAACACCTTTAACATAATATTTAACTTTTTTTATTTTCTTTATTTAATGATTCTATTTTCTCACTAAACATCTCCATAAGATATTCATACTTTATTCCTTGTTCTTGAGGCTCATATATGTAATCTATATTCCCCAGCATTTCTCTATGATACAATTCTATCATATTCTCCAACGGTATCTGATTTATTAACGCAACAAGTTTTTCAGCCTGACTTGGAGAAAAAACATTTACCAAAGCCTTTATATAATTTTGCATATATTTATTTTGAATATTAAACCAATAATTACTTGCAACCTGTTTTTTTGTTGTTTTCTTAAACATCTCAAATTCATATCTACTATACATATTTTCAAAATCAAACTTTTTTGGGGAAAGTTCTCTTTTTGTTACAGTTATACTTGCCGTTTCCACTTTTCTTCCGCCTATAGTTATATTTATCTTATTTATCTTCTTTAATTCCCTTGCCCTTTCAGCATTGATTATCTTTATTCTACTGTACTCAACTTCCAGTTCCCACCTTATTGCTTTAACCTTATGTTTATTTATAAATATTTTTTCTATTCCTCTCCTACTAAACAACTTAATTTCTGACAAAATTCTGTTATAATCACTTCTTGTCAATATTTCCTTTTTAAGTTCTGAATATCTATAAATATCCGGATAAATTTTTAGATTTTCCGGATATTTATTCTTTAATCTTCTCAGTTTATTATTAAAGTTTCTTACAGCTCTTTTTAATTCGACTTCATCAGATTTACGCCATTTCATTAATACAATTTTTTTCAACAGCATATAAATTGCTCCTTTCTATTATTTATTAATTATAATAAATATTATCAACTTTTGTCAAGCGATACCTGCTGTATAAATATACAAATGATATAAATAATGTTACACTTTACTTTTAAACATAACCATGCTATAATTTATATATGGTATTATTTATACATATAAGTGTTAATAATAACTAAATAATAATATGGAGGTATTACCCATACATGAATTATGAAAAATTAGCCGATCTGCTGTTTCCGAATATCTCTGAAAGCCTTGATTATTATGAAGAACTATATCCCGAACGTAAACTTCCGGAAAATGCAAATGTATCCCGTATTGGTCCAAGTCCTACAGGATTTGTGCACCTTGGCAACTTGTATAACGCTATAATAGGAGAAAGACTTGCTCATCAGAGCAACGGAAAATTTTTTCTTAGAATAGAAGATACAGATAACAAAAGAGAAGTTGCCGGTGCAGTAGATTTAATTATTTCATCTATGAATTACTTTAACATACACTTTGATGAAGGTGCTATAAATGATGGAGATTCAGGAGCATATGGACCTTACAGACAGCAACAGAGAAAACATATATACCAATGTTTTGCTAAATACTTAGTACGCAATGGATATGCTTATCCATGTTTCTGCACAGAAGATGAACTTGCTGATATGAGAAAACAACAGGAAGAATTAAAAGAAAATTTCGGATATTACGGCAAATGGGCCGTTTACAGAAATGCAAATATTGAAACTATAGAAAAAAAGATAAAAGCAAATATCCCATACGTTCTCAGATTCAAATCGAATGGATCTGAAACTAATTACATAGAAATAACTGATGGAATAAGAGGAAAACTCAAAATTCAGGAAAATTATCAGGATTTTGTTCTTCTTAAATCAGACGGAATACCAACATACCATTTTGCACATGTAATAGATGACCACTTAATGCGTACTACACATGTTGTAAGAGGTGAAGAATGGCTGTCAACCCTGCCTATACATATACAGCTCTTTGATACATTTAAATGGGAAAAGCCTGTTTACTGCCATACTCCTCAACTTATGAAACTTGACGGCTCATCAAAAAGAAAACTCTCCAAAAGAAAAGACCCTGAATTCAGCCTTGAATACTATAAAGCAGAAGGATATATACCCGAAACTATATGGACATATATACTGACAATACTTAATTCAAATTTTGAAGAATGGCTTAAAGGTAATCCTGATAAAAATTACTTGGAATTTCCTTTTACACTCGACAAAATGAGCAGTTCAGGAGCATTATTCGATATTCAAAAATTTCAGGATATAGGAAAGGAAGTCATTTCTCATATGCCTGCTGACAAAATATATTCTCTTATTGATGAATGGAGCAGAAAATATAATCCGAATTTTAATGCTGAATTTACAAATAACAAAGATTATTCATTAAAAATACTCAATATTGGCAGAAATATACCAAACCCCAGAAAAGATATATATAACTGGAAACAGGGATGTGAATATCTTTCATTCTACTTCGATAAATTATTTGTAAAACAAGACAATTATCCCCAAAACGTTGCTAATAAAAATCTTGTTAAAACTATACTCTCTGAATATATGGATTCTTTCAGTTTCAATGACTCTCAGGAAAAATGGTTTGAAAAAATAAAAATAATTACTGAAAAACACAACTACGCTGTACAGCCAAAAAAATACAAGAAAAATCCAGAACTTTATAACGGAAGTATAGTGGATATAAGCAATGTAATAAGAGTAGCAATGACCGGAAGGCTTAATTCACCGGATATATATGAAATAACGCAGGTCATGGGAGAAGAAATGGCTATGAACAGAATAAAGCAGGCAATAATCAAAGCCTGAATAAATAATGGAGGAAAATAATAATGGAAACAGAAATAATAACTAAAAAAATAATGCTTGAAGGCATAAATGAAGTAAAGGAATTTGTAAAAAAAGTAAGTCAGTATGCTGATATAGAAGCAGAACTTAAAACAGGAAGATATGCAGTAGATGCAAAATCAATTATGGGTATATTTTCTTTGGACCTTACTGAACCACTTACCCTTGTAATTCATGAATCACCATCACAGAAAGCACTCCTTGAAGATATAAAAAACTTTATATGCTGATATCAAAATAAAAAACAGAAAGTTACAGAAAGTTTAAGGAGGTTCATCAAACCTTGAACAAAAAATATTCTATATATTTCTTTGCAAGTTTACACGCACCAAAGATTTATTGAACCTCCTTTAACAAATGATTAAGCAACATCATTGAAGTAAAAGAACATATACATAAACTTAAATCATACACATTTACAAATATGGAAACTTCATATATACTTGATGAACGTGAAATATGTCAGCCTGCTGAATAACAAATATATGCAAAGCTATATCCGCTAACATTATGAAGAATGCCGCTAAAACGTCCTCCTGTCCCCAGCTTATCAAATATCTTGTTAGCCATATCATTAGTATCACTGGCAACAGTACTTTTACAGGCAATATAAAAGTCAGTCTGTCCACTCTCAATAATTTCCTCTGCTTTATTATAGAATTCATCATATGTATATGTCATATACCCAAAATCAGAACTATTAACTGAATAAAAATAATTTTCATCAACAGTCTGAACTACATTTTTCATATTTTCATCATTCGCATCATATCTGTATTCCTGACATACTACGTCAAGAGGCGCATTAAAATACATATAGCTGTTCATCGGGCGTCCGTCATTCATTATCAACGCTGCATCATTCCATGTCACATCAACAACATACTTTTTACCATTAAGAGTTATGACATTCCATGTATGCTTCATTGATTCCTCACTTTCAACTTTATCAACGTCAAAACCTGCCATACAAGCAAGCATATAAAAAGCATCTGTATATCCCATACAGTTTGCTGAACCATCAAGCATTACACCAACTGCCATTCTATATCTTGGAAGATTTTCAGGTAAGTAATCTTCATCTGTATTATAGTATGATGTGATGTTACATATATAATCATGTATCTGCCTTTCTTTAACTATATCAGGTGAACTTTTATCAATTGTATTAATAAAATCCACAGCTTTATTATATACTGACAAATTATCCGAGCTTAATTTTGATGTATCCGATGTTTTATATGCATCAAGTATATATGCACTTGTAAAATATCCAACAGAATAAACAACATATACGGCTTTTACATCTCCATATCCTAACTCCGCCTGCTGACAATGTACTGCCATTATACCTTTTTTCATATCCATTACCATATTTTCATCAAGTTCACTGCATGAACCACTCAATATAAAAGGAATTTCTGTTCTGAATTCTGAAATACATTTATTTATATATGCATCTCTCTCTTCATCAGAATTCACCACCATATCATAATTCCACTCAACCTGCCTGATAAAGTCAGGAAGATTATCCTGAGAATAATATGTAACCAAATCAGCTGCACCTATTATATCTGATTTTTCTTCAGTATAAGTATGAGTTTCATCTGCTTCAGTAATAACCAATGACTGCATTTGAGTATTCTGATAATCAGTCTGACAAACAGTTGTAACTTCAGAAGCTGTACTGCTTTTACTATCCAAAATACTATCTTCTTGTAAAGTATCTACTCACCCCGCTGATAATATCATAATGATACTTACAAATATAATCGAAATAATCCTTTTTTTCATAAAATCCCCTCCTTTATAACCTTTATTATAATATCATACTTTTACCATTTTTTCAAGGAATTATTTATCATAATCTATCATATATTATGATAAATCTCAAAAAAGGAGAGAGATTTTATGATTACACAAATGGTAATAACTGCATTCAAAAATCTTCTGTTCTTCTCACTGCATGTAGATAATACAGGAATATTTCCTAAACCGCTTTCAAAAGATGATGAACTTGAATATTTTAGAGAAATGACCGAAAATAATGATATCAATGCAAAAAACAAACTAATTGAACATAATTTAAGACTTGTTGCTCATATTATAAAAAAGTATTACTCAAAATCAAAAGAACAAGAAGAACTGATATCAATAGGAACCATAGGACTGATAAAAGCAGTTTCAACATTCGATTACCAGAAAGGAAACAGATTTGCAACCTATGCTTCAAGATGTATCGAAAATGAACTTTTAATGCACTTTCGCTCTGCCAAAAAATCAGCCGGAGATGTATATATTGATGACCCGATAGAATCTGATAAGGACGGTAACCAAATCAGCCTTATAGATATAATATCTGATGGAGAAAACCTTACAGAACAGGTGGATTTGCTCATAAAATCACAGCAATTGTACGGATTTATAAAAGAAAGTCTTGAGAAAAGAGAAATTCAAATTATAAGTTTAAGATACGGAATATTCGGAAATATCCCCCATACACAGAAAGATGTAGCTGATAAACTCGGAATATCCCGTTCATATGTATCGAGAATAGAAAAAAAAGCTTTGCAAAAATTAAAAATACAATATGATAAATCCCCATATTCATAATGAAAACCTTATACATAAATAAAACCGTCTTTGATATATTACCAAAGACGGTCTATTTCTATGCTGATACAGGCAGGTATCTTTCACTTTCTATTATATCATTCATAATCTTTACAGGATTTATTTCACCGCTTTTTACCATGTCAAATATAGCCGGTGATGAACCGCTTACAAGAGCTGCTCCACTCTCATGCATCTTTACAGGAACCTGCTGATTATATGAATTTACATTCCAGAAAATTATATCCGGAAGCTTATATCCATATTTATTATATTTATACTTTGCAGTTTCAAAATTAGTACATTTGTGACTGTCCAAATATACACAGCTATTAAATTCCATATCCGATATTATATATACCCTTGATGGAAGTTCTGACTGAGAAAGCTTATTTCTGACAGCAGTATTAAGTATTAAATCAAAAACTGCTTGTATATCTGTATCAGCTACTTCATTAAATGATGCAACATATCTTGCCTTCTCACATATATTGCTACCCTTCATTTCAATAAGCTGAGGTCTTGAAGAAAATGTTATAAAATGATTTGCAAACTTTCCATGACTTTTTTCTGCAAAATAAAGACCAAGAGCCAGTGCAGCTTCATATGGTTTCGGTGAACCCACTCCACAATACATTGAACCCGAACCATCAATAACTGCTATGGCATTCTCATTTTGTGGAATGCTTTTCATACTATTCCAGCAAGCATCAAGCGACTTTATATCTTTATATGAAAGATTAGGCTTAAGTGCTTCACGAATTATATCATATGGATACAAAGCAGATGTATTCATCTTAGCTTTACCTTTATTTACACTTTCAAGATAGTTCATATATCTTTTATTATCATTTTTTATAAAGGCATTTCTGTAAAAGAATAATGCTCTTGACGGCTGTTTCTCATAACTGAATGTATAATCCTTTTCACGAAGCCTGTTTTCAATAATATCAATATATCTCCTTAACGAAGAAAGAGTTTTTCTGTAATTTTTTTCTGAATATCCGAGCTCTGCACATATTTTTCTTGCAATAATACGGGTTTTTTCAGATGATGTATTAATTGAAGGAAGCCATTTTGCAAGAAGTGATATGTGCCTATCTGATTTCATATCTTCAATATCTTTTATCAACTGCTTCTTTATAACTGAAATTATATCATTATTTAAACTGTTTGCACCATAAAGCATTACAAGGTCGTCCCATCTGCCGTATTCAGAAAAAAGTCCAAGATTTTTTCTTACAGATTCACTGTGATATTCAGCCATGTATTTCATAATTATACGAAAAACTCTGCGTTCGCCAAGACCTCCTCTTATATCTCTGGCAAAAAAAAATATTTTCATCGCCTTAAGAGGATTTTCTGCATATGCCCTTTCAGCAAGCTTTTCTATCTCTCTGTCAGAAACACCGTTTCTCAATGCTCCTATTCTATAAAATAAATCCAGACACTCTGACTCACTTGATAGATATGTACAAGCCCCATTTGCAGTATATGTTATATTTCCAGAATCTTTTAAATATCCAAGCATAAAAATCAGACCCCTTTCATTCAAATGTATATATATCATATAAATCGCATGACACTTTAAATAATTATATAAAGATAAGAAAATTTATCTCTTTATTCAATTTTTCAAGGGTCACTGCCCTGTAAGAATATCTGCTTGTTATAACGACAGCCTTATTAATCTAAAAAGCTCTCTTTATATATTCTTTTTATTATCATGTAAAAATACATAATATACAAAGCAATACTTCACATCACCAAAAATCATATAAAACTATGCTGAAGTGTCATAATTTCTGAATTAAATATATATACATTAAATTTAATCTATGTATTATCAGGACGCATCTTTTCATATTGACAGTATGATAATAATTGCTGTAAGCGTCCTCCACGGCACATTTTTTGTCTGCTCTACCTGCTGAGCTACGGGAAAACTTTTCCCCGAACGGATTTGAACCGATGACACGACTATCTCAAAAAATCTTTGCTGTATATGCCGAATTAAGTCAAACTTTCACGATGTATATATCATATTTTTATATCGCTGAAACATCGTATTATAGGCTGTTATTTAATGCCTATTATTATATCATCCTTTGACAACACCAACTGTAAAAAGCTTCTTTACAGGTTCAACAAGGTCTGACTGATTCTTCATTACTATATCTATATCCTTATATGCAAATCTTGACTCCTCTGCAACATCACTTTTATTATGTTTGCCAAGAACTATCCCCTGCTCTTTAAGGTCAACCATTACTTCTTCTACAGAAAATTTCTCCTTTGCTCCCGTTCTGGAATACTGCCTGCCTGCGCCATGAGATGATGAAAGAAAACTTTCAGAATTCCCCTTCCCTTTCACTATATAACTATATGAACCCATAGCACCAGGAATTATTGCCATTTTGCCTTCTTCCGCTTTTACTGCACCCTTGCGATGCACCCATAAATTCTTTCCATAATGATTTTCATATGATGCATAATTATGGTGGCAATTTATCTCGCCTGAATAAACAGGTTTTTTTCCAAGATATTTTATACATAACTCAGAAAATATATCCTTCACTTTCATAATCATACAAGACCTGTTTTCATATGCAAAATCCATTGATAACTGCATCCATGCAAGATATCTCCTGCCTTCATCACTTTCCACCGGAAGAAATGGCAGATTATATTTCAATGGCACCGATGAATACCATCTCTCATTAAGCCTCCTTGCTATCCTGTTGAAATACTGACCAACCATATTACCAAAATGGCGACTCCCTGAATGCAGCATTATACATGCCTTTCCATTTTCATCTTCCTGAATCTCTATAAAATGATTTCCTCCACCCAATGTACCAATCTGATAATAGCCTTCTTCAATCTGCTCAATAAGTTCTTCATCAACCATGTATTTATCCATTTCTTCTCTCGCTCTGTCAAGAACCACGGACGACTGAGGCTTTTTGTAATGGCTGAAACCCACAGGAACTGAACGAAGTATCCCTCCTGTTATATTATGTATCAGAGAACCACTCCCTGTCATCGTCCCTTTAAGCTCTTTTACATCAATATCTGTCTGTACAAATCCCATTCCGCAACCAATATCTACTCCAACAGCATTCGGTATTACTACTCCGTCACAAGCTATAACCGCTCCTATCGGCATTCCTTTACCTGTATGCGTATCAGGCATAAGTGATACCCATTTATATACGAAAGGAAGATTTGCAAGATGTATCGCCTGTTCCATACATTTTTCCTCTATTGCTTCTATATTTTCAGTCCATACCTTTATCGGTACTTTCATTTCATCTTTCTCATAATATACAAACATTATTTTTCCTCCTGCCTGCTGTGCATTTTATTTTTTCATCATATTCTTTATTTACTTTAATCATTATTGTTATATTACTTCTTCTATCCTGATGTGCTGTTCTATGTTCTGTATTATATCAGAATTTTCTTTAAATTTCATCTAAAAAAAGGTGCGAATTGTTTCTTCTATATTGCAGTCGTCACATTTTTCTGCTATTATATATTTATCAGGAGATGAAAAATATGGCCAAATATTCCGAACTTATTAAAAATTTCGATAAAATTCGTGATTATATGAAAGACTTCTTTATATATGGATATAAGACACGATGCGACTACGAATATAAAAGTCTGCGTACCTATGATAACGAAAAAAGACGTATTGAAAGCTGGCTTAAGGATTTTATAAGACTCGATACTTCAAAAAAAGGAAAACAAGTTTCTATTTCATGCAGCAGTAACCATCTTCATGAAAATCCCCTTTATAACGCATACCGTTCAAAATCCTTTACAGATAATGATATAGAACTCCATTTCTTTATTATTGATATACTACGCAATTCTAAACCCCTTTCCGTCAATGAAATTACCGATAAATTAATAAGCTCTTATAAAGTTTATTTTGAACCTCAGACAATCCGCCTTAAATTAAATGAATACGTTTCAGAGGGAATCTTAATATCTTCCAAAAAAGGAAGAAACCTATACTTTCAACTATGCACTGATACACCTGAAAATATATCTTCGGATATGGATAAATTTATGGATATGATAAAATTTTTCTCCCAGTATGCCCCTT
This sequence comes from uncultured Ruminococcus sp., assembly GCA_964426275.1. GTDB lineage: Bacteria > Bacillota > Clostridia > Oscillospirales > Ruminococcaceae > UBA5884. The sequence continues at coordinate 8,614 of CAYRPZ010000024.1, read as the reverse complement.
TCGGAATTGTCGGAAACTATATCTTAAAACAATCATCTCAGCAAAATAATATCTTTCTTATGAAACATAACTTTATTGTACATACTCTGGAAGATAATATATTGCTTGACTTTATAAGAGCTATTGATGAAAAAAGATATACAAATATTATTAACTTCGGAAGAAACGGCAGACATTCAACTATAAAGGCTGTTCCATTACGTTTCCATGTTTCACTTCAGACCGGAAGACGATATATTTTAATCTATACTGACGAAATAAAACGCTTCAGCACTCTAAGACTTGACCATATCAAAAAAATTCAACTGCTTGATATATGTTCCGATTATGATAATATTTACACCAAATATATGAAAAATTTAAAATATTGCTGGGGAACTTCATTTGGGAAAATAAGAAAGTCCGGCAATACGGAAAAAATTAAACTCACTCTCTTTATTGATGAAGAAAAAGAAAAATTTGTTCTTGAAAGACTTATCCGTGAAAACCGTGGAGGGAAAATTACTCATAAGGATAAAAATATTTATATATATGAAACCGAACTTTTCGATGCTTGTGAAGCCTTCCCGTGGATTAAAAGCTTTACCGGAAGAATTATTTCCCTTGAAAGCGATTCTCAGACACTTGTAAACCGATTTTATAATGATATGAAAAAAATGATTGAAATTTATTCTGATAAAAAGGAGAAAAAATAATATATTATGGAACTGTTTTCTGAAATATACAATGCTTACTATAACGCTGTTTCTCAAATCCTTAAAAATAAAATAACTTCTGCAAAAGATGCTGTGAAGATTATTAAAAATTCTGCATTCAACGAAACTGACTTTTTTATCCTCCCTAAAATCAAATCCAATGATTTATGGCATTTCATACGATTTGAAAATAACTGCTTTATATCAAATCTCACTAATATCCCTTTTATGCCTCTCACTTTACTCGAAAAACGCTGGATTAAAGCTGTTATAAATGACGAAAAAGCTTTGCTGTTTATGGATAAATCTGAAATCAATACTATAAATCAAAAGCTTGAAAATATACAGCCACTCTATGAGGAGAAATATTTTCATTATTTTGATATGCATAGTGACGGTGATAACTTTTCTGATATCAATTATATCAGATATTTCAGAACGATTCTTAATGCCATAAAAGAAAAACGTATACTTGAAATTGATTTTATATCCGGAAAAAATAATCCTGTTTCTCATAAATTTCTTCCTTTCCGTATCGAATTTTCTGCCAAAAATAATAAATTCAGAGTATATGCTGCTCAGATGAAAGGCAATTATACATATAGAATAAGTGTTATAAATATTTCAAGAATTACTGATATACGTCCTACTGATGCTATCTATTTTCAAGATGCTGATATGAACAGAATTTTTAAAAACAGTCAGTGCAAAGAACCTGTCCGAATTACTATATTGCCCGAAAGAAATGCTGTTGAACGATTTATGATGGAATTTGCTGACTGCCAAAAAAAGACTGAATATGATAAGATTTCAGGTGTCTGCAAGGCTGCGCTTTACTTTGATACCAAGAATGAAACCGAAATTCTTATAAAGCTTCTTTCATTTGGTCCGGTAATAAAAATTGATGCCCCGCAAAGTTTTATTAATCTCTTTGAGAAAAGACTTGAAAATCAAAATGAACTTTTTAAACTTTATAATCATAAATCTGATAATATATGATATATTTTTATTCGGCATATTTCAATAAATTATTTAAGTTTTTTTTGTGTATTATGACAGTTGACTTTTATCCGGTACTTACGTATAATAATAATATAATTTTGATTATAATTTAAACCTGTGAACGAAAATAGTAAGTTCTATATCTGTATTTTCAGAGAGTCAGTGTTTGGTGTAAACTGACAGCAGTATTCTACTGAATGGATTCGTGAGGGCAGTCCGAAAGTATATTTTCAATATATTAGTAGTAACTGACGGGAGCTTTATCCGTTATCAACAAAGTATGTATTGATTCCTTTTTTACAGTACATAAAATGAGTGGTCATATGTTTAATATGACAATTTGGGTGGTACCACAGAAGTTTTCAGCTTTTGTCCCTTGTTCTCGGGACAAAGGCTTTTTTGTTTTGAATGGAGTGACCTTTTTATGATTAAACCTGATTTCAGTGTAATTGACAGACTTTCAAAAGAATACAAAATCATACCTGTCTGCCGTGAAATTTATGCTGATGTAATTACACCTATTACACTGCTTAGAAAAATTGCTAATAAAAATGAACGCTACTTTCTGCTTGAAAGCGTTGAACAAGGTGACCGATGGGGCAGATACAGCTTTCTCGGATTTAATCCTATTATACGAATCACCTGCAAAAATCATGCAGTAACTATTGAGAAAAACGGCGAGAAAACTATAAGCAGTCTTTCTCCATATGAAACTCTAAGAAGTATCATGTCAGAATATACATCTCCTAAACTTAAAGATATGCCTACTTTTACCGGCGGTCTTGTCGGGTATTTTTCTTATGCAATGATTGGATATGCAGAACCCACATTAAAGCTTTCTGAAAGCGATTTTAACGACTATGACCTTATGCTCTTCGATAAGGTTATCGCATATGATCACCTGAAACAAAAAATATGCATAGTAGTCAATATGAGTACGGATAATCCTGATATCAACTATGCAAAAGCACTTAATGACATACATGAACTCGAAAAACTCATTTCTGATATGCCTGCCGGCAATTTTCCTGTAACCCATAAGCCTGAATTCAAATGCAATGTTTCAAAACAACAGTACTGCTCAATGATTGAAAAGACAAAAGAATATATTGTTGACGGAGATATATTTCAGGCTGTTATCTCAAGACGATTTGAATGTGACTATACCGACAGCCTTATAAATGCTTACAGAGTCCTCAGAACTACAAATCCTTCACCATATATGGTATTTATGAAAACCGATGATATTGAACTTATGTCTGCTTCCCCTGAAACACTCGTTAAAATGAATGACGGCATTGTAACTACCTTCCCTATCGCCGGTTCAAGACCAAGAGGAATTACCCCTAAAGAAGATGCCGAACTGGAAGAAGGTCTGCTTAAAGATGAAAAAGAACTTTCTGAACATAATATGCTCGTTGACCTCGGAAGAAATGATATCGGTAAAATATCCGATATCGGCTCTGTAAAAGTTACTGAATATATGAAAATCCTTAAATATTCAAAAATTATGCATATATGCTCAGAAGTAACCGGTCATCTGAAACCTGAATATGATGCTTATCACTGCATTGAATCTATTCTCCCCGCCGGCACTCTCTCAGGTGCTCCGAAAATAAGAGCGTGCGAAATAATAGAAGAAATTGAAGCTCAGCCAAGAGGTATTTATGGCGGTGCTCTGGGATATATCGATTTTACCGGAAATCTTGATACCTGCATAGCTATAAGAATGGCTGTCAAGAAAAATAACAAAGTCTATATTCAGGCAGGCGGCGGAATCGTAGCTGACAGTGTTCCCGAAAATGAATATCTTGAAAGCGAAAATAAGGCTAAAGCCTGCATAAATGCTATTCTTGATGCTATGGAGGTGAATGACTGATGATTTTAATGATAGACAATTATGACAGCTTTACTTATAACCTTTATCAGCTTGCCGGAAGTATCCAGCCTGATATACGGGTTGTACGCAATGACGAAATTACTATTGACGATATACGTAAGCTTAATCCATCTCATATCATAATATCACCCGGTCCCGGATATCCGAAAAATGCCGGAATAAGTGAACAGGTCGCAGATATGCTTAAAGATGAGTTTCCAATACTTGGAATATGTCTGGGACATCAGGCAATCTGTGAAGTAAATGGTGCAAATATATGCCATGCAGCTAAACTTATACATGGTAAGAAAACACCTGTAAAACTTAATACTTCAGCAAAAATATTCAAAGGACTACCCAAAATTATCAATGCGGCAAGATATCATTCACTTATTGCCGAAAAAAAACATCTTCCCGATACTCTTGAAGTAATTTCTGAAGATTTGCAGGGTGAAATCATGGCTGTCAAAGTAAAAAACTGTGAAGTCTATGGACTCCAGTTCCACCCCGAATCTGTTTTGACTGATTATGGTGATATATTGCTGAAGAATTTTCTTGATATATCGTTATAAATGAAAGGAATGATTTTATGATAAAAGAAGCTATAAAGGAAATAGTTTCCGGTAAAAATTTATCGTATGATATGGCAGAAACAGTAATGAATGAAATAATGAGTGGAAATGCCTCTGAAATAGAAATGTCTGCATATCTTACTGCACTCAGAATGAAAGGTGAAACAACAAATGAAATAACAGCCTGTGCAAATGGTATGCGAAAAGCAGGTATACACCTTAAACATGACGGAATAGAAGTGCTTGAAATCGTAGGTACAGGAGGAGATGAAGCTTTCACATTCAACATCTCAACCGTATCAGGCTTTATTATATCAGCAGCCGGAGTGCCGGTTGCAAAACATGGAAACAGAAGCGTTTCAAGCAAATGCGGTGCTGCTGACTGTCTCGAAAGCCTTGGAGTAAAACTTGATATTCCTGTTGAAAAAAGCGAAAAAATTCTCAGAGAAATCGGAATGTGTTTCATGTTCGCACAGAAATATCACTCATCAATGAAATATGTCGCTCCTGTAAGAAAAAATCTCGGTATCAGAACAGTTTTCAATATCCTTGGACCTCTTTCAAATCCCGCAAATGCCGAATATCAGCTTATGGGAGTATATGATGAGAAACTTGTAAAGCCTATGGCTGAAGTTCTTTCAAAACTCGGTGTAAAAAAAGGTATGGTCGTTTATGGATGTGATGGACTTGATGAAATTACAATGACTACTGTTACAAAGGCTTGCTGCATTGATAATGGAAATATTACTGAAATGACTATCAATCCTGAAGATTATGGATTTAAACTCTGTAAATCAGAAGACCTTGTCGGAGGAAATCCTCAGACTAATAAACAGATTGCCCTCGATATTCTCAACGGTAAGGAAAAAGGAGCAAAACGTGATGTAACGGTGCTGAATTCAGCAGTATGCCTTTCAATAGCCGGAAAAGGAAGTATCGCTGACTGCATAAAAATTGCTGAAGAACAGATTGACAGCGGTAAAGCTCTCAGACAGCTCGAAATGTTTGTTAAACTTTCTAATGAGGAGTAGTTCTATGGATATACTTTCTGTTCTTGCAGAATCAACTGCCAAACGTGTGGAAAATTCAAAAAAAATTATCTCCCCGTCCGATATGATGGAAAAAGCTCTCTCAATCCCCAAAAGTAAATTTGAATTTGAAAAAGCATTGAAAAAAGATGATATCGCATTCATATGCGAAGTAAAAAAAGCTTCACCATCAAAGAAAATAATAGCGGAATATTTTCCTTATATTGATATTGCAAAGGAATATATGAATGCGGGTGCTGACTGTATATCTGTTCTCACCGAGCCTGAATATTTTAAAGGGAATATACAGTATCTGAGAGAAATAAATGAGATTGTGTCAATTCCAACTATACGTAAGGATTTCACTATTGATGAGTATATGATTTATGAAGCACATATTGCAGGAGCAAAAGCTGTCCTTCTTATCTGCTCCCTTCTCGGTACAGATATACTCAGAAAATATATATCAGTGTGCGACAGCCTTGGCATTACCGCACTTGTGGAAGCCCATGACAAAAATGAAGTTCAGTCTGCACTCCGTGCCGGTGCAAGAGTTATCGGTGTAAACAACAGAAACCTTAAAACATTTGAAGTAGATATACAGAATTCCATAAATCTCAGAAAAATGATACCGGAAGATATATGCTTTGTGGCTGAAAGCGGTATCACGTCACCCGAAGATATCTCAAGACTCCGTGATGCTCGTGCTGATGCTGTACTTGTCGGTGAAACTTTTATGCGTTCCTCTGATAAGAAAGCCTGTCTTGATCACCTGAAAGGAATTTCCTGATTATGACTAAAGTAAAAATTTGTGGCATCACCAGAAAAGAAGACATACTTATATGCAATGAACTTAAACCCGATTTTATCGGATTCGTTTTCTTCCGGAAAAGTATACGGAATATATCACCTCAGTCTGCTCAGTACCTTAAATCTATGCTCGATAAGAATATACAGACTGTTGGCGTGTTCGTTGACGATGATATTGATTTCATTGCAAAACTTTGCAGCGAAAACCTATTAGACCTTATACAACTTCATGGAAATGAAAATGATGTATATATATCCAAACTAAAAAATCTGACAGATAAACCAATCATAAAGGCTGTCAGAGTAAAAAATACCAGCGAAATACTTGCTGCTGATAAACTGCCGTGTGACTATCTTTTGCTTGATACATATGTGCAGAATATAGCTGGCGGAAGCGGAAATACATTCGACTGGTCACTTATTCCGGATATATGCAAACCATTTTTTCTGGCAGGAGGTCTGAAACCCTCAAATGTCGCTTCTGCCATTTCTCTGTGTGCCCCTTATGCTGTCGATGTAAGCTCAGGTGTCGAAGAAAACAGAGTAAAATCAAAAGATAAAATAGCTGAATTTATCAGCAATGTAAAATTTTAATATATATATCGCCTAATGAAAGGAAGTATTATTAATATGTCAAAAGGCAGATTTGGTATACACGGCGGACAGTATATCCCCGAAACCCTTATGAACGCTGTTATTGAACTTGAAGAAGCTTATAACAGGTACAGGAATGATGATGAGTTTAACGCTGAACTTAAAGATTTGCTGAACAATTATGCAGGCAGACCGTCATTGCTCTATTATGCGGAAAATATGACAAAAGACCTGGGAGGAGCTAAAATTTATCTTAAACGTGAAGATTTAAACCATACAGGCTCTCATAAGCTTAATAACGTTATAGGGCAGATGCTGCTGGCAAAACGCATGGGCAAAACAAGAGTTATAGCTGAAACGGGAGCAGGACAGCATGGAGTAGCAACAGCAACAGTAGCAGCACTTATGGGAATGGAATGTGAAATATTTATGGGAGAAGAAGATACAATACGTCAGGCACTTAATGTCTACAGAATGAAACTTCTCGGAGCTAAAGTAAATGCTATAACTACAGGAACTAAAACACTGAAAGATGCTGTTAATGCAGCAATGCGTGAATGGAGCAGCCGAATTAAAGATACACATTATGTGCTGGGCTCTGTTATGGGGCCATACCCTTTTCCAACTATCGTAAGAGATTTTCAGAGCGTAATAGGAAAGGAAATAAAGGAACAGATGCTTGAGAAAGAAGGCAGATTGCCTGATGTGGTAATGGCATGCGTAGGAGGAGGCTCAAATGCAATGGGAGCATTCTATGAATTTCTTGAAGATAAGGAAGTAAGACTGATAGGATGCGAAGCAGGAGGACGAGGAATTGATACACCGGATAATGCAGCTACAATATCAACAGGACGAGTGGGAATATTTCATGGAATGAAATCATATTTCTGTCAGGACGAAAACGGACAGATTGCACCGGTATATTCAATATCAGCAGGACTTGACTACCCCGGAATAGGACCAGAACATGCATATCTGCACGATACCGGCAGAGCAGAATATGTGTCAGTAACAGATGAAGAAGCAGTAAAAGCATTTGAATATCTGTCAAAAACAGAAGGGATAATACCGGCAATAGAGTCGGCACATGCAGTGGCACATGCAATGAAAACAGCAGGCGAAATGGATAAGGAAAAAATAATAGTGGTGAACCTGTCAGGCAGAGGAGATAAGGATGTAGCAGCAATAGCAAGATACAAGGGGGAAAATCTTTATGAATAATAATGTATTAAAAGAAGTATTCGGACATGGGAAAGCATTCATACCATTTATTACAGCAGGAGACTTTGGACTGGAAATGACAGAAAAACTGCTGTTTGTAGCACAGGAAGAAGGAGCAGACCTTGTGGAAGTAGGAATACCTTTTTCAGATCCGACAGCAGAAGGACCGGTAATACAGGAAGCAAGTGAAAGAGCATTGAAACTTGGAACAACACCTGACAAAATAATGGGGATGATAAAGGGAGCAAGAAAAAAAGGACTGAAAGTACCACTGGCATTTATGACATATGCAAACCCAGTGTTCAATTACGGAATAGAAAAGTTTGCAAAGAAATGTACAGAATGTGAAATATGTGCAGTGATAATACCGGAAATACCATACGAGGAAAAACATGAAATGAGCGATATATTCGAAGAAAATGGAGTAAGTATGATATCATTGGTAGCACCGACATCACATGAACGAATAAAAAAGATAGTGAGCGAAGCAGAAGGATTTATATATTGCGTATCATCAATGGGAGTAACAGGGATGAGAAAAAATATATCAATGGAAATAGTGAGGGAAATGATAGAAGAAATAAAGGGGGTAAAAGAGATAGCATGTGCAGTGGGATTCGGGATATCGAAACCGGAACAGGCAAAGGAGATATGCAGATATGCAGATGGAGTAATAGTAGGGAGTGCGATAATGGATATATTGGGGAAACGAGGAGAGAAGAGTGTTGAGTATGTTCGAGAATATATTCGTTCAATGAAAGAATGCATTTTATGATACATTATATATTGGGTACCTCTGGTTCTGGAAAATCT
>CAYRPZ010000023.1:0-19358 GCA_964426275.1 uncultured Ruminococcus sp. | reverse complement strand
ACAACAACAGAAGAAACTACAACAACACCAGTAGTTACAACAACAGAAGAAACTACAACAACACCGGTAGTTACAACAACAGAAGAAACTACAACAACACCAGTAGTTACAACAACAGAAGAAACTACAACAACACTGGTAGTTACAACAACAGATGACTTTGGTGAAGATACAAATACAACAACTTCTGTTAATTCAGGAAATAAAGAACCAGATGTATCAGTAAATGTAGACTTTGAAATTGAAATCGGCAAGATTGAAGTAAAGGTAGGTACAACTGAAGCAGTTGTTCCTGTATCAATCAACAAGAACCCTGGACTTCAGTCATTCAGCATTGGTTTCGATTATAATAAAGATGATATTCAGCTTATAGGATTTGAACAGACAGATGACTTTAAGTATAATGACGACGGAGAATCATTCGGAGAACTTTCACCATCAGCAGATACAGGCTATCTTGTATGGCTTACAGCAGATGGTAAGGAAACAACTAAGACAGGTATTGTTTTGAATCTTACATTCTCTATTAAGGAAGATGCTAAGGTTGGCGATGTATATCCGATTAATGGTATTGATGGAGCAGCTTCCAAGGAAGATGCAGCTACTATCTTTGCACCTGTAATTATCGATGGTTCAATTACTATAATCGGTGATGACACAGCAAAGGTTCACAGAAGACTTGGTGACCTTGACAATAGTGATGATGTTACTTCATACGATTCACTTCTTATCCTCCAGAATGTTGTTGAGCTTGTTCAGTTTGATGCAGTTGACAATGCTGTAGGTGATGTTGCTGATATGAGTGCAGAAGACCATATTACATCTTATGATGCCCTCAAGGTTCTCCAGCTTGTTGTTGACCTTGTTCAGGACTTCGATGGTGCAACATTTATTGATGTTCCGCTTGCAAGCGAAGAAGTTGTTGCTGATGAAGCTTACCTCGGCGGAGATAAGTATACATCTGCTGAACTTGAAACAGGTCGTGTATACTATGATGCTGATAATAATGCATTAGACCCGCAGCTTGATTACACTATCAGACAGTAATTTCAGCTTACTGAATAATTTCGGATTAATGTAAAATAATATTCACCCCGAATTGTGGTAAAACATAGTTCGGGGTGATTTTAATAATGGGAGGATATTTATGAAAAAAAAAGCAGTTTTTATATCTGCATTTGTAATAAACTGTTTGTTGTTTAATTTTGTATGCAGTGCGGAAGATTATGATGGAATAATAAGTATTGAAAGCAAGGAAATAGTCAGGGGTTCAGAGAATCCTATTTCAATTGCAGTAAATGTGGAAAATAACAACGGACTTGCAGGAATAAGAGCAAGATTTGAATGCAGTGGTAATATTCCGTTAAAGCAATTAAGCATATCAGAAAGCGAAATGCTTATTGACAGTACAAGTGGAGAAATAGTAGGAGAATATACATTGAATACCAATACATTTCTATGGTCAAGCAAAACAACTGAAAATATTGTAAATACTGGGAAAATAGCAGACATTATCATTGATTCTGAAAATCTTTATCCGGGTGTGTATGATATTAAATTTATTATCAATGATGCAACAAAGTATATTTCAGGTCAGAATTATGTTGATGCTTCTGTAGAATGGGTAAATGGAATTCTTACTGTAAATGGAAATGATGAGGATATAGAAAATGCAAGGCTTATCTGTGATATGGATAATAATGAGGCAGTTGATTCATATGATGCATTGAATATACTTCAGAATGTTGTGGGACTTAATCAACTTGATGATACAGGAAAAATTATTGGTGACAGTAATTTTGATGGCAACATAACTTCTGAAGATGCACTTAATATTCTTACATATACTTCAGGTCTGACAAACGGATTTTCAGATGGTGAAAATTCTGCAATTTATGCAGGGATATACTTTAATGAAGATAATTCGGTAAAAACACGTTCATATTATAAAGATAAAGAATGTCATTCAATAAAAATAAATTACAGTGAAACAGTGAACTGAAATTTTTAATCAATGAGAATATCTGATGTTAAATTTGATAAACTTAATTGCATATTGACCTTTTATAAAAAGTGTGATATAGTAGAAGTAAATCAATTTCAAAAGGAGGATTTTTTTTATGAAAGAAAAAATGCATGAAATAGCTTTGAAAAATAATCATGATGTTAAAATCTCAATTATTCCGGGTCATTTTGCCACAAATCACTCTCATGTAAACTATTACGTTGACCTTACAAGAATAAAAACAAACCATAAGGTTGCAATGGAAGCAGGAAAGGAAATTGCATCGGAATACAATATGTCAAAGATGATTGATACAGTAGTATGCCTTGAAGGCACAGAAATTCTTGGTTCATTTATTGCATATGCCCTTGCCCAGAACGGTTCGGGAATCAATGCAGGCAAGGAGATAAATGTTATAACTCCTGAGCTTAATATGAACAATCAGCTTATTTTCAGGGATAATATTCAGAAAATGATTGAAAACAGGCATATACTTCTGCTTATGTCATCAGTTTCAACAGGAAAGACTATCAGACGTTCAGTAGAATGTATTCAGTATTATAATGGAATAGTTGAAGGCGTATCAGCTATATTCAGTGCTGTTGACCACATTGACGGAATTGAAATCAATTCTCTTTTCAAAAATGAAGATATGCCTCATTATGAAACAGAACTTCCGTCACACTGCCAGATGTGTGCTGAAGGCAGAAGGGTTGAAGCTATTATAAATAGCTTTGGATATTCAAAGATTTAATTTTTTCTTGTAATCATTCAAGATGTAAAATGTGCAAAGTCAGTTTTTCAGACAACCCAAGAACCGTGGGACACACGGGGTTAGCTCGCTTATGCTGTAGTCATTAGACTACTCGAACGAGAACTGACTGCTTGCTTTATTGCAAGAGGAAGCCCCCACCTCTTTAGATGGGGGAAGATGTCACCAGGAAATATTTCAGATATTAATACAGCCGTTTTAAAAATAAAACGGCTGTTTGTTTTTTATTCTTCCAGAATTTCAATATTTCTTGTTATGGTCTTTTTTCCTCTCCAGTTAAATGCACTTGTCTTTATACGTGCACTTATTTCTGATTTTTCAAGATAATGATGTGCAGAATTTATAAATTCAGAAATATATGTTTCATGAGCATTTTTATTCATCGGGCATACAGTCTGACAGATATCACAGCCCCATGCAATTTTATTTTCCCTTATGAGTTTGATTTCATCATCGGAGAGTATACCTTTTTTCTGAGTTATTGCTGAAAGGCATATTGTTTCATTTACAATGCCGTTTTTAACAGCTTTTGCAGGACATCTTTTACTGCACATTCCGCAGTGAAGGCAGGTATTATTATGGATTGTATCTGTTTGAATTCTTATATCAGTCACTATTTCGCCTATAAATACGAATGACCCATATTTTTCAGTTATAAGCAGGTTATTGTCGCCCAGAACGCCTATACCAGCCTTTACAGCAGTGCTTACCTCTCTTATAGGGGAACTGTCAGCAAACGGTTCAAAAATTCCTCCTGCAAGCTGTGACAATTCCTTTGCCATGCTTTTTAATTTATTCATTACAACTGTATGATAATCAGTAACACTTGCATAATATGAAAGATTTCTTTTGCCTTTATCCTTTATAAGATAAGGAAAGGCACAGACTATCACCGTTTCAGAAAATTCGGGAAGCCGTGCCTTTGCTCTGCATTCTATTAAAGGCAGTGCTTCAATGAACGGACAGAATCCATAAATCTCAATATCATGCCTTTTCATACAATTGCTTATGACTTTATGAAAGTCCGCATTCGTCATAATCTTTCCACTTTTCTATATATGCTTTGTCCTTCTTTATTTTGGTAATAAAAAAGCCTGTGACAGCTATAACTACTGATAAAGCAAGTACAAGTGTTGAAATTGTGCTTATAACAAGGGCTTTATTTTCGGAATTTTCTTTATTTTTTTCCATGATATAAAAATCTCCTTTCAGATTATCTACAATAGTAGATATTTTAAAAAACAGTCAGGATATTAAAATACAAGGGCGGAAATAATCTAACCGCCCTGAGTATTTTTGAGAATAAGATATTTTAATTAATCCTGATTTGATTCAATGTAATTTACGATATCGCCGACAGTCTTAATATTTTCAACGGCTTCATCAGGAATTGAAATATCAAAAACTTCTTCAATAGCCATTACAAGGTCAACTGTGTCAAGGGAATCTGCACCTAAATCTTCAGTAATGCTTGATTCCATTGTTACCTTTTCTGCATCAACGTCAAGCTGTTCAGCAACTATGCTTTTGAGTTTTTCAAATATCATTGTTAATAACCTCCAAATGTTTTTTGTTTGTATATATAATGACAGTAATTCTGTCAATATACCGGAAAATTATGTTATTCTGAGAATTCACCAATTTTTCTAAATTTAGTATATCGTTCATTCAATAAAACGTCAATACTTTTTTTAGATTTTTCTGTTGTCTTTTCCAACAAATATTCCTTGATATTTTCAGACATTTTGCACAAATCATTATGAGCACCGCCTGCCGGCTCAGGAATTATAGTTTCTGCAACTCCCATTTTAACCATATCTTCGGCGGTTATATGCATAATTTCGCAGGCTTCTTTTTCTTTGCCTGCATCTTTCCATAAAATGCTTGCAAAGCCTCTTGGTGATATGACGGAATATATTGCATTTTCAAGCATAGCGAGTTCATCGCATATACCCAGTGCCAATGCACCTCCGCTTCCCCCTTCACCAAGAACAACTGATATAATAGGTGTTTTAAGCATCATAAGTTCAGTAAGATTTCTGGCAATAGCTTCTCCCTGACCTCTCTGTTCGGCTTCAATACCGCAGAATGCTCCGGGAGTATCAATAAAAAATATTACAGGTCTTCCGAATTTTTCAGCCTGATGGGCAAGCCTTAAAGCCTTTCTGTAACCTTCAGGGTGAGGCATTGCGAAATTGGATTTTTTATTTTCATTTATATTTCTGCCTTTGACCTGAGAAATTACAGTTACAGGCATATCTCCAAGCCTTGCGATACCGCCTATTACAGCACCATCATCACCGTAGCATCTGTCGCCGTGCATTTCATAGAATTCATCAAATATATTCGGGATATAGTCCCTTATAGTAGGGTGATTTTTATTTCTTATAAGGCAAAGACGTTCCCATGCAGTAAGATTTACAGTTTTGTTTTCCATATTATTACACCTCATCAGCCGAATATCCGTGAAGTCTGAGAAGATTTGAAAGGGTACTTCTCATTTTTTTTCTTTCAACAATCATATCGACAAAACCTTTGTCCATAAGAAATTCTGCAAGCTGGAAATCATCTGGGAGATGCTGTTTTATAGTTCCCTCGATTACACGTCTTCCTGCAAATCCTATAAGGGCTTTGGGTTCAGCAATGATTATGTCGCCAAGAGATGCAAATGATGCAGTAACACCGCCTGTTGTCGGGTCTGTCAGAACACTTATGAAAAGCTGGTGAGATTCTCCGAGTTTTGCGACTGCTCCGGAAGTCTTTGCCATCTGCATGAGAGAAACAACACCTTCCTGCATTCTTGCACCGCCTGATGCTGTAAATACTATAACAGGCAGTTTTCTTTCAGAAGCGGTTTCAAATGCTCTTGTAATTTTTTCACCTACAACGCTTCCCATTGATGCCATCATATAGTGTGAATCCATAACAGCAATGATAACTTTTATTCCTCTTATTGTAGCTTCACCGGTAACAACAGCATCTTTAAGACCTGTTTTTTCCCTTAAATCAGCCTGTTTTTCATCATATTCAGGGAAATTTATAGGATTACGACTTATCATATCACTGTCAAATTCAGTAAATGAACCCTTGTCAACTGTAAGGTCAAGACGTTCCTTTGCTGTAAGTCTGCCATGATAATTGCATTTCGGGCAGATTTTATTAAGGCTTATGAAATCATCTTGCGGAATAGCATTCTGACATCTCGGGCATTTATATATGACCATTTCTTTCTGGTCGGTTTTATTTAAATCATCTTCATGGGCTGTGTCATCATTAAATCTTTGCTTTACAACTTTAAATAAATCTTCAAGCATTCAATATTACCTCCCATCTATATCTTTCCCTGTTTTATGAGTTCATTAAGAAAACCGTTGTCATAATCACCGTTTTCAAAATCTCTGTTTTTAATCAGTTCAAGCTGAAAGTCAATATTTGTGTCAATGCCGTCAACTATAAATTCTGACAATGCCCATTTCATTTTCATAATAGCTTCATTTCGTGTAGGAGCATATACAATCAGTTTTGCAATCATTGAATCATAGTATGGCGGAATTGTATATCCCTGATATACGGCACTGTCAATTCGTACTCCGGGGCCGCCGGGCATATGAAGTGCGTTTATTGCCCCTGGAGAAGGTCTGAAATTGAGTGACGGATTTTCAGCATTTATTCTGCATTCTATTGAATGTCCCTTTATCTGTATGTCTTTCTGTGAAAATTCAAGCTTTTCGCCTGAAGCAACTTTTATCTGAGTTTTTACGAGGTCAATTCCTGTAACAAATTCAGTTACAGGGTGCTCAACCTGTATTCTTGTATTCATTTCCATGAAATAGAATTTTTTATCCGCATCAACTAAAAATTCAATAGTTCCCGCATTGGAATAACCGCAGGCTTTAGCTGCTTTGACGGCAGCCTCTCCCATTTTTTTGCGGAGCTTGTCGTTCATAACAGGACTTGGTGCTTCCTCAAGGACTTTCTGGTTTCTTCTCTGCATACTGCAGTCACGTTCACCAAGATATACAGTATTTCCATATTCATCAGCCATAATCTGTACTTCGATATGACGTGGGCGGACTATGAATTTTTCGATATAGACAGAGTCATCACCGAAAAAATTCTTTGCTTCCTGACGTGCAATAACTATCTGTTTTTCGAGTTCGGATTCAGATTTTATAATTCTTATGCCACGTCCTCCGCCTCCGGCTGATGCCTTTACAAGTACAGGATATCCTATTTTCTTTGCAGCTTTTTTTGCGGATTCAATATTTTTAACTGCACCCTCTGAGCCGAGGATTACAGGGACACCTGCATTCTTCATAGTTTCCTTTGCAGAAGCCTTGTCGCCAAGCATTTCGATTGCTTCAGGTGACGGACCTATGAATTTTATATTGTTTATACGGCATAGTCTTGCAAATTCAGCATTTTCGGAGAGAAATCCAAATCCGGGGTGGATAGCATCACAGCCTGTTATAAGGCAGGCTGATATAATTGCATTCATATTGAGATAGCTTTCGGATACGGAAGCAGGGCCTATACATACTGCTTCATCAGCAATCTGTGCATGAAGTGCACTTTTATCAGCGGTTGAATATACAGCAACGCAATGAATACCGAGTTCACGGCAGGCTCTTATAATTCTTACTGCAATTTCTCCTCTGTTTGCAATCATTATTTTCTTTATCATTTCAAATCACCGTTTATTTATTTAAGAGCAAATGATATTTCCGCTGAAACCGCCTTTTCACCGTTTACAGTGGCTGTTGCCTTTCCGATGCCTATTGCACCACGGATTTTAATCATTTCCACTTCAAGCTTTAAAGTTTCTCCGGGGAGAACCTGTCTTCTGAACTTTGCATTGTTCACACCGCCGAGAAATCCTATTTTGCCCTTATGTTCCTCAAGACTGAGCATACATACTGCACCTGCCTGAGCGAGCATTTCAATTATAAGTACTCCGGGGGTGACAGGATATTTCGGAAAATGACCTTTAAACCAGTATTCATCTTCCTTTATATGCTTATATGCAACAATTTTTTTTCCTGCTTCCATCTCAGTAACTTCATCTATAAGAAGAAACGGGTCACGGTGAGGAATAATCTCCATAATCTGTTCTTTATTAAGCAGTATATCTGACATTTTATTACTCCTGTTCTATAATCATGACAGGCTGGTCATATTCGACTGCCTCTCCGTTTTTTACCATAATTTTCTTTACTGTTCCGTCAAATTCGCTTGTAACTTCGTTCATAAGCTTCATTGATTCGATAATCATTATTACATCACCTTTTTTTACAGTGCTTCCTACCTGAACAAACGGTGGCTTGTCGGGGGCAGGTGAGCTGTAGAATGTTCCTACAATAGGTGATTTCACTATATTTCCCGATATTTTTTCATCTGATTTAACATCAGTATCAGGAGAAAGACTTATTTCTGAATGAATTTCAGGCATAAGAGCAACAGCAGTTTCAGGAAAATGCGGAGGGGCAGGCATCATAATTCTGCCCTCCACAGTAATTTCTGAGTTACCGTCTTTTACTGAAATTTTTCCAAGGTTCATTTCAGAAACTATCTGAGCAATTTTTTTAATATCTTCAATGCTGTAAGCCATTTATAAAATCCTCCGGATTATCCAATATATTTTTTAAGGCACAATGTTGCATTATGACCTCCGAAACCAAGTGAATTTGTGAGTGCAGCCTTTACTTCCTGTTCAACATTTCCATTTACACAATAGTCAAGGTCACATTCTTCATCAGGAACTTTATATCCTGCAGTGCGGTGGATAATTCCGTCATGGATTGTAAGTGCTGTAACAATTGTTTCAACAGCACCTGCCGCACCGAGAAGATGTCCTATCATTGACTTTGTTGAATTGATTTTAACTTTTGAAGCATTTTCTTCACCGAGGGCAAGTTTTACAGCATTGGTTTCATATTTATCATTAAGACCTGTTGAAGTTCCGTGAGCATTTATGTAATCAATTTCAGAGGCATCAAGCCCTGCTTCCTCATATGCAAGACGCATACCCATGCTTGCAGCTTCGCCGTCCGGTGAAGGAGATGTCATATGGTAAGCATCACAGGTTGCACCGTATCCGGCGATTTCAGCATATATTCTGGCACCTCTTGCCTTTGCGTGTTCAAGCTCCTCAACAACAAGCACACCGCTTCCTTCGCCGAGAATAAATCCGTTTCTTTCCTTATCAAACGGGATTGATGCTCTGTCGAGTTGGTCAGCTCTTGAAAGAGCCTTCATATTGTTAAATCCTCCGAGAGTAAATTCAGTGATACAGCTTT
The DNA here is from genome assembly GCA_964426275.1 of uncultured Ruminococcus sp. Lineage (GTDB taxonomy): Bacteria > Bacillota > Clostridia > Oscillospirales > Ruminococcaceae > UBA5884. Next base: position 10,285 of record CAYRPZ010000023.1, on the reverse strand, counting down.
CAGTACCTCCGCAAAGACATACATCAAGGTATCCGTCCTTTATTTTTCTGAATGCTTCACCGATTGCGTGAGTTGATGATGCACAGGCTGTTACAGTTGCAAAGTTTGCACCTTTAAATCCTGTTTTCATTGCAACAGTGCCTGCTGCCATATTTACAATATTCATCGGGATATAAAAGACAGAAATTCTGTTCATACCTTTTTCGAGATATTTTTTATGTTCATTCTGGGTGAGTTCCAGACCGCCTATACCGCAGCCGATTATAACGCCTGCTCTGTAAGGGTCAATATCCTTAAAGTAAGAACCGCTGTCCTTTAAAGCATCAATTGCGGATTTAACTGCAAACTGAGTAAATCTGTCCATACGCTTTGCATCTTTTTTATCAACATATTCTGAGATATCAAAGTTTTTTACCTGACTTACGATTTTAACATCGGAATTTGTTATGTCAAATATATTATCAGCAAATGAGAAACCGAGTTTTCCTGCTTTCAGGTTGTTCCAGAATTCTTCTGTATTTTTGCCAAGGGAATTGATAGTACCCATTCCTGTAATAACTGCTCTTCTCATAAATGTTCTCCTTTTCTATCTGTTTATTCGAGGGTATTTTGCTGATGCGGTTCACATACAGCAGTATAAAAATTTATTACATTGAAATTCCACCGCTTACTTCAATAACCTGACCGGTGACATAGCTTGAGTCAGGACCTGCAAGAAATGATACAACACCTGCAATTTCCTCAGGCAGACCGTAACGTTTCATTGCTATTACTTCTATCATAGCATTTCTCTGGTCATCAGTCAAGGCATCAGTCATTGGAGTTCTTATAAATCCCGGTGCAACTGCATTGACTCTTACATTTCTTGAAGCAAGTTCCTTTGCAAGACTTTTTGTCATACCTATAACAGCAGCTTTTGATGCAGAATAGTTAATCTGACCTGCCTGTCCGTATATTCCGACAACAGATGCCATGCTTATAATTTTTCCGCTTCTCTGACGCATCATGACATTTCCGGCAAGCTTCATCATATTGAATACACTTTTCTGATTTACTTTTATAACAGCGTCATAATTTTCCTCGGTCATTCTTGCAGTCAATCCGTCACGGGTAATTCCCGCATTGTTTACAAGGACATCTATAGTTGAAAAGCGTTCCTTTACAGCTTTTATCATAGCTTCACACTGGCTGTAGTCTGAAACGTCAGCCTTAAAGCATTCAGCCTCAACCCCGAAAGCCCTGCATTCTTCCGCTACTTTCTGAGCATTTGTAAAATCATTGTCGCTCGGAAAGCAATTTACTGCTATATTGAATCCGTCTTTTGCAAGACGCTTTGCAATTTCTGCACCAATACCCTGTGATGCACCTGTAATCAATGCTGTTTCCATATTTTTATACCTCCATGTCTGTATTTTATATTTTCAAAAGTTTTTCAGCCTGAGCGAACATTTCCTCAATAATTTCCCTGCATGGTTTTACTTCATTTATCATGCCTGCTATAGCACCGCAGAGAAATGAACCTTCTTGAATATTGCCGTCCTGAACAGCCTTTCTGAGTGAACCAAGAGTTTTCTGTTCAAATTCTTCAGGACTTCCGCCATTTTTTTCATGATTGAGGAGTTCCTTTGCAAAGCGGGTTTTTACGCTTCTGCACGGGTGACCTGTAAATCTTCCTGTAACTATGCTGTCGGTATCCTTAGCCTTGATGACGAGATTTTTATAATTTTCATGTATCTGACATTCTTCTGATGCAAGGAATTTTGTTCCAATCTGAACACCTTCAGCACCGAGCATGAATGAAGCGGCAATTCCTCTGCCGTCGGCGATACCGCCTGCGGCAATTACAGGAACTGATACAGCATCGGCAACCTGAGGAACAAGGCACATTGTAGTATTTTCACCGATATGACCGCCTGATTCAGTACCCTCTGCGATAACAGCATCTGCGCCTGAATTTTCCATACGCTTTGCGAGAGCAACTGACGGGACAACAGGTATTACCTTTACATTGTTCTCTTTCCATGCGGATATATATTTTCCGGGGTTGCCTGCACCTGTAGTGACAACAGGGACTTTTTCATCAATGACAAGCTGTGCAAGGTCCTGGGCATTATCGCTCATAAGCATGATATTGACACCAAAAGGCTTGTCAGTGAGAGATTTTGTTTTTCTAATCTGTTCACGGAGATAATCTATAGGAGCTGAACCTCCTGCAATTATTCCAAGACCGCCTGCATTTGAAACGGCACTTGCGAGCGTACTTTCAGCAATCCATGCCATACCGCCCTGAAATACAGGATATTTAATGCCGAGCATTTCAGTTATTCTTGTGTTCATAAAAATTTTCCCTCCATCAGTATTCAATTATAACAGCACCATAGGTAAGACCTGCACCAAATCCTACAAAGCAAACCTTGTCACCACGTTTTATTTTTCCGCTTCTTACAGCCTCATCAAATGCAATAATGATTGATGCACTTGATGTATTTGCATATTCGTCAATATTCACAATGAATTTATCGAGTGAAACTTTAAGCTTCTTTGCAGCAGTTTCAATAATTCTCATATTTGCCTGATGCGGAATGAAATAGTCTATTTCGTCAACAGAAAGTCCGATTTTGTCAGCGGCATTTTTAGCGGAAAGCGGAAGAATGGAAGTGGCAAATTTATATACTTCCTTGCCGTCCTGAACTATAAATTCCTTGCCGCTGTCAGGGAGTCCGTCATCAAATGACTGACTGCCTTTTATTATATCATGAACTTTGTGAATATGTTTTGCAACAAGGAATTTAGCACCGTTTCCGTCAGCACCGTGGAAAGATGTGTACAGGGAATCAGAGGCTTCAACCACACATGCACCTGCACCGTCGGCAAAAAGAATACAGGTTGAACGGTCATCATAGTCAGTTATTTTTGAAAGGCTTTCGCTTGCAACGACAAGAACTTTTTTTACATCATCAAATGCAAGATAGCGTCTTGCCATGTCCAGAGCATATACAAATCCTGAGCAGGCACAGTTGATATCAACAGCCATACAGCCTGTCGCACCGATTTCACGCTGTACCATGCAAGCACCTGACGGCAGGAAGAAATCTTCTGTAGTGCTTGAAAGAAGAATAAGGTCAATTTCTTCAGGCTTTGTTCCTGAAACTTCAAGAGCCTGCTGTGCTGCCTTTACAGCCATATACCATGTAGGTTCTCCGTCTGAGATATGTCTTTTTTTAATACCTGTCCTTGTAGTAATCCATTCATCATTTGTGTCCATAAATTTTGAAAGATAGTCATTTGTTACAATCTTCTGTGGCGAGTAATGACCTGTACCTAAAATTTTTATTCCCTGCAAAAGAAATTCCTCCAATACAATATAATTTTTTATTGTTTTATTCTCAAGAATATGTTATTATATAATGAGTATAATTCTATTCAATTGTAATCTATTTTCAGTTTTTTTTCAACGCAAATGTTACCAATTAATAGCAATCAAAGTTATTTCTGCTTTTTGCACAAAAAAAATGGTTATTTATATACGAATTATACAATAAAAATTAAGGCTTATGAAAGGAAAATTATTTTATGAAGAATATGTTTTTATTTGCGGGACAAGGTTCACAATATCCTATGATGGGAAAGGATCTTCTTGACAGTAATCCGGAATTTAATTCTGTCTATGAAATGGCATCGGATATTCTTGGATTTGACCTGAAGAAAATCTGTTTTGAATCTGATGCACAGACTCTTTCAAGAACAATTTATTCACAGCCTGCAATTATGGCAACATCACTTTTATGTTTTGAAGCCGCTAAAAAGAATGATATAGAATTTCAGGGCGTGGGAGGACATTCTCTCGGCGAATATTCTGCACTGGTCGCTGCTGAAATATTAACTCCTGAAGATGGTTTCAGAGTTATAAAGGCAAGGTCAGAGGCAATGGAAAAGGCTGCTCAGAATACAGACGGTTCAATGGCTGCAATTCTCAAGCTCACACCTCAGGAAGTTGAAGGTGTCTGCCATGATATTGAAGGATATGTTGAACCTGTAAATTACAATTCACCTGTACAGACAGTTATTGCAGGCGAAAGAAGTGCCGTTGAGGAAGCGTGTGAAAAATTCAAGGAACTTAAGGCAAGAGTTATGCCTCTTAAAGTATCAGCAGCATTCCATTCAGAACTTATGAAAGAGGCAGCGGAGGAATTTTATGAAAATATAGATGATATTAAATTCAATAATCCGAAAGAGGGAATCCATTATTTCTCCAATGTTACAGGCGATGAATTTTTTGATTTCATATTCATTAAAGATATGCTTAAACATCATATGGTTTCCCCTGTAAGATTTACAAATGAACTCAGAAATATGAGGATAAATGAGTTTAAAAACTTTATTGAACTCGGACCGGGAAAAGTTCTGACGGGTCTTGTAAAGAAAACTCTGCCTGATGCTCATGCATATAATATCGAAAACAATGATACACTTGAAGCATTTCTTGCAGATTACAGAAAGGAAGACTGATTTAAATGGAAAAATATGTTCTTATAGGTCATCCGCTCGGACATTCAATGTCACCGTTCATTCATGATATGCTTTTTAAGATAGCAGGACGTGAAGCGGATTACAAATGTGTTGATATCGCACCGGAAAAACTTTCAGATGAAATTGCTGAAATTAATAAACTCAGCGGATATAATATAACAATTCCTCATAAAGTATCAGTAATACCTTTTCTTGATGAACTTGACGAAACAGCACAGCGTTACGGTGCAGTAAACTGTGTTGAAAACAGAAACGGAAAACTTATCGGATATAATACTGACTGTACAGGATTTGTACGTTCTGCTCAGGGACTTAATCTGAGTGGAAAGGTTCTGCTCCTCGGCTGTGGCGGAGTCGGAAGAATGATTGCAATAGAAGCAGTTCTCAAGGGTGCAGAGCTTACAATGGCAATTATTCCTGAAGCTAAGGAAATGGCAGACAGCCTTATAGCTGAAATAAAATCAAAAGTCCCTTCGGCAGATGTCAGATGCATTATGATGAATGAAATAAGCGGAAAATATGATTTGCTTATAAATGCGACACCTGTCGGAATGTATCCCAAGTCAGATGCCTGCCCTGTGTCAGATGAAATAATTAAGCAGTGCGGCGGAGTATTTGATGTTATTTACAATCCGATAAAGACACAGCTTGTTAAAAAGGCTGAAGCAATGGGAATAAAAGCTGTAGGCGGTATAGCAATGCTTGTACTTCAGGCTGTAAAGGCTCATGAAATATGGAACGGGGATTTCTATACAGATGAACAGATTAATGAGATTATAGAAAAATCATCAGAGAAAGTTGAGGCTGATTTCAGATGACAGTATTTCTCTGCGGATTTATGGGGTGCGGAAAAACTACTATCGGACAGGTTCTTGCCCAGAAGCTCGGGGTTCATTATATTGACATGGACGAATACATTGTCAAAAAAGAGGGGAAAAAAATTCCCGAAATATTTTCTGAAAAAGGGGAAGAATATTTCCGTATGAAAGAAACGGAGGCTGTCAGAGAACTTGCAGAGCGTGAGGCAGTAATAGCCTGCGGGGGCGGTGCTGTGATAAATGAAAAAAATGCTGAAATCGCACGTTCAGGCGGAGTTGTAATATTTCTTGATGTTCCGTTTGAGGTATGCTATGAAAGGATTTCAGGCGATACCAACCGTCCGCTTATTGCAAATAATACAAAACAGCAGGTTGAGGAAATATATAATTCAAGATATCAGATATATAAAAAACACTCTTCTGTTTTAATAGATGCAAATAATTCACCGTCAATGGTTGCAGATGAAATAAAGCAGTTCGTTCATATATTCTCAGGCAGATAATGAGGTATTTCTTATGAAAATATACAACGCTCAGATTTATACAATGGATAACGGAATTATCGACAACGGCTGGATTGAGATAAAAGACGGCATTATTACAGAGGTTCAAAGCGGGAAGCCCGAAAAAATAAGCAAAGATGATATTGATGCTCAGGAAAATGATGTTATTCCCGGATTTGTTGATGCCCATACTCATATGGGGATAATTGAGAACGGAATAGCATTTGAGGGTGATGACTGCAATGAACAGACAGACCCGTTTACACCCCATCTCAGAGTAATTGACGGAGTAAATCCGTTTGATTACTGTTTTAAAGAGGCTGTAAAGCGTGGAATAACATCAGTGCTTACCTGTCCGGGCAGTGCTAATCCCTGTGGCGGAAGTATAATTGCCATTAAAACTTACGGCAGGCGTGTCGATGATATGCTTATAAAAACAGCAGGAATAAAATTTGCTCTTGGTGAAAATCCGAAAACAGTATATAATGACCGTGATGAAACTCCTGTCACAAGAATGGGAGTAACTGCTGTTATAAGAGAGGGACTTTATAAGGCAAAAAAATATTATGACGATATAAAGCGTTATGAGAATGACAGTGAAAATTATGATATGCCTGAATATGATATGAAATGTGAAGCTCTTATTCCTCTTGTAAGCGGCAAGATAAAGGCACATTTCCACTGTCACCGTGCTGATGATATGTGTACGGCAATAAGAATTGCAAAGGAATTTGACCTTGATGCAGTTATAGTTCACGGCACGGAGGGACATCTAATAGCTGATATACTTCATGATGAAAATATACCTGTAATCTCAGGACCTGTATTATGTGACAGATGCAAGCCTGAAATGAGGGATTTGAAAATTGAAAATACAGCCATTCTCTATAATAATCATGTAAGGACTGCAATATGTACCGACCACCCTGTAATTCCCGTGCAGTATCTTCCTGTTTCAGCCTCTCTTGCCGTAAAGGGCGGTATGCCGTATTATGAGGCACTCAGAGCAATAACGTTAATGCCTGCTGAAATAACAGGCATAAGCGACAGGGTAGGAAGCATAACAGTCGGAAAAGATGCTGATATTCAGATTTACAGCAGGAATTTCAATCCGCTCGACATAATGGCAGAACCATATAAAGTTTTTGTCAGCGGAAAAGAAGTGATATAAGAAATTTTCCGCAATGCTGTAATCAGACAGCTGAGGAAAAAAATGAATTTTTATGTCAGATGCGGAAATCCTCTTGTTCCGTCAGATATACAGTATCAGAAAATGAGAAAAGAAAACAAAAAATTTCAAAAGGATTAATAGTAGTTCTTGTAATTTTCATTGTGAAAGTACTTTTAATTTTCTTTGATATTTGATATATTTGAATTATTTTTATGATAAGGAGTGATATCTTTTGAGAACAGTTAATGTAAAGGAAATTGAAAATACAGTACGTGACCTTTGTATAAAAGCTAATCTCTACCTGCCTGAAAGTCTTGAAAAGAAAATTTCCGAATGCAGGGAATGTGAGCAGTCACCTGCGGGAAAGGCAGTATTTCAGGATTTGTGCGACAATATAAAATCTGCCAGAGAGGAAAAACTTCCGATATGTCAGGATACCGGAATGGCAGTTATATTTCTTAAAATCGGTCAGGACGTTCATTTTGAGGGAGGTTCTCTCAATGATGCAGTGAACAGAGGTGTGTCAAGAGGATATACAGAAGGTTATTTAAGATGCTCAGTGGTTGCAGACCCTCTTGAACGTGTCAATACAGGCGACAATACTCCGCCTGTTGTACATATTCAGATAACAGACGGTGAAAAGGTTGAAATTGATGTATGCCCGAAAGGATTCGGAAGTGAAAATATGTCTGCTCTTAAAATGTTCACACCGTCAGCAACTCATGACGATATAATAAAATTTGTAACTGACAGCATTGCAAAGGCAGGAAGCAATCCATGCCCTCCGATAGTAGTAGGAGTGGGCATAGGCGGAAACTTTGAACACTGTGCATATCTTGCAAAAAAAGCATTGTGCAGGGACATATCTTTAAGAAATCCGAAACCGCTTTATGCAGAACTTGAAAATAAAATGCTTGAGGAGATAAATAAACTCGGTATCGGTCCGCAGGGATTCGGAGGAACTGTAACGGCACTTGCTGTAAATATTGAAGAAGCTCCGACACATATTGCAGGACTTCCTGTATCGGTAAATGTAGGCTGTCATGTTACACGCCATGCATCAGCAGTTATTTAAAGGGAGGTTTTGTTTATGAGAGAAAATCCCTTGATAAACAGCATTGCAAAGAGAATTGCAGAAAAATGCAGTCCGCATAAAATTATACTCATAAGCTATAAAACAAATAACTATTCTGAACTTACAAGCTTTAAGCTTGCACTTATAGTTGATGACAGTACAGAGAGTATGCCGGAACTTGAATGCAGTCTTTATATGGATATTGACAGCGATATCCCGTTTGACCTTGTGTTCTATACAGTTTCAGAATGGAACAGTCTTAAAGACAATGAAGGCACATTTGCATGGAAGATAAACAATACAGGAGCAGTGCTTTATGAGTAGAGGATACAGGGAAAATGACAGCCGTCAGTATGACAGATGGATGGTTTATGCATATACAGACCTTTTTTCCGCAAGAAAGCTTGCGGAAGATGAAAGATGTCAGAGAAATGCTGTATTTCACTGTCAGCAGTGCATTGAAAAGGCTTTGAAAGCATATCTTATGTTTAAACGTCACAGACTGTATGATGGTCATAATCTTACATGGCTCTGCAAGCAGGCTATGCAGTATGACCGGAATTTTGAAAAATGGCTTGCCAAAAGCACAGCAGTAAATAAATTCTATATTGAAACAAGATATCCCTCAGATATAATGAGCGATATCACAACAGAATTGCTCAATGACCTTATTGAGTCCACATCGCAGATACTTGAATTTGTAACTGGACTTATACATTATGATTATATGAGCAGCAGGCGGAAAAATTAAAGTAATTGTAAAAAGAAAGGTGAATAAAAATGAGTTTTTTGAAAAAATCATTTTCAGTCATATCAGTTCTTGCAGTTTCAGCATCATTTCTAACTATGACGGGGTGCGGAGATAAAAAAGATGAAAGTTCAAATAATGATATCGTTTACTATACAACCGCTGTAGTAGGCGGAGAAGACAGCAAGGAAGAAACTGTATCTGAAACAGCACTTGCAGAACCTGATGAAATTATAGATGGTTTTGTAGGAGATACTCTTGAAAGCAATGGAATTTCTGCAACACTTGAGAAGATTGTTATAACAGCTGAGGAAACAAGCAATAATACAATGCTCCTTTGTGCAGTATTCAATATAAAAAATACAACTGCTGAAGATTTGGAAGTTAATTTTCTTTCACATTTTACAGTAACTGCTGACGGAGAGCCTGTCGGTATGGATTCAATAGCATCAGCCAGTGCTATATCAATGGCAAGAAAGAAAGTTACCGATGCTGAAAAATTTTATACAACCATTATTTCGGGAAATACCGAAAGAGGATATATGACATTTGAAATACCAAATGGAACTCAGGAGATAACTGTAAATTACTATCCTTACAACTATAAGGAAAACAATGAATTTGGATTCAGATATAAAGCAACTGTAAGCGACCTTCCTGTAATTTAAGAATATATGCTTTTAATAATACTGCATCACAGAAAAGACAGCATACTGAAAAAAGTGTGCTGTCTTTGTCATATACTGCACATATGCTGAATATAATTTAATATGATAAAAGTAATATTAAAAAACAGAGGAGCAGTGAATTTTATGTCCGGTGAAAAAACTTTAAAGCATACCGCTGTACATAATGTAATTATGGAGAACAGAAAAACTATTTCTGTATCAGGAGTTACAGATGTGGATAATTTCGATGAGAAAACCATTCTTATTTATACACAGATGGGGGAACTGTCAGTAAACGGAAAAAATCTTCATGTAAATTCAATGAGTATAGAAACCGGAGAAATGACTGTTGAAGGTGATATATACTCCCTTGTATACGGTGACAGGGACAAGCATAATCCTGTTTCATTCCTCGGAAAACTTTTCAGATAAAAGGAGATGTTTTCTTTGCCGGAACTTGAAACTTTTTTCAGTGTCAATGAACAGACAAGGCTGTTTCTTATATCCTGCCTTTTCGGAATACCTCTGGGAATACTTTTCGATATTTTCCGTGTGATAAGAACGCTTTTTCCGCATAATACAATTCTTGTAGCTGTTGAAGATATTTTATACATGATGATATATGCAGTATTCATGACAGCATTTACAATAGTCTGTGCAAGGGGAGATTACAGATTTTTTTATACAGTCGGAAATATTCTCGGATTTGCGCTTTACTTTTTTACAGCAGGAAATATAATTATTGGTGTCATAAGAAAAATTTCGGGCTGGA
>CAYRPZ010000022.1:0-20717 GCA_964426275.1 uncultured Ruminococcus sp. | reverse complement strand
CTTGGTTGGAGACGACCTGGGAAGATAAGGCGATGCCGGCTCTTTCTTTTCCCCCCTTAATGCAAAGTTAAGGGGGTTTTTATTTTATTTCAAACAGTAATTATTTATGAATAAATTTTTTATTTTTTAAAGTGCATTTTATATTGTGATTGAAATTAGTGAAAAAATGAACAAGCGGAATATATTTTTAACCTTTTACATTTATTTAATTGACTTTACTTGAAAATATGTTATAATTAATATTGTATATGCATATATCTGCTTTTTAATGAAATAATATTTAATATGTAAATATATGGAGGTAGATGAAATATGCATACAGATAATAATGAATTTGAAGAAAATGATAAACAGCAGGACAATAATTCACAGCTTGAGCAGATAGAAAAAACAGGAGACATTGAACCGAATAACGCCAAATATCTTGTTCATTGTCTTACAATAATAGGGCAGATTGAAGGGCATTATGTTTTGTCATCTCAGAATAAAACTACTAAATATGAGCATATAATTCCTGTTCTTACCGCTGTTGAACAGGACAGAACGATTAAAGGTTTGCTCATTATTCTTAATACTGCGGGAGGAGATGTTGAAGCAGGACTTGCAATTGCAGAACTTATTGCAGGTATGAAAACCCCTACAGTTTCTCTTGTGGTCGGCGGTGGTCATTCGATAGGTGTTCCTTTGGCAGTAAGTGCTAAAAAATCCTTTATAGTGCCATCGGCAACTATGACAATTCACCCTGTAAGAATGAATGGTCTTGTACTTGGAGTACCTCAGACACTTCATTATTTTGATAAGATGCAGGACAGAATTGTAAATTTTGTTACGTCAAACAGTTGTATATCAGAGCAATGTTTTAGAAATATGCTTATGAAAACCGGTGAGCTTGTTATGGATATGGGAACGGTAATTGATGGTGAAACGGCTGTTAAAATTGGTCTTATTGACAAAATGGGCGGACTGAGTGATGCTATTGAATGCCTTTATTCGCTTATTGAGGAAAGCGGTGAAAAGTATTCTGACACTGTTTCTGACAATTCATAAATTTCTGTAAATCAAAAGAAATCTGGAGGATATTTTACAATGACAATAATTGATTCGATTATTCAGGCGATTATTCAGGGGCTGACAGAATTTCTGCCTGTTTCAAGTTCAGGGCATATTTCATTATATCAGCATTTTACAGGCAATTATGGTGAAGGAGCATTGCTTTTTTCAGCAATTCTTCACTTAGGAACTCTTATAGCAGTTTTTATTGCTTTTAAAGATACAATATGGGCATTGATAAAAGAATTTGGATTAATGATAAAAGATATATTTACAGGAAAATTTAAATGGAGTACAATGAATGGTGAAAGAAGAATGATAATAATGCTTGTCATTTCTCTTTCACTGTTAATACCATTTTATATATTCAATGATGTTTTTGAAAGAATTTCAGAGGATAATGATATAGTTGTTGAGGGAATATGCTTTATTTACACGTCCATTATACTAAGTCTTTCTGACAGATGTACAAAGGGTAAAAAAATTCCTGAAAACATAACAGTAAAAGATGCTGTTACAGTCGGAATATTTCAGGGAGTAGCACTTCTTCCGGGGGTTTCACGTTCAGGTTCTACAATATGCGGAGGACTTTTCAGCGGATTTTCAAGAGATACAGCGGTAAAATATTCCTTTATTCTTGGAATACCTGCAATATTGGGAGGCTGTGTGCTTGAGATAAAAGAGGCTGTCAGCGAAGGAATAGGAACAATTGATTATGTTCCTTATATTGTAGGAATGGTAGTTGCAGCAGTTGTTGGAATAATGTCTATAAAGATGGTTTCATGGCTTGTAAGTTCAAATAAATTTAAAATATTTGCGTTTTATACATTTATACTTGGAATAGTTGTAATATCTATCGGAATTTATGAAAAAATAATTGGAATGAATATAGTTGAATACATAAGAAGCAGTGAAATTATGTAGTTTTATGAAAGGATTGCATATATGGCTGAAAGGGAAAAAATAGGTATGTCACGGAATGATGAATCAAAAGAAAAAAATTCTGGAAAAGTCAGTCCGAAAAATCAGCTGTGGTCAGTTATCCTTTTTTCATCAGGTGTGCTTGTTTTTCTTTTTACCATGATTGAGGGAAGTGCAGGCTGGCTGAAAATACATATTGCTCTCAGAGGAATTTTCGGGATATCAGTTTTTGCAGTTCCTGTAATAATGATAATTATTTCATATATGATTTCGCAGAATAAAAAGAGTGAGGATATTACAAGACTTGTAATTCAGGGAGCAATTCTTATATGCATTATAAGTGCAGTGGTACAGATAATATTTGTCGGAGAGATAAAGGGAGAGGAATTTGACCAGCGGATAAAGCTTCTGTATACACAAGGAGCGATGTTCCGTGGAGGGGGAGTTATAAGTTCACTGCTTGGTATACCTCTTATTGATTTTTTCGGTTCAACAGGAGCAAAGATTATAATTATACTTTTGCTTTTTGTGCTTATAATGCTTATTTCAAATATGAGTGTTATTGAACTTTTTAAAATATTCAGGAAGCCTGTTGACTGGGTAAAGAGTACAGTTCATAATATCAGTGAGCAGGGATTTTCAAATTATTTTTTTACATTCAACGGTCCTGATTATGAAGATGATGAAGAAACAGATGAAAGTTATGAAGATATAAATATTATAGAAAAACTAATTTCTTCATTCAGACATATGAAGCAAGATTGTGATGCAGAACTATCCAATATTGAAGAAGATGAAAAAGATAAGGAAGTTATTGAAATTATAAACAGCGGTTCTGATAATAAAAAAAATCCGTATAATGATAATAATACAATCAAGGCTGAATGGGAAGATATTCATAACGGAAGAAAAGATGATGACAATATAATTGATGTTGAGATATTTGAACAGTATGACGGTGATATTCCTGATTCTGACAGATATAAAGAAGAAATTTCTGAAGTGAATAAAAGTGATATTTCTGAAAGTATTACAGTTGAATCAGAATGTAACGAAAATAATTCAGTCAATAACAGCTATGATGATATTGTATCAGAATTTCATCATTCTGAGAACATATCAGAAAATTCTGATAGTGAATACGAAAAAAAAATGGTTAAAGTTGAATATCAATTCCCATCTGTTGAAATGCTTAAATATGGAACTGATAACAGTAAAAATCCTAAATCTGCAAATGAACTCAAGCAGACTGCGGAAAAACTTGTTGAAACTCTTAACAGCTTTGGAGTCCAAACAAGAGTAATCGGAGTAAGCAGAGGACCGACAGTTACAAGATATGAGCTTCAGCCGTCAGCAGGTGTCAAAGTTTCAAAAATTGTAAATCTTTCTGATGATATTGCACTTAATCTTGCAGCAGAAGGAGTAAGAATTGAAGCTCCTATTCCCGGAAAACCTGCGGTTGGAATTGAAATTCCCAACAAGAATAAGGATATGGTTTCACTCAGGGAAATGCTTGAAAGCAATGAGTTTAAACGTTCAAAGAGCAAACTTTCATTTGCTGTCGGAAAAAATATTGCAGGAGAGGCAATAATAGGAGATATTGCAAAAATGCCTCATGTAATTATAGCAGGTTCAACAGGTTCAGGTAAATCTGTATGTACAAACTCAATTATTATGAGTATTCTCTATAAGGCAACACCTGAAGAAGTAAGGCTTGTACTTATTGACCCTAAAATTGTTGAATTTAAAGTCTATGATGGTATCCCTCATCTGCTTGTACCTGTTGTTACAGACCCCAAAAAAGCAGCAGGTGCTTTGAACTGGGCAGTACAGGAAATGCTTAGAAGATATCAGCTTTTTGCTGATAATAATGTAAGAGATATTACAGGATATAATGAAATGGCTGAAGAAGTTGATGGAATGGATAGAATCCCGCAGATTGTAATTGCCATTGATGAACTTGCAGACCTTATGATGGCATCAAAAGATGCTGTTGAAGAGGCTATATGTCGCCTTGCACAGATGGCTCGTGCAGCGGGTATGCACCTTATAATCGCCACACAGCGTCCTACAGTGGACATTATCACAGGACTTATCAAGGCAAATATACCAAGTCGTATTGCACTCTCTGTAATGTCACAGACTGATTCAAGAACAATTCTTGATACAGGAGGTGCGGATAAGTTGCTCGGAAAAGGAGATATGCTTTATTTTCCGTCAGGAGTGCCTAAACCGATAAGGGTACAGGGCTGTTTCTGTTCCACAAAGGAAATTGAAAATGTTGTAAGTTTCATTAAAAATGAATATGATACGGAATATAGTGATGAAATACTTGATGAAATTGAAAAGAATATTCCTGTACAGAAAGGAAATAAAAATTCCGGTTCATCAGATGATATAATACCTGCGGGAAATGATGAAATGCTTATCGAAAAAGCCATCGATATAGTTGTTGAAATGGGACAGGCATCAACCTCATCACTTCAGAGAAAATTAAAGCTTGGATATGCGAGAGCTGCAAGAATTGTCGATGAGCTTGAAGAAATGGGTGTTGTCGGAGCATCTGAAGGAGCAAAGCCAAGAAAAGTGCTTATGTCAAAATCCCAGTGGGCAGAGAGAAAACTTAATATGAAAAATGAAAGTAAATAATTTTATATAAGAGGAATATGATTATATATGAATAAATTTTTGCCTGTTTCAAAGCAGGATATGGACGAAAGAGGAATTGAACAGCTTGATTTTATATGCATTACAGGAGATTCATATGTTGACCACCCAAGCTTTGGAATTGCTATAATTTCAAGAATGATTGAATCACTTGGATATACAGTCGGAATTATTGCTCAGCCTGACTGGAAAAGTGACAGGGATTTTAAAAAGCTTGGCAGACCTAAATATGCATTTCTTGTTACATCGGGCAATATTGACTCAATGGTTGCACATTATACATCTGCAAAGAAAAAGCGTTCAGATGATGCCTATACAGCAGGCGGAAAAGCCGGAAAGCGTCCTGACCGTTCAGTTATAGTATACTGTAAGAAAATAAGAGAAATATATGGTGATATACCGCTTGCCATAGGAGGTCTTGAAGCATCACTCAGAAGGTTTGCACATTATGATTACTGGGACGATTGTGTCAAGCCGTCAATACTGCTTGAAAGCGGTGCTGATTTGCTTATGTATGGTATGTCTGAACATCAGATAACTGATATTGCAAATCGTCTTGCAAATGGGGAAGATATTAAAAATCTTACTGATATAAGGGGAACTTGTTACATTACAGAGCCTGTCAATACTCCTGTAGGTTCGGCGGAATGCCCTTCATATAAGCAAGTATGTGAAAATAAGGAACTTTATGCAAAGGCTTGCCGTATTCAGTATGACCAGCAGGACGAAGTGTATGGAAAGACTGTAATTCAGCGTCATGATAAGCTGATGCTTGTTCAGAATCCTCCTGCATACTGTCTTACAACCGAAGAAATGGATTATGTGTACAGTCTGCCATATACAAGGGCATATCATCCAAGCTATGAGAGTCTTGGAGGTGTTCCGGGAATAAAGGAAGTTGAATTTTCAATAACTCATAACAGAGGTTGCTTCGGAAACTGTAATTTCTGTTCAATAGCACTTCATCAGGGAAGAAAAATTTCATGCAGAAGTGAAAAGTCGGTTCTTGAAGAAGCTGAAAGGCTTGTTAAAATGCCTAATTTCAAGGGATATATACATGATGTAGGCGGACCTACAGCAAATTTCAGACAGCCATCATGTGAAAAGCAGATTAAAATGGGATTGTGCAAGGGTAAAAAATGCCTTGCACCTGTTCCATGCAAAGCTCTTAAAGTCGACCATGCCGAATATCTCGGAATACTCAGGAAAATGCGTCAGATAAAAGGTATAAAGAAAGTATTTATCCGTTCAGGAATAAGATATGATTATCTTATAGAGGATAAAAATGATGAGTTTATGAGAGAACTTATCCGCTACCATGTAAGCGGACAGCTTAAAGTTGCTCCCGAACACTGTTCAGCAGTCGTTCTTGACAAGATGGGAAAGCCTCATATTGAAACATATAAGAAATTTCAGGAGAAATTCTATTCTATAACAAAAGGTATGAATAAGGAACAGTATCTTGTGCCCTATCTTATGTCATCTCACCCTGGAAGTACATTAAAGGAAGCTGTGGAGCTTGCTCTTTTCCTGAAAGAAAATAATATCCGTCCTGAACAGGTTCAGGATTTTTATCCGACACCGGGAACTATATCAACCTGTATGTTCTATACTGAATTAGACCCTTACACAATGCAGAAAGTATATGTTCCGAAAACTCCGCATGAAAAAGCTATGCAGAGAGCATTGCTCCAGTATTTTAAGCCTCAGAATCAGAAGATTGTTATTGAAGCATTGATAAAAGCGGGACGGCGTGACCTTATCGGAAACGGAAAAAACTGTCTTGTAGCTCCTGATAAAACAGTTGTATCAGGAGCCGGAAATTATGTAAAAAAATCAGCAGCCAGAAGGGGCGGAAATGACAGATGTCGCAATCAGAAAAAAAGAAAAAGATAGTTAAATTTATCTGTACTGCTTTGTTATGTGCAGTTATTCTTACAGGCTGTACAATTAATATAAGTTTTGATGATAGTGAAAATTCTTTATCAGATGAAATACAGGTTCATTTCATAGATGTGGGACAGGGTGACAGCAGTCTTATAATAACTGATAATTTCAATATTCTTATTGATGCAGGAGAAAAAGAAGAAGCATATGCTGTAAATTCATATCTTAATGAGCATGGAGTGGAGAAGCTGGACTACATCATAGCTACGCACCCTCATTCTGACCATATCGGAGGGCTTGCACAGGTTATTGCCGAAAATGATGTTGATACAGTTATAATTCCGCATATGACAGATGATAAAATTCCGACAACTAAAGTTTATGCGGAATTTTTAAATGCAGTTGATGAAAAGGACTGTAATCTTGAGGAGGCATATGTGGGAGAAATTTTAAATTTTGGAGATGCTGAAATTGAGATAATTGCACCTGTAAATGATGATTACAGTGACCTCAATAATTTTTCAGTTATTTCTGAGCTTACATATGGTGATACCAAATTTCTTTTTACAGGTGATGCTGAAGTAAAGAGTGAGAATGAAGTACTCAAAAACGGAATGTTTGAAGATACAGATGTTCTTAAAGTTGGCCATCATGGAAGCAATTCATCAACAGGAGAAAAATTTCTTGAAGTTGTAAAGCCTGAATATGCAGTAATTTCATGTGGCGAGGGTAATTCATACAATCACCCTAATGAAGAAACTATTCAAAGACTGCTTGAGTATACTGACAATATATACAGAACGGATTTGCAGGGAAATATTGTTATCACATCTGATGGAACAGATATAAAGGTTGATTATGATAATAAACAGGAGTGATGTTTTTTATGCTTATTGTTGACAGAATTGAAAATGGTATTGCAGTAATCGAGGAAGATGAAAATTCTCATTTTGAAATTAAATGCGGACAGCTTCCCATGAGTATAAGAGAAGGTGATGTAATCAAATCTGAAAACGGAAGATATGTAATAGATTATGATTCAACACAGCAGTTAAGAACAGAAATTAAAAATCTTCAGAATAAAATTCAGGGGAAGATAAAAAGGTGAGCATTGATGTTTTTGATAAGATAAAGCTTTTTTACCCTAAGATGTCAAAGGGACATAAAAAAATTGCGGACTACATACTTGAAAATTATGACAAGGCATCTGTTATGACTGCCCTTAAACTCGGACAAAGTGCCGGAGTAAGTGAATCAACTGTTGTAAGGTTTGCGACAGAGCTTTCATATGATGGGTATCCTGAATTGCAGCAGGCAATAAATGAAGCAATGAGAATAAAGCTTACATCTGTACAGCGTATAGAAGTTTCAAATATGCGTATGGAAAACAAGAATGTTCTTGAAGAAGTTCTTAATTCTGATATTGAAAGAATAAGAAAAACGCTTGAACAGAGTTCAGAAGAACAGTTTAATATGGCAGTTGAGAAAATATCATCAGCAAGAACCGTATATATTATAGGTTCAAGAAGTGCAGAGCCTTTGGCACAGTTTCTTTCATATTACATGAGCCTTATGTGTGATGATGTCAGACTGCTGATAACAAGAGGAACGAGCGAACTTTTACAACAGCTTATATATATAAACGAAAGGGATACAGTTATAGGAATAAGTTTTCCAAGATATTCAGTACAGACTATAAATGCTCTTAAATATGCATCAAATGAAGGAGCAGGAGTTATAGCGATTACTGACAGCGAAGTATCTCCGATTGCTGAATTTGCAGACTGTACCTTATTTGCGAAAAGCGATATGATTTCATTTGCCGATTCTCTTGTTGCACCTTTAAGTCTTATAAATGCACTTATAGTTGCACTTAGTTTTAAAAAGCAGGATATTGTCAACAGTATTTTTAAAAGGCTTGAAGATATATGGGATAAATATGATGCGTATAAAAAATCTGAAAACGGAGAAAAAAATGAATTATGATGTTATAATAGTCGGAGGCGGTGCAGCAGGCTCAATGGCAGCAGACAGGGCAGCTCTTAATTACCGCAGAACGCTGATTATAGAGCCTAACAAGAGGATAGGCAGAAAACTGATGATTACAGGCAAGGGAAGATGCAATGTTACAAATAATTGTGATATTGATGAGCTTATGAAAAATATACCTGTAAATTCAAGATTTCTTTACAGTGCTTTTTCATCATTTTCGTCATATGATACTATGAATTTTTTTGAAACAGCAGGAGTTTCTCTTAAAACTGAAAGAGGAAACAGAGTTTTTCCATGTTCGGATAAGGCGGAGGATATTGTAAAGGTATTTGAAAGAGAACTCAAAAGGAATAAAGTTGATATAATT
The DNA here is from genome assembly GCA_964426275.1 of uncultured Ruminococcus sp. GTDB lineage: Bacteria > Bacillota > Clostridia > Oscillospirales > Ruminococcaceae > UBA5884. The sequence continues at coordinate 11,833 of CAYRPZ010000022.1, read as the reverse complement.
CATGATAAAGTTACGGAAATTATAATAGATGACGGTGTATGCTGCGGTGTAAGATGCGGTAAAAAAGAAATATATTCCCAGTCTGTACTGATAGCAACAGGCGGAAAGTCATATCCTCAGACAGGTTCAACAGGTGACGGATACAGACTTGCTGAAATGGCAGGTCATACCGTAACAGAAATAAAACCATCGCTTGTTCCGATTGTATCAGAGGAAAGCTATTGCCGTGATATGATGGGACTTTCTCTTAAAAATGTGACTTTAAGCCTTTATGACAGAGAAAAATGTATATATAAGGAAATGGGAGAAATGCTTTTTACTCATTTCGGAATATCAGGCCCTCTTGTACTCAGTGCGAGTTCTCATATAAGAAAAATGGAGCGCAACAGATACAGGATAAAAATTGATTTAAAGCCTGCACTTTCTCTTGAACAGCTTGACAAGCGTATACAGAAAGATTTTTCAGAAATGATTAACCGTTCCTTTATAAATTCACTGGGAAAACTTCTTCCTGCAAAAATTATTCCTGTAGCTGTTGAATTATCGGGTATTCCTGCCGATGTAAAAGTAAACAGTATTACAAGGGAACAAAGAAAATCGTTTGTGGAACTGATTAAAAATTTTCCTGTAACTGTAAAGAAATTCAGACCTGTTGAGGAAGCTATAATAACAAGCGGAGGAGTTTCAGTGAAGGAAATAAATCCGAAAACTATGGAATCAAAACTTGTTCAAGGTTTGTATTTTGCAGGGGAAGTAATTGATGTTGATGCATATACAGGAGGTTTTAATCTTCAGATTGCATTTGCAACAGGATATTGTGCAGGAGATAATATGTAATATTTTGGAGATGTTAAAATGGAAAAGACAGTAAATATAGCAATTGATGGTCCGGCAGGTGCAGGGAAAAGCACAATTGCTAAGGTGGTATCAGCAAAACTTGGATATATATATATAGATACAGGTGCTTTGTACCGTTCAATTGCCCTTTATACAATAAGGAAAAATGCATTTAATCCTGATGAAATTCTTGCCTGTCTTGATGAAATAAGACTTGAACTTAAATTTATTAATGGTTTACAGCAGGTATTTCTTAATGATGAAAATGTTTCTGAAAAAATAAGAACTCCTGAAGTTTCGATGGGGGCATCAAGAGTTTCAGCAATTCCAGAAGTCAGAAGTTTTCTTTTTGACCTTCAGAAAAAAAATGCCCGTGAAAATAATGTAATAATGGACGGACGGGATATCGGAACAGTTGTTCTTCCTAATGCAGACCTTAAAATATTTCTTACAGCAAGTGCTGAAGAACGTGCAGAAAGAAGATATCTTGAACTTAAAGAAAAGCCTGACTGTCCGTCATATGAAAAGATACTTGAAGATATCATCAAAAGGGATTATGATGATGAACACCGTGAAACTTCCCCGCTTAAAATGGCAGATGATGCGGTGCTTGTTGATTCAACCGATATGACACTTGATGAAGTCATCAATCATATTATTAATATGATTAAAGAAAAAATCAGCTGAAAAGGTGAGAACAAAATGATATATTTTATAGTCAGAAAAATTATGATGCTGATATATAAAATTGTATATAATCTTTCCTATGAGGGACTTGAAAATATCCCCAAAGAAGGAGGGTATATATATGCAAGCAATCATAGAAGCTATGCAGACCCTGTACTTATAACGCTTCCTGTCAGAAAGCGTTTTGCATATATGGCAAAGGAAGAACTTTTCCATCAGAATATATTTTTTACGGGAATTATAAAAATGATGGGAGCATTTCCTGTGGTAAGAGGAAGCGGTGACATGAGCGTCATTGAAACATCAATTGAAAAGTTGAAATCGGGCAGAAACCTTGTAATATTTCCTGAAGGTACACGCTCAAAAGACGGAAAAGTCGGAAAGGGAAAGACAGGAGTTGCTATGATTGCAGCAATGGCAGGTGCTGATGTAATACCTGTGGGAATAATATTTGAGGGAAAGCTGAAATTCCGCAGCAAGGTAACTGTAAAATTCGGAAAGCCTGTAAGAGCTGGTGAAATTGCAGTCAGTGAAAAGCCCGCACCAAGAGAACTTAAAGCTGTCAAGCAGATAATAATGCAGAGTATAACTGAACTTGTGGAGGGATAAATATTTATGGTAAATATAACACTTGCAAAATCAGCGGGATTCTGTTTCGGAGTTGACAGAGCAGTTAAAATGGTATATCAGGAACTGGATAAAGGCGGAAGTGTCTGTACTTTAGGGCCTATTATACATAATCAGAATGTTGTTGATGACCTGAAAAAACGTGGAGTGCGTATTATTGAAAGCATAAGCGAAATAAATCCTGATGAAAGAGTTATAATCCGTTCACATGGTGTTGGTAAAAGTATATATGATGAAATTGCAGAAAAAGGCAATCAGTTTATTGATGCCACTTGTCCTTTTGTTGCTAAAATTCATAAAATTGTCAGAGAGAAATCCGCTCAGGGATATGAAATAATGATAGCTGGAGATTACTCTCATCCCGAAGTGGAAGGAATTGTAGGTCATTGTTTGAAAAAACCTGTTGTTTTTAAAGATGAGCACGAATTAAAAAATTTTTTTTTAAAAAATCCGGATTTTTTGAAAAAAAAGGTTGCAATTGTGGCGCAAACAACGTATAATATAATTAGGTGGAGATTGTGTCTTGATATGTTTCCGAAGGACAATCAGGATATTGAAATTTTTGAAACCATATGCAATGCAACTTCAGCAAGGCAGTCCAGTGCCATAGAACTTGCCAAGAAATCTGATGTGATGATAGTAATCGGAGGAATGCATAGTTCAAATACGGTAAAGCTGCACAGCGTATGCAGTCAATACTGCCCGTCGTATCATATCGAGGACTCAGGCGGACTTGACGGATTGAATCTGTCTGATGCCAAAAATATTGGTATTACTGCCGGAGCATCTACCCCGGCTTATATAATTAAGGAGGTACAGTCACACATGAGTGAAAATTTGACAAAAGTCAGCGAAGAAAATTTTGAGGAAATGTTGGAACAGACATTTAAAAAAATACATACAGGAGAGAAGGTTACAGGCAAGATTGTTAAGGTAAATAATACCGAAGCAATTGTTGACCTCGGTACAAAGCATACTGGCTATATCGCTCTTGATGAGCTTACAGATGACCCGTCAAAGAAACCATCTGATATAGTAAACGTTGATGACGAAGTTGAACTTATAGTTCTTAAAGTCAACGATCAGGATGGTACAGTTCAGCTTTCAAAGAAAAAAGTTGATGAAATGGCAGGCTTTGACAATGTAAATAAGGCTTGCGAATCAGGCGAAATAGTTGAAGGTGTTGTTCAGAGCATAATCAAAGGCGGAATACTTGTTTCATGTCTTGGTGTAAAAGTATTTGTTCCGGCATCACAGACAGGTGTAAGCCGTGATGAAAGTCTTGATGTTCTTGTAAAGAAGAATGTAAAACTCAAGATTATTGAAGTAAATGCACAGCGTCGCAGAGCAGTAGGTTCAATCAAGGCTGTGAAGAAGGCTGAAAAAGATGCTGCACAGAAGAAGTTCTGGGAAACTGCTGAAGTAGGTACTGAATATAAGGGTGAAGTAAAATCAATAACAAATTATGGTGCATTTGTAGACCTTGGCGGCATTGATGGAATGGTTCACATTTCGGAGCTTTCATGGGGCAGAATCAAGCATCCTTCAGAAGTTGTTAAAGTCGGTGATGTTATTGAAGTTTACATTAAGGACCTTGACAAAGAAGCAGGAAGAATTTCTCTTGGTTATAGAAGAAATGAGGACAACCCATGGGAAAAATTCAGAAATGAATACAGCATCGGTGATGTTGTTTCAGCAAAGATTGTTTCAATTACTCCTTTCGGAGCATTTGCTCAGATTATAGAAGGCGTTGACGGTCTTATCCACATTTCACAGCTCGCTGACAAGAGAGTTGACGATGTAAAGGAAATCGTTAAGGTTGGTCAGACTGTTGATGTTAAAATCACAGATGTTGACTATGATAAGAAACGTATCAGCATTTCAATGAGAGCATTGCTTGGCAATACTTCCGAAGAAACAGAAGACGCTGAATAATTTGTATTATTTATAAAAAAATATGAATATCCCCTGAATTCATTTGGATTCAGGGGTATTTTATAAAATTTATGCAAGACAAGATATTGAGGTCTTTTATGTTCACACCAATTTCATTAAAAAAATTTTATAAAATTTATGCAAGACAAGATATCCGATTATGCTTGGTTTTATGTGATAGAAAATATCATTATCAGGGGATAATACAAAATAGTGCAGAAATTTTTGTATTATGGAGGAAATGTCATATTGTGATTTAATCAATATGAGAAGATTAAAATTTACTTTTAAAAATTCAGATTAATTATAAAATTTCTGATATAACAGATTTTTTATGTTAACATTGTTAAAAATTTAAAATTCAACGGATTTTAATAAAATTTTTATAAAATCTCCAAATAATTATTTTATTTTTTTAAGTATAGCAAAATAACTGCAAATACCCCTTGACAACAAAATGATAAATGTAGTAAAATATATATTGACAATGTTATAATTAATATCTGAGCCTTATGGCAGAATGGAGCTTTTTATTATGGCAAAAACAATTGGTATTTTAACAAGCGGAGGAGATGCTCCGGGTATGAATGCGGCAGTAAGAGCCGTAGCAAGAACAGCCCTCAGAAAAGGTATGAAAGTTTACGGTATCCGCAGAGGATATAACGGACTTATTAACGGTGATATCTTTGAAATGAATGAAAGAAGCGTTTCAGATATCATTCAGAAGGGTGGTACTTGTCTTTATACAGCAAGATGTAATGAGTTCAGAACAGAAGAAGGTCTTGACAAAGCTAAGAAAAAATGTGAAGAACTCGGTCTTGAAGGTATAGTAGTTATTGGCGGTGACGGTTCATTCAGAGGCGCTGCTGACCTTTCAGCAAGAGGTATTCTCTGTGTAGGACTTCCGGGAACAATCGACAATGATATTGCCTGCACAGAATATACAATCGGATATGATACAGCTATGAATACTGCACTTGAAATGGTTGATAAGCTTCGTGACACATCACAGTCACATGACAGATGCAGTGTAGTTGAAGTTATGGGAAGACATGCAGGTCATATTGCCCTTAATACAGGTATTGCCTGTGGTGCTACTTCAATTATTATTGAAGAAATGCCATATAATCTTGATGATATCGCAAAGAAAATGCTTGAATCAAGAAAAACCGGCAAACAGCATTTCATAGTTGTTGTTTCAGAAGGTATAGGCAATGCTGACAGCATAGCAAAAGACCTTCAGGAAAAGACAGGCATTGAATCAAGAGCAACTATACTCGGTCATGTTCAGAGAGGCGGTGCCCCGACACTCAGAGATAGAGTTGTTGCAAGCCAGATGGGTTATTATGCTGTTGAACTTCTTGAAAAGGGTATCGGAAACCGTGTAGTAGGTATGCAGGACAGTAAAATTGTTGACTTTGACATTCAGGAAGCTCTTTCAATGAAGAAAACTATTGATGAAGAACTTTACAATGTTGCAAATGAAATTTCATTTTGATTTCAATTTTTAATTAATGGTCAGTTTAGTGCGGACATATAAATAAAGAAGTCTGCATAATAATTTATATATGAATAAATTGGCAGTCAGAGTAGATAACCATGCGTGAAGTGTCAGACAGACGGGGAGTTGCTGTTTGAACGAAAAGTATTTTATAAATGCTTGCGGTATGGTTTTTGCATCCCGCTGATTGCATAATCGAGCCTTTTAGATAAGTTCCTTTGTGCAAACAGCATTAATTAAAGGAGGTTATATGAAAGGCTTTTTTTCTATTTTCAAAAGTTCAGCAAATGAACTTAAAAACATAAGAACCGTAACAGTAACCGGTATGCTTATAGCTTTTGCAGTAGCAATCAGGTCAACAGCAATTGAAATTACTCAGGATATAAGAATATCATTTGCATTCATAGCTATAATAGCAATAGCAGTACTTTATGGACCTGTAGTTGCAGGCATGGCAAATTTATCTACAGATTTCCTCGGATATGTAATTTCAAACCATACAACAAGGGAATATTCAATTCCACTTGCACTTGTAACAATTCTTTCGGGTATCATATACGGCGTTATATGCTATAAGGCAAATGAAAGTGATTCTAAGAAGTACAAGATTACTCCAAAAAGAACATTTTTTATATGTCTTTCGAGGGTAATAGTAGTATTTGTAAATCATATATGTCTTAATTCATTGATTATCTATATTTCATATGTAAATAAAGATTTCAATCTTTTTAATCCTGACGGATATGATGCATTCGGAGTATGGATTTTACCGAGAATTATAAAGAATTTATTGCAACTCTGTGTTGATATTCCGATTATAGCATTTATTATTCCTATTATAATTACTGCATATAATCAGGTATCCAAAACTTATTCAGTTTACAGAAAAAACTTGACTGTAAAATAACACCATGACTGCTCTGTAAGTGGTGTTAAAAAATTCAAAAATATATTATAATTTTTTGCTTGCTATTTTGTGCATTTTGCTGTATAATCATAGTAAGCAAATTTTTTTTATTTAAATGAAAGGTTGGTAAAAATATGAACAAAATCGGTTTTATAGGAACAGGAAATATGGGTACTGCAATAATAAAAGGAATTGCAGGAAGCAGTGTCAAAGACAATACTGCAATATATGCATTTGATATTGACGGTGCAAAACTCTCAGCACTTGGCGAATATGGAGTAAAGCCATGTAAAAATATTGCTGAAACAGTATCATTATGTAATATAATATTTCTTGCAGTAAAGCCCCAGATGATAGAGCAGATTCTTGAGGAAGTAAAGCCTGCAATGACTGCTGATAAAGTGATTGTATCAATTCTTGCAGGAATTAATGATACTTACATTGCATCAAAAACTGTTGAAAATGCAAAGGTTATACTTGTAATGCCGAATACTCCTCTTTTGCTTGGCGAGGGAGCATCTGCGCTTTCAAGGTCTGAAAGCGTATCAGATGAGGAATTTGAAACAGTTCTTAATATCTTTAAATCATGCGGAAAAGCTGAAGTTATCTCAAAGGACAAAATGAAGGAAATTATAGCAATAAACGGAAGCAGTCCTGCATTTATTTATCTTTTTGCAAAGGGATTTATAGATTATGCAGTTAAGGAAAATATTGATGAGGAAACAGCTAAAAATCTCTTTGCACAGTCATTAATCGGTTCAGCAAAGATGATTACAGATTCAGGATATACAATTGATGAACTTATAAAAATGGTTTCATCGCCGGGAGGAACAACTCTTGCCGGTCTTGACAGACTTTATGAAGGAAATCTTCTGAAAACAGTTGATAATGCCTGTGAAAGCTGTACAAAGAGAGCATATGAGCTTTCAAAATAAGTTATAAATAATATTTTAAATGCATATTCTTTAATAATAATAAAAACAGGGGAATGATGCATTTGAAAAATTTCAGCAGGACAAGCATAATAATAATGCTTTCATTTATAATCATAGGAATTATAATCGGTACAGCAGTATATCCAAGTTTTCCTGAATTTGCAGATGGCATAAGAGGATTTATAAAGACCGCTGAAAAGCGTACTATAATAACAGTGTTCAAAGATGCTTTTATGAATACATTTATTATACTGCTTGTGCTTATGTTTTCAGGATTTAGTGCAGTTTCACAGCCACTTGAACTTTCAGTACTAATATACAGGGGATTTGTTCTTGGTATTTCATTTTCATATACATATGCTTTATATGCTCTTAAGGGGTTTTTTATATGCATACTCATGATATTGCCTCATGCACTTGTAACATCTGTTATACTTGTGCTTGCAGTTCGTGAAAGTATTCGTATGTCCACGGCAGTTGCGGTGTCATCATTTAAAGGAGATGCTGACCTGATAGAACGTCCGAGTGTAAAGATGTATTTTGTAAAGTTTATTGTTTTGCTTATATTTCTTGTTCTGTCATCAGCTATCGATTGTATAATTACATATCTTTTAACAGGTATGCTTATAATAAAATAAAAAATAAATGAAAGGAAGTTTTAAATGGGAATATTTTCAGGATTCAGTCCTGAGAGGGAAGGTGCAGGAATTAAAAAGGATAATTCCAATAAAAGCCGTATAAAGCTTTTTTTTGAAATATTTTTCCGGCATTTCTGGAAGATTATAGAGCTTAATGTTCTGTATGTTATATTCTGTATTCCGATAATTACAATAGGTCCTGCAACGGCAGGCATAGCAAAAGTTTTGAGGAATATATCCCTTGAACGTCCTGCATATGTATGGAGCGACTTCTGGGACTCATTCAAAAAGAATTTCAAGCAATCATTTTTTGTAGGTATAGTTGATTTAATAATGCTTGCAGGAATAATAATAGGGTGCTGGCTTTATCCTAAGGTTGCAGATGAAACAGGCAGCAATGGCTGGTATATACTTTTCAGTCTTACAATAACCGCAGGGATAGTATTTATAGTGATGAATTTTTATATTTATCTTATGATAGTTTCAACGGATATTCCTCTTGCAGCTGTTATAAAAAATGCATTTTTTCTTACTTGTATAGCATTGAAAGATAATATTATAACGTTGCTTATATTTGTTATCAGTGTAGCAGCTGCAATAGTTCTTGCGATATATTATCAGATATTTTTAATGCTGATGCTTTTTGAACCTGCATCAATACTTGGATTTATAGTATGTTTCAGATGTTATCCTATAGTGCAGAAATATGTTATCAATCCATATTATGAACAGCGTGGAGAAATAAATCCTGAACTTGAATACAACAGACCTGCAACACCTGAAGAAAGCGTATTTGCTGACAGCACCGGAACAAACGGCAGTAATAACAAAAATCAGAAATCAGATGAAAAATCGGTTAAAGTCAGAAAATCAAAGAAAAACAAAACAGTATCATAAAAGCAGAAAAATCTGTATGAGTAAAAATATTCATACAGATTTTTTATTTATAAAAGCAGAACAGGATATCCTTTCGGATATCCCATTCTGCGTTTGTTTATGTTTAAAAAGAATATTGGCTTTGGAATATTCAGATATGACTTCATTTTTAATCAGTAACTTGTTTCTGTCGGGGGAGATGTGACAGTTGCTTCAGTGTAAAATGCAGGTGTAATTGTTTCATAACGAGATTGAACAGCGTTAGTATTTTGAGTAGTAGTTGTAGTTGTTGTCATGGAGTCAGCAATTGTAGTATAGCAATATTCAGGGTATCTTTCAGTTGTAGTACAATAATATTCAGTGTATCTTTCAGTTCTTGAAGAACATATGATGGTTGCAGCATCGTTATAATCGTTATAAACAGTTGTAAAAGCAGTAGTTATTATTTCACAAGGAGGCTCTGCTTCACATGGAGGCTCTGCATCAATATCAACGTAATAAGTTTCTGTAATTTCTTCTGATGGATTATGAGCATTGCCGCTGTTAATAATGTCTGATGGTTCATTTGAAATATCCGATTCAGTATTTGAATTATTTGTTTTATCACTTGAAGTTACTGGGTTTTCAGTAATATTATTAATAACATTTTTACTGTTATCGTTGAATAAAGTTGTAGTATATATATCTGTATTTTCTTTTGTTCCATGAGAATATATATATGTATTTTCTGAATAATTACAGTCCGAATTATCTGAATTTATAATCATATTTTCGGAATTGTTTTCAGAATAATTATTGTATTCCGGTACAGTAGTATATCCGATTGTTGTACCGGTATTGTCGGGATTTATTAAAATATCGTGCCTTCGTGAATATTGGTTGTAGGATATTGCTGATGTGATAATGCACACTGACAGTGCAAGTGAAACAACCACTTTAAATTCAGGAGTTTTGAAAAAAGCAGGTTTTGCGGTTGATTTATGTGAGGAGAGCTGATTGTGCAAATCATTCAGTATTGCTTTTTTTTCGTTATCTGACATTTTAATATCAGAATAAAAGTCTTTATAGAAATCTTTTTTATTCACTGAAATACTCTCCTTTCAGCAGTTCACGGAGCATTGCCCTTGCTCTGGAAAGCTGCGATTTTACAGTTGATTCCTTAATATCAAGCAAATCGGAAATTTCCTTTACGGAAAAATCTTCAAAGTAAAACAGATGGATAACAGTTCTGTATTTTTTTGGAATTTTTGAAAGAGCATTATGTATATCTGTGCGGACATCATAGGTTTCAAAGGGGGATTCAGAAATCTCCGGAAATCCCTCAGCAGATATATTACGTCTGTACCACGATGAATTAAAAAAGCTTTTGCAGCAGTTTACAGTTGCTTTTACAAGCCATTTTCTGCGATGTTCTTCACATTCAAATGTCTTATTCTTTTTTATATAACGCATAAAAACTTCATGGCATATATCCAGTGCGTCAGTTCTGGTTTTAACATGTGAATATGCCAGTCTGAAAATCATATCACTGTATTCTTCAAAAACTTCATCAATACAATCGTCCGTACGCAATGATTGTATTGTCATTGAAGTATCAACCCCCTTGATATATATGAAATAAACCTTGCAGTTAAATTGAATATTAATTGTCAGGTATTTATTATATCATTTATTCGTATAAAAAGCAATTAAATAATATAATAAATTTACTGTAATATTCAAATATGTTTATTGTTATAAACTGTTTGGTTCATGGAAAAAATAGAAAAGAGGAAAAAATATATATATGAAATTTTTCTCTCTGTATATATAACTTTGTATGTGGGCAAAAGGTTGCATAAATTAAAAAATTTTTTTCCTCTGTATATATAACCTTGTATGTTCGCAAAAGGTTGCATAATTTTTAAGAATATAATATTTTTTTAAAATTCATAAAAATTTCATTTACTTTATATATATATTGTGGTATAATATTAAAAGTGCCGTTCACTTGGTATATGGATTATGCCCGTAAGGGAATTTTACCTGCCTTGTACTATGTTTGCGGCGAAATATTTAAAGAGGTGAATTTATCATGATGCGTAAAGAAGAAAAAACAGCTGTTATCGAAGCTAACAGAACTCATGAAACTGACACAGGTTCTCCTGAAGTTCAGATTGCTATTCTCACCAAGAGAATTAATGACCTTAACGAACATCTTAAGGTTCATAAAAAAGACCATCATTCAAGACGTGGTCTGCTTAAAATGGTAGGTCACAGACGTAATCTTCTCAGTTATCTCAAGAAGAAAGATATTGAAAGATACCGTGCAACTATCGAAAAACTCGGTATCCGTAAGTAATTATACCATCACAGAGGCAGTCGGGAGAAATCCTTTCTGCCTTTTGTCGATATTTCTCATGTTTTTCAGAAAGTCGGTTTCAGAAGCTGGAGGACACAATGCAGAAAAAATATAAATTTTATTTCCGCCTTGTGTCGTCTGTCTTCTGTTATCTGACCTCTGAATCAGAAAAAATTTTTTTATGGAGGATTTTTCAGATATGTTTGAAAATTATAAAGTATTTAAAACAACATATGCAGGCAGAGAGCTTGTCGTGGAAACAGGAAAAACCTGTGGACTTGCAAATGGTTCATGTTGGGTAAGATACGGTGAAACAGTTGTTATGGCAAATGTTACCGCAAGTGCAAAGCCAAGAGAGGGCGTTGATTTCTTTCCGCTTTCAGTTGACTATGAAGAACGTCTTTATTCAGTAGGCAAAATCCCCGGTTCATTTATGAAACGTGAGGGAAAACCATCTGAAAAAGCTATTCTCACATCAAGAGTTGTTGACCGTCCTATAAGACCTCTTTTCCCTAAGGATATGAGAAATGATGTTTCTGTTGTAATGAC
>CAYRPZ010000021.1:0-21051 GCA_964426275.1 uncultured Ruminococcus sp. | reverse complement strand
AGCCGCATAAAATAGGCGTTTGCGGGGGCTGACCAAAAAAAGGGAACAGAAATTCTGTTCCCTTTTAGATTATAATTCAAAAGAACCATAGAAGATATCATTGATAACAAAGTAAACAATATCAGTTTCGGGCTGTATGTATATCTTTGTGGAAACGATATCTTTTTTCAGATTTCCTTCAGCAACCCATAATGATTCCGCTTCATTAATAATATCTTTCTGATTTATCTGCTTGTCATTGTATTCAATATAAACTTCCTGAATTTTTTTAGGTTTTCTTGTGGTTTTCGGTTTCTGAATTTCAGCATTTTCATCAGCGGAAATATTTTTCTTCTCAGCCATATTTATAACCTCCATTCGCTAAAACAAAATTTAACAAAAAAACTGTACATAAATATTATATCATAAGTTTTTTAAAAAATCAAGCAGAAAAAATTACACAATATGTATTGATTTTTTTTAAAAGTTATGTTATAATATTATAGTTACTGGGATATAGCCAAGCGGTAAGGCAACGGACTTTGACTCCGTCATTCGCCGGTTCAAATCCGGCTATCCCAATTCTTTATATGAGTCAAATGCTCATAACGTGGACTGACACAAGATAAATCTGAAATTATTGCCGTACGAATGTGACGGACGGTTGGCAGGCAACAGAAAAACCTGAAATATTGCCGTACGAATGTGGCGGACAGTTGGCAGACAACAGAAAAATCAGTCAAAACAAAAAGAGGAGATACTTTAGCTGAGGCAAAGTATTCTCCTCTTTTTATTACTTGTCAAAATGATATGAATACTGGAGCATATCTACTGTATAGTCAGCAAGCTTATTAAGTAATGGGCATACATCTTTTCTTGCCTGTTCCAAATCATGTTCACGGAAATTTCCGCATTCAATTTCACTGTTTCCCGGAATTTCCCCTTCATATTCAGATATAAATTTAAAACAGTCAAATACAAGCTTTATTGCATCTTCATGCGACATTCCTCTTGTAAGCAGATAAAATCCTGTACGACAGCCCATAGGCCCTACATATACTATATTTTCTTCAAATGCTGAACTTCTTGCATATGTTGCAAAGAGATGCTCGATTGTATGCATTGATGGTGAAGCAAGGTATACTCCGCCATTGGGCTTTACCATTCTGATATCATATGTGACAATATCGCTGTCAATTCTTGATATGTACATACCTATCCCGATTTTTCTGTGGTCAACCTGAAAACTTGCAATTTTTTTCATTTTAAAATTCTCCTTTTTTATTTATTAAATTAAGCATATCTTCCTTTATATCTGACCTTATTGTTATTTTTTTGCCTGTGAATATATCGCTGAATTCTATAATACCGCAGTGCAGAGCCTGTCTTTTTATATCTTTCAGAGAACCGCCGTAAAGTTCATCTCCTGCAAGCGGAAAACCTATATATGAAAAATGAACTCTTATCTGATGTGTTCTGCCGGTTTCAAGATGTATTTCAGTGAGTGAATATTCATCATTTTGTGCAAGTGTTCTGTAATGTGTTACTGCCTTTTTTCCGTCTTCTCTGACAGTGCGCAGTATTATGGATTCATTTTCCCTTGCGATTGGTGCATCTATAGTTCCATATGCAGGAGTTTGTCCGCATACAACTGCATAATATGTTTTTTTTATTCTGTTCTGAAGCATATTTGCAGAGTGAGGGTTTTTTGCCACTGCACATAATCCCGATGTATTTTTATCAAGACGGTTTACAGGTCTGAATGTCAGTTCAGGATAAAGATATGCAAAATAATTTCCAAGTGTATCACCCTGATGCTTTACAGACGGGTGAACAGGCATAAATGCAGGCTTGTCGAATATCACTGCATATGCATTTTCATATGCAGTATTTACATTTAAATTTCCATTAGGTTCAAGAAATCTTTCATCATCTGTGTTAAGCGAGATTATATCCCCTCTTTGAACCATATCAACTGAACGTATGAGCATACCATTTCTTGTTATGCCGTTATTCTGCCTTTTGAGCTTTTTTATAAGTCTTGAGGAAACTCCCTGACTTTTAAGAAATTTCTGAAGCGTCACAGGATTTTCTCCTTTATAGCAATAAGTTATGTTCTGCATTTTTTATAATAGCAATTCCTTTCATTTTCAAGAATATTTTCAGCATATATGCTGTACCATGTCAGAAATTTTGCTGATATAAACGGCACTGAGGCTATAAATATACTTAGAACTGACCACGGAATAAAGCATATTATAAGTTTTACAAGCTTACTTCGGTTTCCGTTCATATTTATAAATGAATCCGCAATAACAGCAAATATATTTCTGTCGGGATTTTTTATATATATAAATGGTATAAGAACTGTTCCGAAAATTACGTAGGCATACAGCCATAAGAATACTACTGCCAGCATAAGACACATAAATGACACTGAAACATATCCTTCTCCATTATTCTTTTCATATGCTGTACTTAAAAATCTGAATGAAAGATATATGCATACTGCTGACGGCAGAAATGATATAAGGTTTATTATTTTAATGCAAATCCACAGAAATGCAAATTTTATATTAAATAATGCATCACAAAGCCGCTGCGGTTTTCCTGAAAGTATACGGAATGTATTCAATGTTACCGGAATAAGAAATATAAAGCTTATAATTTCAAGGCTGTATCTGAATATATTCCATGGAACATATTCGGATATGAAAAGTTCATTCATTGGTATGAAGTTTCCTGCTATAAGAAAATAAAGTGCTGTCAGTTCAGCGGTTTTTTTTAAAAGTATAATCATGAAAAATACTGCACAGTTTAATGCTATATTTTTATATTTTCCGTAGAATAATCTTTTTGCAGATATTCTTACTTCTTTGACTGTCATATATATCCTCCTGATATTCTTTTTTATATGTACAGTCATATTCAATACCTTTATAAAGGTATTGATGTTTATTCGTAATCATAGTCAGCCTGCGAATCATATGGTGAATAGGGAACTTTGCCAAGCAGTTCAAATGCCTGTGACCTTTGCCACATCTGTGCAGTTACAAGTATTTCAAATCCTTCTCCTGCATTGCAGGCAAGGTCTTTCGGATTGTATTTTGGTATTCCGAAACATGACATCATATTTGTAATTATTCCTGAATGTGTGACTATTGCACAATGTGTGAAATCCTCTGACATCATATTTATTATTATCTGATTGAGGGCGTTGTATATTCTTACTGTCATATCCTGTATGCTCTCACCGTTGGGAGGGGTATTGTCAACTCCGCCTTTAAGCCAGTTTTTATAATCTTCACGGTTTATAAGCTCATCAACGCTTTTTCCTTCAAAATTTCCAAGGTCAAGCTCTCTTAAATCATTTACTCCTATTATTTCACGTTCAGGGAAAAGTATTTCACTTGTTTCAATGCATCTTTTAAGAGGACTGCTGTATACTCTCTGAACTTTTGGATATATAAATTCATCAGTTTTTTCAATAAGTTCCTTTTTTCCGTTTTCACTCAGCGGATAATCCGTTTTTCCTATATAAATTCCTGTATCGTTGGCAATGGTTCTTCCATGCCTGAATACGCTTAATCTGTAGCCTGTCATATATTTGTATCCCCAGTTGATTTTTATTTTATGTGAATTTATTTCTGTATCTGTAATAAGAATTTTTGACAGAATTAAATTCTGTATTCATTATAACATATTTTATATATATCTGCAAGGTTATAATTTAAGAAAGAATTGCATGAGATTTATTCATAAAAAGTTTACAATTTAAATGCCATAGATTATTGACATTTAGAATATTGCATGATATAATAATACTTGCGTGATTGCAACAAAGATATGCGAAGAAGTGAAAGGTTGCTGTCGGTATGACAGGGAATTTTCATGGAGTATGTCCGATTTGAAACCGGGCGACTGTAATAACAAACACTGTGTGTGCTTTATGTGTCTTGCGTATGCATAAGTATGCCGATTTGTGTCAGTTTGGGTAGTCTGGAAAAATTTTTTCAGGCTTTTTTTATTACCCTTTCAATTAAAATTTATGTCGTCTATTTAATTCAGGCGTGGATTAATGCCCGCCCCCAACATAAATTATCCACCAAGGAGGCGAAATTAAATGGCAACTAATGAAAAAATCAGAATTAAAATCAAAGGCTATGAGCATGCTGTTGTTGATGCAGCTGCTGTTAAGATAGTTGAAGCAGCCAAGAGAAGCGGTGCAAGAGTTTCAGGTCCTATACCGCTCCCCACTGATAAGGAAGTTATCACTATTCTCCGTGCCGTTCATAAATATAAGGACAGCAGAGAACAGTTCGAAATGAGAACTCATAAAAGACTTATTGATGTTATCAGACCGGCAGCTAAGACTATGGAAGCTCTCCAGAGCCTTGAAATTCCCGCTGGTGTTGACATCGTTATGGAAATTAAGTAATTTCCGTATGCCACTTGCCACGGTCAAGTTGGTGAAAATCCAACCAATAACTTAGGAGGAATTATAAAATGCAGAAAGCTATTATCGGCAAGAAAATCGGTATGACTCAGATTTTCGATGAAACAGGAAAAGTTATTCCTGTAACTGTCGTTGAAGCAGGTCCATGCGTTATCGTTCAGAAGAAAACTGTTGAAAATGACGGTTATGCTTCAGTTCAGATGGGCTTCGGCGATATCAAGCCACAGAGAGTAAACAAGCCTCTTAAAGGTCATTTTGACAAGGCTGACGTTGCTCCGAAAAAAACTCTCAAGGAATTCAGACTCGATGATATCGATGTTTACAATGTAGGCGATATCGTAAAGGCTGACGTTTTTGCTGTAGGCGACATCATTGATGTAAGCGGTACAAGCAAAGGTAAAGGATTCCAGGGTACTATCAAGCGTAATAATAATGCAAGACTTAAAGAAACTCATGGTACAGGTCCTGTTCACAGACATGCCGGCTCTATGGGAGCTTGTTCTTCACCTTCAAGAATTTTTAAGGGCAAGGCTCTTCCGGGTCATATGGGTGCTGAAAAGGTTACTGTTCAGAACCTTGAAGTCGTAAAGATAGATACAGAAAATAATCTTATCGCTGTAAAAGGTGCAATTCCGGGTCCTAAGGGCGGAATCGTTACTCTCAGAAACAGTGTTAAAAAGGCTTAATGGAAGGAGGAAACATTTATGTCTAAAGTTTCAGTATATGATATGAAGGGCAAAGTTGTTGCCGAAACTGAGATTTCCGATTTGGTTTTCGGAATTACTCCTAACGAAGCTGTTATGCATTCAGCTGTTGTAAACTATCTCGCTAATCAGCGTCAGGGTACACAGTCAACTCTTACCCGTACTGAAGTAAGCGGTGGTGGAAGAAAGCCTTGGCGTCAGAAAGGTACAGGTCATGCAAGACAGGGTTCTATAAGAGCTCCTCAGTGGACACACGGCGGTGTTGCACTCGGTCCGAAGCCAAGAGATTACAGATTTTCTCTTAATAAGAAAGTTAAAAGACTTGCTATGAAGTCAGCTCTTTCCTCAAAGGCTCTCAGTTCTGAACTCATCGTTCTCGATTCTATCAAGATGGATGAATTCAAGACAAAAACTATTGTTGAAATGCTCAAGGCTCTCAATGTTGAAGGCAAGGCTCTCATCGTTATGCCTGAAGTTGATAAGAAAGTTATCAAGAGTGCTTCAAATATCCCAGGTGTAAAAACTACTCTTGTTAATACTCTTAATGTTTACGACATTCTTAATTATGATAAGTTTATTGTTGTTCAGGATGCCGTTGCTAAAATTGAGGAGGTGTACGCATAATGAAATCTGCACAAGATATCATTCTTAAACCGGTTATCACCGAAAAAAGTACAGATGGTCTTCAGGAAGGCAAGTACACTTTCAAGGTTGATAAAAATGCTAATAAGTTCGAAATCGCTAAGGCTGTTGAAGAACTTTTCGATGTAAAGGTTGCTAAAGTAAACACTATGAACTGCAAGGGCAGAAAAAAACGTGTAGGCAGATTTGAAGGCAAAAAGCCTGACTGGAAAAAAGCTATCGTTACTCTTAAAGAAGATTCAAAAACTATTGAATTCTTTGAAGGTATGTTCTAATTAAGCAGAACTTTATTTATGTATGGGAGTAATGCCTCCCGCAAAAAAACGCATTTTTTAAGGAGTGAAATAAATGGCAATTAAATCCTATAAACCGACAACACCTTCACGTCGTCAGATGACTTGCACTGACTACTCAGAGTTGTCAAAGGTTTCTCCGGAGAAAAGTCTGCTCGAACCTCTTAAAAAGAATTCAGGCAGAAACAGCTACGGAAGAATTACCGTTCGTCACAGAGGCGGCGGAAACAGAAGAAAATATCGTATAATTGACTTTAAGCGTGATAAGGAAAATATGGACGCTAAGGTTATGACTCTTGAATATGACCCGAACCGTTCAGCTCATATCGCTCTCGTTCAGTATGAAGACGGCGAAAAGCGTTATATTCTTGCTCCTAACGGTCTTAAAGTAGGCGATACAGTAAGAAGCGGTGCTGATGCTGATATCAAGGCTGGTAATGCTCTCGCTCTTTCAGATATCCCTGTAGGTACTTTTATCCATAATATTGAACTTTATCCCGGAAAGGGCGCTCAGCTCGTTCGTTCAGCCGGAAATATGGCTCAGCTTATGGGCAAGGAAGAAACTTATGCTCTCGTAAGACTTCCATCAGGCGAAATGAGAAAAATTGCTGTAAACTGTAAGGCTACTGTCGGTCAGGTCGGAAATATTGACCACGAAAATGTTAATTACGGTAAAGCCGGTCGTGTTCGCCACATGGGCTGGAGACCTACTGTAAGAGGTTCTGTTATGAACCCGTGCGACCATCCTCACGGTGGTGGTGAAGGTAAGTCACCTGTCGGACGTCCGGGACCTGTTACTCCATGGGGCAAGCCTGCTCTCGGTTACAAGACCCGTAAGAAACATAACCGTTCAGACAAGTTCATCGTAAAACATAGAAACGGTAAATAATTAAAGCCTGAAGGGAGGAAACTTATAATGAGCAGAAGCATTAAAAAAGGCCCTTACGTTCAGGAGGTTCTTTTTAAAAGAGTTGAACAGATGAATGCTGCCGGTGAAAAGAAAGTTCTTAAGACATGGAGCCGTTCATCTACTATATTCCCTGAATTTGTAGGTCATACCTTCGCAGTTCATGACGGACGCAAGCACGTTCCGGTTTATGTTACTGAAGATATGGTTGGTCATAAACTCGGCGAATTTGCTCCGACCAGAACTTTTAAAGGTCATGCAGGTTCAAAAACATCTAATAATGGTAAGAAATAGCGGAAGGAGGCATTTTTAAATGGAAGCAAGAGCATATCTCAGAAATGCCCGTATTGCACCTCGTAAAGTGCAGATAGTTCTCGACCTCATCAGAGGCAAGGATACAGATGTTGCTATGGCTACACTTATGCATACGCCAAAGGCTGCCTGCGAAGATTTGCAGAAGCTCTTAAAGTCCGCTATTGCAAACGCTGAAAACAATCATAACATGGATAAGGATAACCTTTATGTTGCTGAATGTTTCGTTTGCCCAGGACCTATTATGAAGCGTATTATGCCAAGAGCACAGGGCAGAGCTTATAGAATTCTCAAGAGAACATCACACATTACACTCGTTCTTAAAGAAAAAGAATAATCCCAAGGAGGTTTTAAAATGGGCCAGAAAGTAAATCCACACGGTTTCCGTGTCGGCGTTATTAAAGATTGGGATTCACGCTGGTATGCGAATAAAGCTGATTTCGGCGATACACTGGTTGAGGATTACAATATCCGTAACTACATCAAAAAGAATTTGTATGCTGCTGGTGTTCCAAGAATTGAAATCGAAAGATTCGCTAATAAAGTAAGAATCCACATTCACTGCGCAAAGCCTGGTATCGTTATCGGCAGAGGCGGTGCTGAAATAGAAAAGCTTCGCCTTCAGCTTGAAAAAATGATGGGCAAACAGGTTTCAATAAATATCGTAGAAGTTAAACAGCCAGACCTCAGTGCACAGCTCGTTGCTGAAAAAATTGCACTCGACCTCGAAAACAGAATTCCTTTCAGACGTGCTATGAAACAGTCTATCGGTCGTGCTATGCGTCTTGGTGCAAAGGGTATTAAGACAAGAGTTTCAGGTCGTCTTGGCGGTGCTGAAATCGCAAGAGCTGAAAGCTATAATGAAGGTACTATTCCGCTTCAGACTATCAGAGCTGATATAGATTATGGTACTGCTGAAGCTCATACAACTTATGGTCGTCTTGGCGTAAAGGTTTGGATTTACAGAGGCGAAGTTCTCAAGGGCGAAGTTTCATCTGAAAAATCAAATAACAATGAAAAGCCCAGAAGAAGACGCAATGATAATAAAAACGGTAACTACAAGCCAAGAAACACCAGAAAAGAAGGAGGTAATCAGTAATGCTGCTTCCAAAGAGAGTTAAATACCGCCGTGTGCACAGAGGCCGTCTTACAGGTAAAGCATACAGAGGTAATACTGTTTCATATGGTGATTACGGTCTTCAGGCTCTTGAACCTGCATGGATTACATCCAATCAGATTGAAGCTGCCCGTATCGCTATGACTCGTTATATCAAGCGTGGCGGTCAGGTATGGATTAAGATTTTCCCTGATAAGCCTATCACTGAAAAACCGGCTGAAACACGAATGGGTTCAGGTAAGGGTTCTCCTGAATACTGGGTTGCTGTTGTTAAGCCGGGCAGAGTAATGTTTGAAATTTCAGGCGTTTCTGAAGAAACTGCAAGAGAAGCTATGCGTCTTGCTATGCATAAGCTCCCTATTAAATGTAAATTCGTTGTTAAGGAAACAGAAGGAGGCGAGCAGTAATGAAAGCATCTGAACTCAGAGAACTCTCAGTAGTTGAATTAAATGAAAAACTTGATGATTTGAAAAAAGAGCTTTTTGCTCTCCGCTTTCAGCTTGCTGTAAATCAGCTTGAGAATACAGCTCGTCTTAAATCAGTTAAGAGGGATATTGCCCGTGTTAAAACAGTCCTTCGTGAGCAGGAACTGTCAAACGCTGTACAGTAATAAAGGGAGGATTTAGCTAATGGCTGAGAGAAACCTTAGAAAAACAAGAGTCGGCAAGGTTGTAAGCGATAAAATGGATAAAACCGTTGTTGTTGCTATTGCCGATAACGTAAAGCACCCGCTTTATAAGAAAATCGTTAAGCGTACTGTTAAGTTCAAGGCTCATGATGAGAAGAACGAATGCAGAATCGGCGACAGAGTTGAAATTATGGAAACTCGTCCGCTCTCTAAAGATAAGAGATGGAGAGTTGTTAATATAATCGAAAGAGCTAAGTAATTTATTTATCAGATTTCTTTTCTGATGTTTTATTTCTGGAAGGAGGAATATAGCTGTGGTACAGATGCAGACTTATCTGAAAGTTGCAGATAACACAGGTGCTAAGGAACTGATGTGTATCAGAGTTCTCGGCGGTACTCGCAGAAAATATGCCAATATCGGCGATGTTGTAGTAGCTTCTGTTAAAAAAGCAACACCCGGTGGTGTTGTTAAAAAAGGCGACGTTGTTAAAGCAGTTATCGTTCGTTCAGCAAAAGGTTTGAGAAGAGAAGACGGCACTTATATCCGCTTCGATGAAAACGCTGCTGTAATTATTAAAGAAGATAAAAATCCAAGAGGTACCCGTATTTTCGGACCAGTAGCAAGAGAACTCCGTGACAAGGAATATATGAAAATATTAAGCCTTGCTCCGGAAGTACTGTAATGGAGGTGTCATAAACATGAGCAAAATTCACGTTAAATCAGGTGACACAGTTGTTCTGCTTACAGGTAAGGACGAGGATAAATATATCGATGCTGCTGATAAAAGCAAAGGCAGAAAAACAGGCAAGGTTCTTGAGGTTTCCACTAAGGAAGGCAAGGTTATAGTTGAAGGCATCAACTATGTTACCAAGCATATCAAACCAAGAGCTATGGGTCAGTCAGGTTCTATTGCACAGGCTGAAGCTCCTATCTATGCTTCAAAGGTTCAGCTCGTTTGTCCTAAGTGCGGCAAGCCTACAAGAGTAGGTCACGAGATGGACGGCAAGAATGCTATAAGAATCTGCAAAAAATGCGGAGAAAAATTCTAATCAGGAGGAGAAAGACATGGCTAGATTAAAAGATTACTATAAAAGCACTGTAGCTCCTGCTATGATGAAGAAATTCGGCTATAAGAGCGTTATGCAGATTCCGAAACTTGATAAGGTTGTTATAAATGTCGGTGCCGGCGAAGCAAGAGAAAATTCAAAGGTTATCGATGCCATTATGACTGACCTCGCTGCTATAACCGGTCAGAAGCCTATCGTATGCAGAGCTAAGAAATCAGTTGCTAACTTCAAACTTCGTGAAGGTATGCCTATCGGTGTTAAAGTTACCCTCAGAAGCGATAATATGTATGAATTCGTTGACAGACTCTTTAATGTTGCTTTCCCCCGTGTTCGTGACTTCAGAGGCATCAACGGCAATTCCTTTGACGGCAGAGGAAATTACTCTACCGGTATCAAGGAACAGCTCATTTTCCCTGAAATTGAGTACGATAAAATAGATAAGGTAAGAGGTATGGATATCAATTTCATCACTACCGCTAATACCGATGAAGAAGCAAAAGAACTGCTGACTCTGCTCGGCGCACCTTTTGCAAAGTAAGGGAGGATATTAAACAATGGCTAAAAAAGCAATGGTTTTAAAACAGCAGAAAACTCCCAAATTCTCAACTCGTGCATATAACAGATGCAAGATTTGTGGAAGACCGCATGCTTATCTGAGAAAATTCGGCATATGCCGTATCTGTTTCAGAGAACTGGCTCAGGACGGTCAGATTCCGGGTGTTAAGAAGGCAAGCTGGTAATAATACAAAAGGAGGTCATTCGTCATGCAGATTACTGATACAATAGCAGATATTCTGACAAGAATTCGTAATGCAAGTTCTGCAAAGCACGCTACGGTTGATGTTCCCGCTTCAAATGTAAAGAAAGCTATTACCCAGATTCTCGTTGATGAGGGTTATGTTAAAAGCTATCAGGTAATTGAAGACGGTAAACAGGGTATCATCAGAATCACTCTTAAATATAGTGAAAATAAGACTCCTGTTATTACCGGACTTAAAAGAGTATCAAAACCGGGTCTGCGTATATATTCAAGCTGCGAGGATATGCCAAAGGTAAGAAAGGGTCTTGGTATTGCTGTAGTTTCCACTTCAAAGGGAATTATGACTGACAAGAAAGCCCGTGAACTTAATGTCGGCGGCGAAATCCTTGCATTCGTATGGTAAGGAGGAACACAGATGTCAAGAATAGGTAGAATGCCAATAAGTGTTCCGGCAGGTGTTGAAGTCAAAAACGTCAACAATCTTCTTACTGTCAAAGGCACTAAGGGCGAAATTACAAAGCAGTTCTCAACAGAACTCAATATAGATGTTGCTGACGGCGTTATTACTGTTACACGTCCTTCAGACAATAAAATGCATAAATCCCTGCACGGTCTTACAAGAACACTTATCAGCAATATGATTACCGGTGTTACTGAAGGTTATTCAAAAACACTTGAAATCGAAGGTGTTGGTTACCGTGCCGCTAAACAGGGCAAAAATCTCGTTATGAACCTCGGCTATTCTCATCAGGTTATCGTTGAGGAAAAGGACGGTATAACAATTGACGTTCCTCAGCCGAATAAAATCGTTGTAAACGGTATCGACAAGCAGGCTGTTGGTCAGTTTGCAGCTGAAATCCGTGAAAAACGTCTGCCGGAACCTTATAAGGGCAAGGGAATCAGATATGCTGGTGAACATATTGTCCGCAAGGAAGGTAAAGCCGGTAAGGGTAAGAAGTAATAAAAGGAGTGTATTGCAATGGTTAAAAAACCTGACAGTAATAAGGCCAGAGAAGCCAGACACCGCAGAGTTCGTGCAAAGATTTCCGGCACTCCGGAACGTCCACGCCTTAATGTTTTTCGTTCATCAAAGCATATCTATGCTCAGATTATCGATGATATAAACGGCGTTACACTTGTTTCCGCTTCAAGCCTCTCAAAGGATTTTGATGCAAACGGCGGTAACAAGGAAGGTGCTCGCAAAGTCGGTGAGATGATTGCCAAGGCAGCTCAGGACAAGGGTATTTCTGAAGTTGTTTTCGACAGAGGCGGTTATCTCTATCACGGCCGTGTTAAAGAGCTTGCAGAAGGTGCTCGTGAAAACGGTCTTAAGTTCTAAAAAAGGAGGTAAACGCTTTGTCTATTATAGATGCTTCAGCTCTTGAGCTTTCAGAAAAGGTTGTTTCAATAAACAGAGTTTCAAAAACTGTTAAGGGCGGCCGTATAATGAAATTCTCCGCTCTCGTTGTTGTCGGTGACGGCAATGGTATTGTAGGTTTCGGTATCGGTAAATCAGGTGAAGTTCCTGATGCTATCCGCAAGGGTATTGAAGATGCCAAGAAGAATCTTATAAAGATTTCTCTTAAAGGTACTACAATTCCTCATGAAATAATCGGTAAATTCGGTGCAGGCCGTGTTCTTATGAAACCAGCTGCTCCCGGTACAGGTGTTATTGCAGGCGGTCCTGTTCGTGCTGTTGTTGAAATGGCAGGTATCAAGGATATCAGAACAAAGTCACTTCGTTCAAATAATCCCTGCAATGTAGTAAGAGCTACTATAGAAGGTCTTTCTTCATGCGTTTCCGCTGTGGAAGTTGCTGAAAAGAGAGGCAAATCCGTAAAGGAAATCTTAGGTTAAGGGGGCTGTCAATATGGCTAAGAAAATTACTCTTGTAAAAAGTCTGATAGGCAGAAAAAAAGACCAGATTGCTACTGCTCAGTCTTTAGGCCTTAAAAAAGTCGGCGATGTAAAAGTTCAGCCTGACAACGCTCAGACCGAAGGTAAAATCAAGAAAATTGTTCACCTCATTAAAGTTGAGGAAGCTTAATTATCATTTATAAGCAAGGAGGTGTGAAAACACATGAAACTTCATGAATTATCACCTGCTCCCGGTTCTGTCAAGGACGTTAAGCGTATAGGCAGAGGTCACGGTTCAGGAAACGGTAAAACTGCCGGCAAAGGTCATAAAGGTCAGAACGCACGTTCAGGCGGCGGCGTAAGAATCGGTTTTGAAGGTGGTCAGATGCCACTCGCAAGACGTATTCCAAAGAGAGGCTTTAACAATATTTTTGCTAAAACTTATACGGTTATTAATGTTTCAGACCTCAATAAATTCAAAGATGGAACTGTTGTTGATACAGAACTTCTCAAGGCTTCAGGCATTATCAAAAAAGCTAATGACGGCATAAAAGTTCTCGGTAACGGTGAACTCACATCAAAAAATCTGACTGTAAAGGCATTGAAGTTTTCCCAGACTGCAATTGAAAAAATAGAAAAGGCTGGCGGGAAAGCTGAGGTGATGTAATGTGCTGGAAACCATCAGGAATGCATGGAGAATAAAGGATTTAAGAAAAAAAATCCTTTACACATTATTTATCATTGTTATTTTCCGTATAGGAAGTGTTATACCTGCTCCATTCCTCGATACATCTGTTGTTGCTGAATGGATGGGAGCAAATGCTACAAACGGCAATTTTTTAAACTATCTTGATACGCTGACAGGCGGTGCTTTATCTCAGGCAACAATTTTCTCTCTTTCGATTACACCGTTTATCAATGCATCAATTATTATTCAGCTTTTAACTTATGCAATTCCTCCTTTGGAACGTCTTTCAAAAGAAGGCACGGAAGGGCGTAAGAAACTAAATAAAATTTCAGCGTTTGTTTCGCTGGGACTTGCAATATTTATGTCATTTGCATATTACCTGACCATGAAAAATATGGGCGCTGTTAAATATACAGATGGCTGGGAAGGTGTTTTCGCTGCGGCAACTATAATGCTTGTATTTATTGCAGGTTCAACTCTTATTATATGGCTCGGTAACCGTATCAATGAAAACGGAATCGGAAACGGTGTTTCAATAATCCTTTTTGCAGGTATTATTGCAAGAATGCCAAATGATGTTGTTACCACAATTGAAATGGCAATAAACGAGCCTAACCCATATGTTTTTGTTGCTGTATTCGTTGCTGTAATGTATGTTGCCATGATTACCCTGATTGTTTTTATGAACAATTCAGAACGCCGTATACCAATTCAGTATGCAAAGCGTGTTGTAGGCAGAAAACAGTATGGCGGACAGAGTACACATATACCTGTTAAAGTATGCATGAGCGGCGTAATGCCAATCATCTTTGCAATGTCATTTATGTCACTTCCGAATACAATAAGTATGTTTATTCCGGTGGCTGATGACCCGACTACAACAGGTGAAAAATTCTATTATTATTTCGTAAGATTTTTCAGTACAAACAGTGTTCCTTATGCAATTATCTACTTCATTCTTATTATTGCATTCAACTACTTCTATGTTTCAATGCAGTACAATCCGATTGAAATTGCAAATAATCTTCGTCAGAGCAATGGCGGTATTCCGGGTATACGTCCCGGTAAGCCAACTTCAGATTATATCCAGAGAGTTCTTTCAAAAATTACTCTTGTCGGTGCGTTTTTCCTCGGAGTTATCGCAATATTCCCTATTTTCTTCTCAATGGCATTTCCTGACCTTACAGGCTTGTCGATGGGCGGAACTTCAATTCTTATTGTTGTAAGCGTTGCACTGGAAACAGTTCGTACAATGGAATCACAGATGATTATGCGTCATCATAAAGGCTTTCTCGAATAAGGAGGTATTGATTTATGAATATTATTCTTTTAGGTGCACCGGGTGCAGGTAAAGGTACTCAGGCAGAAGTTATTTCTTCAGCTCTGAATATACCTCAGATTTCAACAGGCAATATTCTGCGTGAGGCAGTAAAGAACGGTACTGAATACGGTATCAAGGCAAAAGCTGCAATGGACAGCGGTGCACTTGTTTCAGATGATATAGTAATCGGTATCCTCAAGGACAGAATTGCTATGGATGACTGTCAGAGCGGATTTATCCTTGACGGTTTCCCAAGAACTGTTCCTCAGGCAGAAGCTCTTGATGCCATGGGAGTTCAGATTGACAAGGTTATAGAAATATTCGTTCCTGACGAAACTATAAAACAGAGAGTTTCCGGCAGACGTGTATGCGAAAAATGCGGTGCAACATATCATGTTGACTTCAAACCTTCAAAGGTTGAAGGAAAATGTGATAAATGTGATGGCAACACAATAATCCGCAAGGACGATAAGCCTGAAACAGTTCTGGAGCGTCTTGCAGTTTATCACGAACAGACTGCTCCTCTTAAAGATTATTACAGCAAACAGGGTAAGCTTGAAACCGTAACAGGTCAGGATAAGGTGGAGGAAACTTCAGCCTTAACACTCAAAGCTGTAGGAGTTAATTCTTTAT
This sequence comes from uncultured Ruminococcus sp., assembly GCA_964426275.1. Lineage (GTDB taxonomy): Bacteria > Bacillota > Clostridia > Oscillospirales > Ruminococcaceae > UBA5884. Next base: position 5,686 of record CAYRPZ010000021.1, on the reverse strand, counting down.
GATATCAGTGAAATCAAAAACTGATTTAGCTAAAATGCGTGTTGCCGGTCAGATTGCCGGCGGTGCGTTGAAGCTGGCAGGTGAATCAGTAAAGGCAGGCATGACAACTGCTCATCTTGATAAAATCATTCATGATTATATAGTAAAGCATGGTGCGGTTCCTTCATTCTTAGGATATGGAGGATTTCCTGCAAGTGCCTGCATTTCAATAAATAATGAAGTAATTCATGGTATCCCTTCACACAGCAGAAAAATCTGTGAAGGCGATATTGTAAGCGTTGATGTCGGTGCGTGCATCAACGGTTTTCATGGTGATACATGTGCTACTTTCGGTGTCGGAAAAATTTCTGATGAAGCACAGGCTCTGCTTGATGTTACAAAGGAAAGTCTTTGCCATGCAATTTCAATTGCAAAGCCGGGCATCAGAATCGGTGATATAGGCCATGCTGTTGAAGAATACTGTACTTCAAGAGGATACGGAATTGTAAGACAGTACTGCGGACACGGTGTCGGAAGAAAACTTCATGAATCTCCTGAAGTCCCTAACTACGGAACTCCCGGCAGAGGTCCAAGACTGGTTGCCGGTATGACTATTGCTATCGAACCTATGATTACATGCGGTGGTGAAGATGTAAAAGTCCTGAGTAACGGCTGGACTGTCGTTTCAAATGATGGTTCACTTTCTGCTCATTTCGAGCATACAATCGCAATAACTCCGGAAGGAGCAGTAATTCTTACACAGCCTTAATGGAGGTATTATTGTGAATGTGGAAAAAGGATTGGTTGTTAAGGCATCTGCGGGGCGTGACAGCAATGCTTACTTTGTAGTGCTGGAATCTGATGAAAAGTTCGCTGTTATTGCGGACGGAAAAACTCGCAGGCTTGAAAAGCCGAAACGTAAAAATATCAGACATCTGAAGCCTACAGGCAAAACAATATGTCTTGATGAAATAACCAATAAACAGCTTAAAAAGGCATTGAGTGAATTTAAAAGAATCACACAGTCAGAGAGCGGAGGGAAGTAATTTGTCTAAAGAAGATGTAATCGAAGTAGAAGGTACTGTGCTTGAAGCTCTGCCTAACGCAATGTTTCAGGTGGAACTCCAGAACGGTCATAAAATTCTTGCCCATGTTTCAGGCAAACTCAGAATGAATTATATAAGAATCGTTCCGGGAGATAAAGTGACAATTGAAATGTCACCTTATGACCTCTCAAAAGGAAGAATTACCTGGAGAGCTAAGTAAAATCGGTATTTTCTCTGTAATGTAAGGAGGTATTTTCAATGAAAGTCAGACCTTCAGTTAAACCTATATGCGAAAAATGCAAGGTTATTAAACGTAAAGGAAAAATTATGGTTATCTGCGAAAACCCTAAGCATAAACAGCGTCAGGGTTAATCGTATATACAGTCGCTTTTTAGTCACTTTTCAGTGACATTTATAAACGGAGGTGCAATTTATTAATGGCTAGAATTGCTGGTGTTGACCTGCCAAAAAATAAAAGAGCTGAAATCGGCTTGACATACATTTATGGTATCGGTCGTACAACTGCTTCAAAGATTCTTAAGGAAACAGGTGTTAATCCTGATACAAGAATTAAGGATTTGACAGAAGATGACGTAGCTAAACTGCGTGAGTATATCGACAAGAACTGCAACGTTGAAGGTGACCTTCGCCGTGAAGTTGCTCTTAATATCAAAAGACTTGTTGAAATCGGCTGCTACAGAGGCGTACGTCACCGCAAGGGACTTCCTGTAAGAGGTCAGCGTACAAAGACCAATGCAAGAACCCGTAAAGGTCCTGTAAAGACAATCGCTAACAAGAAGAAGTAAGGAGGTTATGAACAATGGCTCAGAAGAAAAAAGTTACTGCTGTAAGAAGACGCAGAGAACGTAAAAATATTGAAAGCGGCGCTGTTCATATCCAGTCCACTTTCAACAATACAATCGTAACTATAAGTGATACTCAGGGAAATGTAATTTCATGGGCAAGTGCCGGAGAACTCGGTTTCAGAGGCTCAAAGAAATCTACTCCTTTCGCTGCTCAGTCAGCTGCTGAAACTGCTGCAAAAGCTGCTATGGAACATGGTCTTAAGTCAGTTGAAGTTTATGTAAAGGGTCCTGGTTCAGGACGTGAAGCTGCTATCAGAGCTTTGCAGACTGTAGGACTTGAAGTAAAAATGATTAAAGATGTTACCCCAATCCCACACAACGGATGCCGTCCTCCTAAGAGAAGACGTGTCTAATTTATCGGAGGTGAATTATTATGGCAGTAAACAAAGACCCGATTTTGAAAAGATGCAGAACTTTAGGCATCAGTCCTATGGTTATGGGTATTGCAAAGAAATCAAACCGCAATCCTAATGCAAACAACAGAAAGAAAGTTTCTGAATATGGTATGCAGCTTAGAGAAAAGCAGAAACTTAAATTTATATATGGTGTTCTTGAAAAACAGTTCTATCACTACTATGAAATTGCTTCAAAAATGCAGGGCAAAACAGGTGCAAACCTTATTACTCTCCTTGAAAGCAGACTTGATAATGTAGTATTCAGAATGGGACTCGCTCTTACAAGACGTGAAGCAAGACAGCTTGTTGTTCACAATCATTTCACAGTAAACGGCAAAAAGGTTAATATTCCTTCATACCGTGTAAAAGCAGGCGATGTTATCGCACTCGCAGAAAACAGCAAGTCAAGCACAAAGTTCAAAGAAGTTACTGAACTTACTGCAGGTCGTACAGTTCCGCTTTGGCTTGATGTAAACAAGGAAGCTCTTTCTGCTACTGTAAATCGTATGCCTCTTATCGAGGATATCGATTATGAAGTGGAAGTTCACCTCATCGTTGAGTTGTACTCCAAATAATTTTAGTTTTTGCTGGGTCAGTTTGTTATATTCAATAACCGCAAAAGTGATTGTGAAACAGGAGGGTTTTTAATGTTAGAGAGAATTGAAAAACCGGAAATAGATACAGTCGAGCTGAAAAGCGATGGTAAGTACGGCAAGTTTGTATTATCGCCGCTTGAACGTGGATACGGAATTACGTTGGGCAACAGCCTCAGACGTGTATTACTCTCCTCGCTGCCCGGTGTTGCTGTAAATTCAGTTAAAATTGATGGAGTACACCATGAACTGTCTACAATTCCGGGTGTAAAAGAAGACGTTACCGAGATAATTCTTGCAATTAAAGGTCTTACCGCCAAGCTCTACAGTGACGGTCCCAAAACAGTTTATATCAATGCGGAAGGTGAATGTGAAGTAACAGCAGGGGATATCAAGACAGATTCAGAAGTGGATATTCTTGACCCCGGTATGCATATTGCCACACTTGGTAAAGATGCAAAACTTTGCATGGAAATCACCATTGACAGAGGCAGAGGATATGTTTCCGCTGAACGTAACAAGCAGCTTATTTCAATGCCGATAGATGTTATTGCTGTTGACAGTATCTATACACCTGTACTTAAAGTAAACTTTCAGGTAGATGATACCCGTCTTGGTCAGGTTACTGATTACGATAAGCTTACAATAGAAATCTGGACTGACGGTACAATTTCTGCAAAGGAAGCTCTGTCACAGGCGGCCAATCTCCTCAACGAGCATCTGAAGCTGTTCATTGACCTCTCTGAAGAGCCATGCGTAGCTGAAGTATTAATTGAAAGAAATGACAAGGGTAAAGAAAAAATCCTTGAGATGACCATTGAGGAACTTGACTTATCCGTTCGTTCATTTAACTGTTTGAAACGTGCAGGAATCAACACCGTTGACGACCTTATCAACAAGTCGGAAGAGGAAATGATGAAAGTACGTAATCTGGGTAAAAAGTCGTTTGATGAGGTTAAGGAAAAACTTAAATCTCTCGGTTTCGATTTAAGCTCGGAAGAAGAATAATATTAAAATTATATGAAGCAGGCGGTGCGTTTTAAATCCGCATCTGTCTGCTGTGAAAATAAATTATAAAAGGAGTGATTTTCAATGGCTGGTGCAAGAAAGCTGGGCAGAACAACAGACCATAGAAAGGCAATGCTCAGAGCTATGGTTACTTATCTGCTTGAAAACGGTCAGATTGAAACAACCGTAACCAGAGCTAAGGAAGTACGTTCCGTTGCTGAAAAAATGATTACAATAGGCAAGAATAATGACCTCCACTCCAAGCGTCAGGTTTTGGCATATGTTACTAAGGAATCCGTTGCAAAGAAGCTTTTTGATGAGATTTCACCAAAATATGCTGACAGAAACGGTGGTTATACACGTATAGTTAAAATTGGTCCACGTCGTGGCGATGCAGCAGAGATGGCAATTATTCAGCTTGTTTAATTCCGGATAATCTGTAATTTAATATAATGAAAATAAGCAGGAAGCAATTTTTCATTGTTTCCTGCTTCGTTTTTATTGATTTGATTTTTCTGTATATATATGAAAAATACAGGAAAGCAATGGTTGTATAGATAAAAAGCATAAGAAAAAAATGATTGCTCCCATAATTATAATTTCAATTCTTGTCATCTATATTGTTGTGTGGGCATTATGCTGGAGCATTATTCCTGTACCTGTATTCATTAAAATTGCAGGACTTGTAATTGCAGGAATATCTATAGCAATGAGTGCATACGTCCTTTCAGAACATATAGAGGAAATAAAGAAAGGTGAGGAAGATGATATTAGTAACTACTGATTACATATCAGGAAAAGAGCTTGAAATGCTCGGAATAGTAAAGGGCAGCACAATTCAGACTAAAAATGTTGGTCATGATTTGACACAGAGCTTTAAAACACTTGTAGGCGGAGAACTCAAAGCATATAATGATATGATGAATGATGCAAGAGCATTGGCTACAAAGCGTATGGCAGAAGAGGCTGAACAAATGGGAGCAGATGCAGTTGTAAATGTGAGATATGCTTCATCATCAATTATGCAGGGTGCGGCTGAAGTAATTGCATATGGTACAGCAGTTAAATTCAGATAATTATTAGTGTATTGCATATATTTTTAATGCGGAAGTTATTTTTTAATAATTTCTGCATTTTTTTATGAAAACACTTGACAAATATAAATATATATGTTAATATATGAACAGATATTCATATGAGAATATGTGAGGAGGTGAATTTGTGATTAGTGAAGCAGATAATCAGTGCTGCGTACATGATGATGTTGTTAATAAAGTAAAGCTTGATATACCTAAAGATGAGATACTTTATGATTTAGCTGAACTTTTTAAGGTTTTTGGTGATTCAACAAGAATAAAAATTCTCTATGTTCTTTTTGAATCTGAACTCTGTGTTGGAGATATTGCCCGAATTTTAGGACTTACCCAGACAGCTGTTTCACATCAGCTGAGGGTGCTTAAAATAAATAAACTGGTAAAATTCCGCAAAGAAGGCAAAGTCGTATTTTATTCACTGGCTGATAGCCATGTTTATAAAATTATCAATCAGGGTATGGAACATATCCTTGAATAAAAATTTTTTGGAGGTTATTTATTATGAAAAAAGTATTTAAAATGGTGGATTTGGATTGTGCAAACTGTGCTCAGAAAATGGAAGATGCAATCAAAAAAATTGATGGTGTTGAAGATGCAAATGTAAGCTTTATGGCTCAGAAGCTTACTGTAACGGCAGATGACACAAGATTTGATGAGATTATGAAGCAGATTGTAAAGGTATGCAAAAAGGTTGAACCGGATTGC
>CAYRPZ010000020.1:0-21750 GCA_964426275.1 uncultured Ruminococcus sp. | reverse complement strand
ATGAAAAAGTAGTACAATTATTTATAAAGAATATTAATTTTTAAGGAGGAATTTTATTATGTCAAAGAAATTTATTGTTGAAACTTCTGCAAGACATATCCATGTCACACAGAAAGACCTCGAAACACTTTTCGGAAAAGGTGCTTCACTTACACACAAAAAAGACCTTTCACAGCCGGGACAGTTTGCCTGCGAAGAACGAGTTACAATTGTAGGCTCTAAAAAGGAAATCCCGAATGTTTCAATCCTTGGTCCTGTACGTCCGGTTACTCAGGTTGAACTCTCTGCAACAGATGCACGTTCAGCAGGCATTGCCGCACCAATAAGAGAATCAGGCGATACTGCCGGTTCAGGTGCTTGCAAAGTAGTAGGTCCATGCGGTGAAATTGAACTTTCAGAGGGTGTAATCGTTGCAAAGCGTCATATTCACCTTACACCTGCCGATGCTGAAGAACTCGGTGTAAATGATAAGGATATCGTATGGGTAAAGGTTGATACTGACGGAAGAAAAGCAATTCTTGGCGATGTAGTTGTAAGAGTTTCAGAAAAGTTTGCAAAGGCAATGCATATTGATACCGATGAATCAAATGCAATCGGTGCAGGCAGAAATCTTGAAGGCGAAATTGTTAAAATTGAACTGTAACTTATATAAAAATTGATTTTTATTAAAAAATTATATTTTTTATTGACATTTTGAGTGACAGGATATATAATTGAATTATAAATGAAAGGCGGTGGATTCCGCCTTTTTTATTAAAAAAAAGGGGGATTTAATTATGCCTGATATAGAAACTGAAATCAGAGCTGAGGAAAAAGAAAGCGGAAAAGCTGAATTTTTTAAAAGAATCGATAATAATGTTCTTGAAATGATAGAACATCTTTCAGGACTTGAACCTGTTAAAATAAATGAACTTGATAAAACCAGCACTGCACTTGTCATAATAGACGCTGTAAACGGATTTATCCGTGAGGGAAATATGAAAAGTGAAAGGCTTGAGGATATTGTTCCTCCTGTAATAAATATGCTTGAGGCATTTAAGGAAAATTCAATGCCTGTTATAGCTTTTGCCGACTGTCACAGTGATAAATCATCTGAATTGCATAGTTTCCCTGTTCACTGTCTTGAAAATACTTCAGAATGTGAAATTATTGATGAAATAAAAAATATAGGCGGATATACGCTTATAAAGAAAAATTCAGTAAACGGATTTTTTGCACCCGATTTTCAGAAATTCCTTGCCGAAAACAGCAATATAAAAACATTTGTAGTATGCGGTGACTGTACCGATATATGTGTTATGAACTTCTGTCTTACTCTTAAAGCATACTTTGACCAGAATAATGAACCTGTTGAAATTATAGTGCCTATAGATGCAGTGGAAACTTATGATGACAATTCAACTCACAATGGCGACCTTATGAATATATTTGCCCTTGAAATTATGGGAACATCAGGTATAAAAATTGTAAATTCAGCAGAATATAACTGATACGGTGAGTTCTTTGATACAGAATTTAGTATCTGCTTTGCTTTATTTGATTATCGGAATATTTCACATCGTATTATACTTATTAATAAAATTAAGTGAAAGGAGTGTTGCGGCATATGGATAACAGAAATCTTACTATGCTTGTTGATTTCTATGAGATGACAATGGCAAACGGATTTCTTCTTAACGGAAAAGGCAATGAAACTGTTTATTTTGATATGTTTTTCCGTAAAGTGCCTGATAACGGAGGGTATGCTATATCCGCAGGTCTTGAACAGGTCATTGACTATATAAATAATCTTGAATTTTCAGATGATGATATAACTTATCTGAGAAAAAAAGAAATTTTCAGTGAGGAATTTCTTGAGTATCTTAAAAATTTTGAGTTTTCCTGTGATGTATGGGCAGTGCCTGAGGGAACGCCTATATTTCCGCATGAACCGATTATAACCGTAAAAGGCCCTGCAATTCAGGCACAGTTCATTGAAACTATGATACTGCTTTCTATAAATCATCAGAGCCTTATTGCCACAAAGGCAAGCCGTATTGTAAGGGCAGCTGACGGCAGACCTGTTATGGAATTCGGTTCAAGACGTGCTCAGGGATATGACGGTGCTGTATATGGTGCAAGAGCTGCATATATAGGAGGCTGTGCAGGAACAGCCTGTGCAATCGCTGACAGGGAATTTTCCGTTCCTGCACTCGGTACGATGGCTCACAGCTGGGTACAGCTTTTTGACAGCGAACTTGAAGCATTCAGAGCATATGCGAAAATTTATCCTGATAACTGTGTGCTCCTTGCCGATACTTATAATACATTAAAATCAGGTATACCAAATGCCATAAAGGTATTCTCCGAACTTAAAGAAAAAGGATATAATAATATAGGAATAAGAATTGACAGCGGAGATATAACATATCTAACTAAAAAAGCAAGAAAAATGCTTGATGATGCAGGATTTCCGAACTGCAAAATTATTATATCAAATTCCCTTGATGAGTATATTATAAGAGATGTAATCAGTCAGGGTGCAGAAATCGACAGCTTCGGAGTAGGCGAAAGGCTTGTAACTTCAAAGTCCGAACCAGTATTCGGAGGAGTATATAAGCTTGCGGCAGTAGTTCAGGACGGAAAGGTTATTCCACGGATAAAACTTTCGGATAATGCTTCAAAAATTACAAATCCTGCAAATAAATCCCTGTGGAGATTGTATGACAGAACCGCAGGTATGGCAGTTGCAGATGTAATTACACTTGAAGATGAAGTTATCGATGATACAAAGCCTTATACAATTTTTCACCCCGAACATCCTTATAAAAAGAAAACTCTCACTGATTTTAAAGCAGAAAAAATACTGATTCCGATATTTAAAAACGGAAAATGTATCTATAAAAGCCCTTCAATTGAAGATATTAAATCATACTGCAAAAATCAGACCGATAAAATATGGGACGAAGTAAAGCGTTTTGAAAATCCTCAGGAATATTATGTTGACCTTTCAAAACCTTTATGGGATATAAAACAGGAGCTTATAAACAAATACTTTTAAGATTAATTCTCTGTCAGATACTTGACTTTATTATTATTACATGATATACTATAATAAATATTTTTGTCATTGATGTCAAGTGTATGGAGTTTCTGACAGACAGTAAATAATAAATCCCGTTCTGCTTTTCATATACAAAAGCAGAACGTTTTTTATTCAGGAGGAATGATTTGAAAATGAAAACTGTTACAGTTAATGCAAGTAAAAAATATAATATATGGATTGAAAGAGGAATAATTTCAGACTGCGGAAAATATATATGCCAAAGTGTTAAATCAAAAAGATTTGCAGTCATAACAGATGATATCGTTGATAAACTTTACAGCGATACAGTTATAAATTCAATGAAAGAATACGGACTTGAAGCAGTTAAATTTGTATTTAAAAATGGTGAGGCATCTAAATGCTCTGAAACACTCAATCAAATTTATATGTTTTTATGTGATAATAATATCACCCGTTCGGACTGTATAATAGCACTCGGAGGAGGAGTAACAGGCGATATGGCAGGCTATGCATCAGGAACATTCATGCGTGGACTTCCATATATTCAGATTCCTACAACACTCCTTGCACAGATTGACAGCTCTGTCGGAGGAAAAACTGCAATAGACCTGCCCTGCGGAAAAAACCTTGTGGGAGTATTCAAACAGCCTGAATGTGTAATCTGTGACCCTGATACACTCGATACTCTTAAGCCTGAAACCCTTTCAGACGGAATGGCAGAGGCTATAAAATACGGTATGATAAGAGAAAAAAGCCTTTTTGACCTTATTGCTTCACATAATCTTGAAAATGTAAAGGAAGCAGTGGAGGAAATTATATTCCGATGTGTATCAATAAAGCGTGATGTGGTCGAAAATGATGAGTTCGACAGAGGAGAAAGAATGATTCTCAATTTCGGACATACTGTCGGTCATGCAATAGAAAGTTTTTATAATTATGAAAAATATACTCATGGAAGTGCGGTTGCAGTTGGTATGATACTTATTACGGAAAGAGCAGTTAAAAATGGTGTTGGAAGCAATGAAATGCTTGAAAAACTGACTGAATGTATAAAGGCATATAATCTCCCGTACTGTGTGGAAGCCGATATGAAACAGCTTGCACCCCTGTGCCTCAATGATAAAAAGCGTGAAAGTACACATACAAATATAATCATATGCGATGAAATAGGCGTATGCCATATTGTAAAGCTTTCAATTGATGAATTTATGAAATATATGGGGGTGTAACTGAATGGATATAAGAATAAATCCTGCACTGCTCAATGGTGAAGTATCAGTGCCGTCATCAAAAAGTATTACTCACCGTATGCTTATATGTGCCGGACTCGCTGACGGAATATCAGTTATAAGCGGTGTCAGCTTTTCAAAGGATATCTGGGCAACAATATCTGCAATGCGTTCAATGGGGGCTGAATATACAGTCAATGGTGATGAAATAACCGTCAGGGGTATAGGCTCTGAGCCATCTCAGAATGCAGTGGTTGACTGCTGTGAAAGCGGTTCAACTTTAAGATTTTTAATACCTGTTGCAGCTGTTCTTGGAATAAATTCTGAATTTCTCGGACAGGGCAGACTTCCTCAGCGTCCGATAACTCCATATATAAGAGAATTATCCTGTAAGGGAATTTCATTTGACTATAATAATACAATGCCATTTGCATTCAGCGGAAAACTTGAGAGTGGAATATATCATCTTGAGGGAGATATATCTTCCCAGTTTATAACAGGTATGCTGTTTTCACTCCCTCTTGCAGACGGCAGTTCAGAAATTATTATGACATCTCCTCTCCAGTCAAAACCATATGCTGATATGACAGTAAAATGCCTTGAAAAATTCGGAATTGAAATTTCTGAAACCAAAAACGGATATTTTATAAAGGGAAACCAGATTTATAAGCCGTGCAACAGCCGTATTGAAGGCGATTATTCTCAGGCATCATTCTTTTTTGTAGCCAATGCAATAGGAAATAATGTGAAAATAAATAATCTTGATGAGGAAAGTATTCAGGGCGATAAAAAAATTGTTGAAATTATATCAGAATTATGCTATAATAAAAAAGAAAATGACAAGTCGGTTTACTGCATTGATGCTGAAAATATTCCTGACCTTGTTCCGGTGCTTGCAGTTCTTGCATCACTCAGCAAAAGGCAAGTCAGAATTACAGGAATAGAAAGGCTTAAAATAAAGGAAAGTGACAGAATTATTTCAACTGCTGATATGATTAATGCTCTTGGCGGAAATGTAATTCCATATAATGATTCAATGCTTATTAATCCAATTGAATGCTTTATAGGAGGTACTGTTGACAGTTTCGGCGACCACAGAATTGTTATGTCAGCATCTGTTATTGCAACAAGAGCAAAAGGCGATGTTGTAATTCTTAACGCTGATGCAGTTGAAAAATCATATCCCGACTTTTTCACTGATTATAACAATATTGGAGGTAAAGCTAATGTCATCAATGTGGAATAACAGAATTTCCATATCAATTTTCGGAGAGTCACATGGTGCAGCAATAGGCGTCGTAATGGATAATCTTCCGCCCGGAGAATATATTGACCTTGAACAGATTGCAGCATTTCTGAAAAGACGTGCTCCTAAAAAGGATAAAACATCAACTCCCAGAAATGAAAAGGATCTTCCCCAGATAATGTCAGGACTTGTGAATAACAAGACTACGGGCACACCGCTTTGTGCATTTATTCAGAATACCGACACACGTTCAAATGACTATGCCAATGTATCAAAGCTTGCACGTCCCGGACATGCTGACTATACAGGTGCTTTGAGATACAAGGGATTTAATGATGTGAGAGGCGGAGGTCATTTTTCCGGCAGACTTACTGCACCGCTATGCTTTGCAGGTGCAGTATGCGGTCAGATTCTTGAACGCAGAGGAATTTATACAGGTGCACATATAGCTTCAATTCATAATATAAAAGATACGGCTTTTAACAGAGTTACAGTTTCAAAGGAAGATATTCTGAAAGTAAGAGAAAAATATTTTCCTGTAATCAGTGATAAAAAAGGCGAGCTTATGGTTAAGGATATTGAAAAAGCAAGAGAATGTCTTGATTCTGTAGGAGGAACAATTGAATGTGCTTCAGTGAATGTTCCTGCCGGTATCGGTTCTCCTATATTTGATGGACTGGAAAACAGCATTGCCCAGCTTATATTCGGAATACCTGCTGTAAAGGCACTTGAATTTGGTGCAGGCTTTGACTGTGCAAAAATGACCGGAAGTCAGAATAATGATGAATTTTATGTCGATGCCCATGGTCATGTCATGACAAAAACAAATAATCATGGAGGAATACTTGGCGGTATTTCATCAGGTATGCCGATAACACTTAAAGTTGCTATAAAGCCTACTCCTTCAATATCACAGCCACAGGCAACCATTAATTACAGTTCAATGGAAAATGATACAATTGTGATAAAGGGCAGACATGACCCGTGTATAATTCCGAGAGCCGTTCCATGTGTGGAATCAGCTGTAAATATAGCATTGCTTTCACATATGATAGACTATCCTAATTTCTAAAGCTTATGGATAATGAAAATACATCAAAACTTTCAGAAATGGCATCATTTGAAGTGAAAGATACTGATTCCGCAAAGCTCCTTATATGCTATCTGCTTTATAAAATTGAAAAGCTTATTGAAGCACAGCAGCTTTATGATATAGCAGTTGGTTCAGGAATAATCAATTACTTTTGCTATAATGATGCTATTGAATCACTTCTGAAAAATGAAACTATAACGATTGAAAAAAATGACGGCGGGCGTGAATGTTACATCAATACTGATAAAGGAATTGTATATGCTAAAAACTTTCGTACATATGTTCCTAAATCAATGAGAGAAAAAATTATAAGAACTGCTATGAAATATCTTGCAAAAATAAAGATTGAGAATGAAGTAAAGATTGAATATATACCGCTTGAAAAAGGATATCATGTGCATTTCAGATGCCTTGATATAGGTGATGACCTGCTTGACATGAAGATATTCGCACCTGATTTGACACAGGCTCATTTTCTTGGCGAGAGGATTATGAGAAATCCCGCCGGTCTTTATGCAAAGATTGTCAGCTCTGCGCTTGATAATGAGGAAGAAGAACATAATTATTATGAGTTCTTTGATGAAAATGATATATAAAAATAAATCCGTTCAGAAGTCAAAATCTGAACGGATTTTTATTTTTTAAAGTTTCGTTTATTATTCAGCAAGCATTTTTTCAGCTGATGCAAGCTTTACACATATACAGAAAAGTTCAACAGCTTTTTTGAGTTCCTCAACAGTCGGATAAGTTGGTGCAATTCTGATATTGCTGTCCTTAGGGTCTTTGCCGTAAGGGAAAGTAGCACCTGCTGATGTAAGCACAACACCGGCTTCCTTACAGAGCTGAACGATACGCTTTGCACAGTTTTCCATTGAATCAAATGAAATAAAGTAGCCGCCTTCGGGTTTATGCCATTCACCAATGCCGAGAGGAGCAATTTCCTTGTCAAGAGCGTCAAGAACTGCATTGAACTTCGGGAGCATGATATCACGATGCTTTTTCATATGTTCTTTCATACCATTGATATCCTTGAAAAATTTAACATGTCTTAACTGGTTGATTTTATCGAAACCGATAGTTGCAACAGAGAGCTGTTTTTTTATGTTTTCAATATTTCTGACGCTTGAAGCCATAACTGAAATTCCTGCACCTGAGAATGAAACTTTTGAAGTTGAGGCAAAGATAATGGGCATATCTTCCCTGCCTGTTTTTTTGCATTCTTCAAGGATATTGAGAACCTGTACGGGATTTTCAGTAAGATGGTGGATACAGTATGCATTATCCCAGAAAATTCTGAAATCTTCAGATTTCGGAGAGAGATTTGCAAAGCGTTTTACAGTTTTATCACTGTAACAGATACCCTGCGGGTTTGAATACTGTGGAACACACCAGATACCTTTTACAGCAGAGTCATTATTTACATATTCTTCAATCATATCCATATCAGGACCATCGGCAGTCATCGTAATATTTATCATTTCAATACCGAAAAATTCACATATTCTGAAATGTCTGTCATATCCGGGAACAGGGCAGAGGAATTTGACCTTATCAAGTTTGCTCCAAGGAGTTGCTCCGTTAATTCCATGAGTGAATGCTCTTGATATGGTATCGTACATAGCGGTAAGGCTTGCATTTCCATAAACAATTGTTTCTTCGGGCTGTACCCCAATCATATCAGCCATAAGCTTTTTAGCTTCAGGAATACCGTCAACACAGCCGTAATTACGGCAGTCAAGATTGTTTTCAGCAGTGATTTCTGATGAAGATGAAAGAATATCAAACATAGGCATTGTAAGGTCAAGCTGTGCAGGAGCAGGCTTGCCTCTTGACATATCAAGTTTAAGACCGAGAGCCTTGAAGTCATTATATTCCTTTTCAACCGCATTTTTAAATTCTGCAAGCTGAACGCTACTCATTTCATTAAGTTTCATAAAAAGTCCTCCGATATAAAAATAATTATCCTATAATATATAATATTACAGAATTATAATTTTTGCAAGTGTTTTTATAAAATCCTGCAAAATTTCTTCATATAGCCAAAATAAAGAGATATAATTAATGTTTTTTGCATAAATCTATTAAAACAAAGTCATATTTTATGGTATGCAGTAAAGATTTGTTTCCCATGCCGGAATATAGAGCTGATGTCTTATAAAGAATTTATAATCAGGATTTATAGATTTGATAAGCAGCGGAAGTTTAAACAAATCTTCGTTTCTGTGGTAAAGTGATATCATAAGTGAAGGGGAGAAATTCTCAATTGTCTGCTTTGCACCTTTAATGGCTTCATATTCGGCACCTTCAATATCCATTTTAATGATAGTGGCTCTGTTATTATTTAAAATACCGTCTACACATACGGCTTGAGTCTTATCGCCATCATTGCTCACAGATGACTGTCTGCCATGCTTTGAGTTAAATCCGACAGAACCGTTGCTATTCCAGACAACTGCATTAAAAGCCTGAAAATTTTCAAGATGCTGAGTATTTTTAATCAGCTTTTTGAAATTTTTTCCGTCGGGTTCAACGGCGATTATCTGTTTATAATCTCCTGCAAAATCAATAAATTCCTGTATTGTATCGCCGTTATAAGCTCCGAGGTCGATATAAATTTCATTTCCTGTTGGTTTTATTATATTCTGATATATATCTGATTTCGCAGAAGTGCATCTATCAAGATAATCAATTTTTCCGCTTATTTTGAAATTTATGACATCAGAAAAAGTTTTTCTTGAATCTTCATCAGCAAGCATATCATAAACTTTCCGGATTTCATCTGAATGTTCAAGACAGTAATCATATGTGAAAAGTCCGTTTCCGGCAACCGGAACGTCAGGAGCAAAAAGGGTATGATGCTGTGCGATGTTCTTTATTCTGTCATATAATGACTGATATCCCGCTGCAAATGCAAGAACAATTATAAAATCGTCAATGGAATTTTCGATATCTGAAAGCTTATGAACCAAATGACCGCAGAAATAATGTCCCCTTACAAATTCATCACTTGCAAAAAATCCTGATACGGATATACCGTATTTTTCAAAAATATTCATAATTTTTAAAGCACCATCACCCATACCGTATATGAATATTGGTCTTTTATCATTTTTAAGGATATCCCAGCAGGAAATCTTTTCAGTTATAAAATCAAGCATTTAAATATCAGTCCTTATAATTATTCAATATATCTATTTTAACATATAAGCATATATTTTTCAACACTAAATTTGATTTATTATAATACATACGAAATTTGTTGCTTATGATAAATTTGAAGAGAAATATTATGATGATTTATTAAATCAATATCATTGACAAAACTGCACTTTAAAGGTATAATATAAAATATGCGTTAAAGTAGAATGTGAATAAAATCAGGTTTTTAAGAGGGATTGATATATGAAAGTTGAATTTACAAAGGAAATGAGGAGTACACATACAATTCTTATTCCTAATATGTTGAATGTTCATTTTACATTGCTTATGCCTGTTTTCAGAAAAAGAGGATATAAAGTTGAACTTCTTCAGAATGAGGGACAGGAAGTTGTAAACAAGGGACTTCAGTATGTACATAACGATACGTGTTATCCGGCACTTCTTGTAATAGGTCAGATGATGGACGCACTTCAAAGCGGAAAGTATGACCTTAATAAAGTTGCTCTTATGGTTCCGCAGACAGGAGGGGGCTGTCGTGCCTCAAATTATATACATCTTCTCAGAAAGGCACTTGAAAAAGCAGGATTTCAATATATTCCGGTCATATCACTTAATTTGTCGGGACTTGAAAAAAACAGCGGTTTCAGTCTTACACTTCCTATGCTCCGTGATGCAATGGCAGTGCTGTGCTATGGAGATGTTATAATGACACTTAAAAATCAGGTTGCTCCATATGAAATAGTAAAGGGCGAAACAGAAAGAATTGTCGGAAAATGGGCTGACAGACTTGAAAGTCTTTTTAAATCCGACAAAGGTTATTCAAAATCAGAACTTTCAGAAAATATTGCCGGCATAATAAATGATTTCTCAAAAATTAAAACCGATAAGTCAGTTAAAAAAATAAAGGTCGGAATAGTCGGAGAAATATATGCAAAATTTTCAAAGCTTGCCAATAACAATCTTGAACAGCTTCTTTTTGAACAGGGCTGTGAAGTTATGGTTCCGGGACTTATGCCTTTTCTTATGTTTAAGGTGGACAATCGTCAGGAGGATATTAACCTTTACGGAGGAAGTCAGCTGAAAAAAAGCGTTGTTAAAATTCTTATGAAATATCTCGGAGGACTTGAGGATATTATTGACAGTGCATTTGAAGGATACAGTCAGTTTGTTAAGCCTTCAAAGTATTCTCATGTAAAATCGCTTGTTGATGGTATAATCGGATATGGAAACAAGATGGGTGAAGGCTGGATGCTTGTTGCTGAAATGATGGAACTTATTGAAAACGGATATGAAAATATAGTATGCTGTCAGCCGTTCGGCTGTTTGCCTAATCATATAGTTGCAAAGGGCATGGTGCGTAAAATAAAGCAGATAAAACCTCAGGCAAATATAGTGCCGATTGACTATGACCCCGGTGCTACAAGAGTAAATCAGGAAAACCGTATAAAACTTATGCTCGCCTCAGCAAGATACTGATAATCCATAATTTTTAAATGCAGTATGGAAATTTTCATACTGCATTTTTTGGGAAAAAATTTTTTACATTTCATGCAACACTTTGATAATTTGCATAGTTAATATTATAGAAGGGAGAAAATTATTATCATTGACATTTTTGTTGCGATATGATAAAATGTGAAATAGTTATACTTATAAGGTCAGAAATATATTCAGAAAAAATTTATCAATGAAGGGATAATGTGATGAAAACAAACGAAAATCAGACACCGGAGTCTGAAACAATACAGGACAGTCAGCCTGAAAAAAATGAAATCAGCAGTGAAGTCAATGCAGAAGCTGATGTTAACAAAAAAAGCAGTTCAGTGTTTGAGAATATGCTGAAAATTGCAGGAAACGTCAAGAAATTCCTGACATTCGGAAATATATCATTTCTATTTCTGATAGTATCATTTTTATTTGTGGGGTATTATATAATTTTCCCGTCCAGAGGAGAATTTCATGCAGACTGTACTGATACACTGATGTGGGCAGAAGCAACATATGATTCAGGAAAAATATTCAATGAGGATTTTGAATATGCCTGTCTGCTTGCTTTTGGAGGTCAGTGGATAATGGTTCCGCTTATTGCCGTTTTCGGAGTAACTATGAAAACTCAGATTCTGGGAATGTATATATTTTTCATTATCTTCATGGTTTCGCTTTTCGCTATGCTGAAAATGATGAAAATTCCAACATCATGGTCGATGCTGACTCTTTCGGTGACAATGCTGATGCTTTCATGCAGTAAGAAACTAAGAGAGATTTTTTGGGGACATGTAATCTACTACAGTCTTGGTATGCTTTATGCATTTGTAGGACTGGCACTTATTTTCAGGCTTATAAATATAATAGATGACAATAAGTCCGGCAGAAAGAAAAAATTTATAATAACAGGTATTCTGCTGTTTATATGGTGTGTGCTTGCAGGTGCAAACCAGCTTGAAATACTTACACTTTTCCTTATTCCTGCAATGGGTGCAATAATTGGTGAAAGATTTTTCAGCTTTGAAAAATATAAATCCAAAAAGGAACTTTATGCAAACATTATGATACTTGCAATAGTTGTAATGGGAACAGTTGCAGGATATCTTCTCGGAAATGTAATTATAGGCGATATAAAAGCCGGATATGCTTCTGCAAATTCAAATCTCACAGTTACAGATGACTGGGGGACGAATTTCATGAAAATTTTCCCGTTTTTTGCAACACTTATCGGACTTCCGAATACAGACCGCATTCCAATTATGAGTGTTGACGGAATAAATGCAGTTTTAAGAATTATGATGACAGCAATTCTTATTGCAGTTCCTTTTATAACCACATTTCTTTATCCGAAAATTAAAAACCGTCAGATAAGAATATTTATTATATTCCACTGGATTATGACATTCTTTATAATGATTGGATTTGTATGCGGAATGTTAAGCGGTGCGAACTGGAGATTAAGTCCGATTTTATGTACTTCAGTAATCATGATGACAATTCTGGCACAGTGGATTTGGAATAATACCGATAAAAAGCGTATTGGAGTTCTGACAATGCTTCCGCTGCTTGTAATATCTTTCTGGACTATAAATGATATAGGTAAAATGCCGAAGGATTATAATCAGGATACAGGTCTTTATGTGGTTGCTGACTATCTTGTTGAAAATAATCTTACTTATGGCTATGCAACATTCTGGAATGCAAATTCAATAACTGTAATATCCGATTCAAAAACAAAAGCTCGTAACATTGAAGTAACAGATGACGGAGAATACAAGACAAAATATTATCAGTCAAGAAAAAGCTGGTATGAAGACCAGCCTGAACAGGAAAATTATTATATGCTTCTCAGTCAGTATGAATATGAATGTCTGAAAAATAATGCCAATCCTCTGCTTGATGAACAGCATACTGAAGCTTCAGTTGAAGGATATATGATACTTGTATTTGACAAAAATATTTTCTGAGTTCTGCCTCTCTTTTTAAAGAGAGGCTGTTTTTTTACAATATCTTTTTTTCCCACTGGACAAAGCTGTGCAGATATGATATAATAAAAATCAGATTAACATAAATATGCTTTTTGAATAAAAAAGGAGGATTTTATATATGAAAATTGGAAGTATCTTTGAAAAAAACAATGGAAAATTTTTTGGAAACGATATTGAAGCAAGATGCGAATACTGTCAGTTCGGCAAAAGAGCAAAAGACGGAATGAATGTTCTCTGTGAAAAAGTCGGAGTTACACCTGTTGACAGCAAATGTTCAAAGTACATTTACTCGCCTCTTAAAAGAATTCCTAAAAAACAGCTTAACAGGGTTGACAATTATGATGAGGAGGAAGAAACAGTATCGGAAGATGAAGAATAATTGATATTCTTTTTTATGGTCAGACGGAAATTTCCCTGAATTTACACGGTATTAACCATATTGAAAAGTCGTCAATGTAAGATTTCAGGGCTATTCTGTATAACGGCTTATAAAAACCATATCCATTTACGGATATGGTTTTTTTATGTCTTTAAATCAGTACAAATTTATAAATATAGCATATATTATAAATGAATGGAAATTATAATTTCAAAAGCTTAAATTTATTATATGAAAAGGGAGTATTGTTATTATGATATTCTTTACTAATGAAAAAATTTTTTCAAAAAGTGATATTGTGAATCTTTTTAAATCGGCTGACTGGGAATCGGCTGATTATCCTGAAAAGCTTTTCAATGCGGTATCGCATTCCGAAACAGTTATATCCGCATGGGACGACAAGAACCTTATCGGAATTATGACAGCAGTATCGGACGGGGATATGAATGTATTTTTTCCCTATCTGCTTATAAATGAGGATTACAGGGGAAATCATATAGGCAGGACGATTGTTTCAATGATGCTGAAAAGATATAAAAGTTACTACAGGAAAGTGCTGGTATGCGATAGGGATAAAGCAGGATTTTATGAAAAAAACAGCTTTGTATGTGAAAAAAATCAGCGTCCGATGATGATAATAGATAAAAATATTATGTAATTTACTGAATTTTCTGTATCAGAAAAACTGTATAAAGCATATTATATTATAAAAAATTGATTGATTCAGGGAGCTGACATAATTATGAGCAAACAGAAGAATTACTTTCTTGGCTGTGTTTCAGCTGAAGGATTTTATTCAGATTTCGGAAAAACCATTCAGAAAGACGGATATTATACTTATATTCTGAAAGGCGGTCCCGGTACAGGAAAATCAACACTTATGAAAAAAACTGCTGAATATTTTTCAGAATATGATATTGAAAAATATTTCTGTTCTTCTGATATGCGTTCGCTTGATGCGGTCGTGATAAATGATAAAAAGCTTATAGTAGTTGACGGAACATCTCCTCATGTATTTGACCCTGTATATCCTGCCATATCTCAGGAAATTATAAATTTAGGTGATTTCTGGGATAAAAAGAGCATACAAAAAAGTTCAGAGGTAATCAGATATCTTTCTGACGAAAATAAATCATATCATAAAAAAGCTGCAAGATATGCAAAGGCAATTTCACAGATTAACAATGATATTTCCGCAATAGCAGAACAGTGTCTTAAAACAGATAAATTATCAGGATACAAGGAGAGAATGTGCAGAAAATTATTTCCGAAAAATTCTGAAAAGGGAAGCGGTAATATAGAATATAAACAGCTTTCGGCAATCACATCTGACGGATATATAACACATAATATTGATGACGATTATACAGTATTTGCAGTAAAGGATAATTATTTTGCAGGCGGAAATTATCTTCTCAGAGCAGTATGCGACTATGCAGTTTCAAAGGGATACGATATTGTTGCAAGCAGATTTATGCTGATAAATGACTTTACATTTGAGCATATTCTGATACCTGAAATTAAAACTGCATTTCTGACTGACAATTTTATAAATTCGCTTGAACTTTCGGTTGAAAATCAAATAAATTTTGCAAGATTTTATGATAAGGAAATGCTTTCGGAATTTAAAAACAGAATCAGCTTCAATAAAAAGGTTTCATCTGAACTTATAAAAGAAACTGCTGTAACAATTGATACAGCACTTGATATACATAATAAGCTTGAAACTTATTATGTAAATTCAATTGATTTTGAAAGGCTCAATCTTGTCACAGAGAAATTTTTAAGAAAGATATGCCGTAATCAGATAAATTCTGACTAATAATTAAAAGGCGGATATTTTCAAGATATGAAAATATCCGCCTTATGCTTTTATTTCTGACTTAAATATTCCATAAGTGATGCATAAATTGTAAATGCCACCTGATGCTGATATTCCTCTGTTTTTAACTTTTCGGCTTCTTCTTCATTTGAAAGAAATCCACATTCAACCATTACAGTAGGATTTTCTGAAAAATAGCATAGAAATAATTCCTGACCGCACTGTTTTATTTCTCTGTCATTGTCAGGCTGTATGAATTTTTTAAAATTGCTCTGTAAAATTCCCGCAAGTTTTTCGCTCTTTGGATTTGTAAGGGAATAAAACATCTGAGCTCCGTTATATTTGCTGTCTGTAAACTGGTTCTGATGTATTGATATGCAGACCGCATTGTCATATTTGTTAAAGAGTGCGAGTCTGTTATCCATATCGGAACTTTTCTGGCTTGATATTCCTTCAATTCCTTTGTCATGTATTGATGTGTCAGTATCTCTTGTTACTTCAACAGTATATCCTGAGGCTGTAAGCATATCTCGCAGAGCAAGGAGTATATTAAGATTAATTCCCTTTTCAGGAACACCGTCTGCATCTGTACAGCCGCCATCTATTCCGCCGTGTCCTGCGTCAATAACTATTACAGGATTTTGGTTTTTCACGAATACTGCTGTGGGATAGGCAGTTTCAACCTTTTTTGCACCATATATCAATGCACCGCAGCACAGCGAAAGTCCCAGTATTACACTTACAGTCCTGTTGACTGAATTCCTTTTTTCATCATTTTTTTCCTGTTTTCTCATATGTGCATCGCCCCTTTATCATTTTATAATATTTATGAATGACAAAGGGCTTATATTCATCTTGCACAGGAACTTTTTATAATTGCAGTAAGATGAGTTGACAAATTGGCAGATTTTAATTATACTGAAAAAAGTAATATTAAAAAAGGGGAGTTTTAATTTGTTTGATGAATTTATATCTGAAATAGTATCGTCTGATTTTAATGTTCATGGCTTTATAGTTTATAAAGACGGAAAAATATTGTTTAGCCATATGTTCCATGAAGATATAAGGTATCCCATATATTCTGCCACAAAAACTTTGACATCGGCAGTGATGGGGATTATATCAGAAAATAAAATGCTTGATATCTATAAACCGCTGGCATATTATCTTGATGACAAATATATCAGTGTGATGCCGGAACAGAATAAAGATTCTTTCAGAAAGATATCGGTTGAAAGATTTCTTACAATGTCAGTAAAAGGATTTCCATTCAGACCATATGGCGATGACTGGCTTAAATCAGCACTTGAATGTGATGTTGATTTTTCAGCTGAACCTGAATTTTCATATTCAAATATCAGTGCATATCTTGCAGGAATTGCCTGTGAAAATGCAGTCGGTCAGCCTCTTATGGATTTTATTTCAGAGAATATACTTATTCCCCTTGGCATTGAAAATCCTCCGTTTCAGACTGACCCGCAGGGAAGATTCTATGGTGCAACGGGAATGCATCTTTCAGTAGATGAATTAAACCGCATAGGTCGGCTTTATCTTGAAAAAGGAAAATATAATGGCATTCAGATTATTCCGGAAAACTGGATTGATATTTCAGTAAAAACTCATATATTAAACAGTGACGGGGGATACGGATATTTTATATGGACAAAATCTGATAGTTTCAGCATAAGCGGAAAATGGGGACAGAAATGCCTTATTTATCCGAAAAAGAATCTGCTGATAACATATATGTCCGATATGCCGGAAAATTCAGGTAAAGTTCTTGGGCTTGCCGAACAGCTTGCTGACAGAATGTGACATACTGCCAACGCCTATAGAGGCAGGGATTTCTTGTTCGATTAAATATTCATAGCGTCCATAGCTGTTATATATTGCAGGGTATGGGCAAATACTTTTCCATGTGCTGTTCCTGAGAAAAGTTCATGCCCGTTTTTATATGCAAAAAGCTGTGCTGTAGGAAATTCATTCCATAATTTGTTGTCAAGAGGCTGAGTGGAAAATATAAATCCATTCTGAGACTGTCTGAAATAAAGTGTACCCTCCATATTTTTATGCACATATAAATTTTCTCCGTCAAAAATAATAAGATTGAGTTTATTTCTTCTGGATAAATCCTGTACAAGCTGGTCAACAACCTCAAATCTCTGCTTGTCATTAAGATAGTTTTCTGAATGCAGGCATTTTTCATTTATTTTATCAATCAGATATAAAAATACTCGTTCAGAGTCTGTGCTTCCTGTCTGAGTATTGCGGTATTTATATATTGTATTATCAGAATAAATTGTGCCGTTATGTATAAGAGTCCATTGTCTTCCTGACATATCCTTTCCCTGAAAAGGATGGCAGTTTTTATGATCCTTTGCACCGACAGTTGCAAGGCGGATATGGGCAAGGCAAACCTTCTGAGGTGAAGTATTCTGTACAACAGAATCGGCAAGTATGCTTTTGCAGGCACATACAGGCTCTTTTATTATTTCATATATCCCTGATTGTTCACGAAGTATTCCCCAGCCATGCGGGTGATGTATGCCGTGGCTGAAAAATTCAGACAGATATTCTCCTATATTTATTTCCCTGCTGAAACTTGTTCCAAACATTTCGCACATTATTTTCATCTCCTTTTTTATATTGTTCATATATTCTGACACAGTAACGTTTATTATATATGATTTTATCTTTCTGCATACTTATAATATAAGATGCCTCTTTGAAATCCTTATAGAAATAACTCATATCGTCAAGAATTCCAAGAGATGCCTCTACAGCAGGATATCCGTTTATTATCATATTTTCAATATCATACTCCGAAGCAGTTTTATGATTTTTAACCGCAGTTTTCTGTAAGGACGGAGTAAATTCAAAATCGGGGAAGCTGAGAAGATAAAGTATGAAAAGATGTGCGAATTTCAGGTCGTCAGTAAAAATTCCTGTCTTTGCAAGAGGGTTAAGGTCAAACATTCTTAATTCTATGTGGCTTATTTCATCTGATAAAGATAAATCGTTATTGTTTCCTGATATGGTTTTAAGCCGTACAGGAAGATATAATTCAGCAGGCGAAATCAGTATTCCTTTATTCACATATTCCTGAATACTTTCTGAAAAACTTTTTAAATCTGAATAATTCAGTAAAGGAGTGAATTTATTCCAGTAGCCCATTTCTGAATTTCTCATTGAACCGTATCCGCAGAAATCTGTTCCGTTTCCGCCGTCTGTTATAAGTGATTTATCATAAACAGGACTTGCGGAAGTAAGCAGAACAATCAGCCAGCTGTATCGGCACAACTGTTTCATAATGCGGAAATAGAGATTGTTTTTAAAAGCGATAAAGCTTAATTTTCCATCATAAATTTCTTTTATAAAATTTTCAGAGAATGAAAAATTAAAATGTATTCCTGAATAAAGCATGATTTTTTTGCCATATTTCTGTTCCAGTTTTTTGCGGTATATATATTTTGAAACTTTATCATCGGAATAATTTGCCACGGGTATTTCAGCTTCACTTTCAATATGCGGTGGATTGGAATACTTCCATAAATATTCATCATGTTCGGACAAGGCTTCTGATACATAAAGGTCAAGCTTTTCAAGTTCATTGACAGCCTGTTTGACAGAATGATTTACAGATGTAATAATTTCAATCTGATTTTCACAGAAATCACGTTCAATATGTGGGTTGTCAAACATATGCGGGGATTGTGAAAGCCTGCCCTTGCTGTCGGTTCTTAATGTTTCACGTTCAAGACCGAAACCGCCTTCAAAAAAATATTTGCTGAATTTGTTCAAAACTTTTCACCTCATATTCTTGCATATTCACTTATAAAATGTTCAACAGGTATTCCGTTTTCAAGTCCGTCACGGAAAATTCTTGCAGGATTTGTAAGCCGACGAGCTCTTTCATAAAGAGGCATGATAAAGGTTTCTTCTCCTTTTTCTCTTTTTTTAAGGCCTTCTTCAGCAAGCTGAACAATTTTTATAAGTTGATTTGAAAGTTTACTTTTATCGGCAAACTTTGGAATTTCATTCATGGAGTACATTCTCTGCAATTCAGCAGGGGTATATCCATGGGAATATATTACTCTGTCATTATACAGCAATTCTCTGAATTTATCTATATTCTCTATAAATCCCAGATGAAATGCTGAAACAGTCATAACATCTTTAACAGGCTGACAGCATACGCTTCTGAATTCTATTGTTCCACGATATGTCAAATCCTCAAACTTAAAGGTTCTCAGATATTCTAAATCTGAAATATCGGGGGTTATATCCGTTTCTGTATATTTTTCGCCGTCATAATACTCTCCGTGAATTTTATCAGATGTAAGATACTCATAAATGGTAACAGGAGTGAAGTTGATATATTTTCCATTGCGCATAGTGCAGTAAATGCTTGTCGATTTGATATATTCAACAAGGTCATCATTATCCTTTATTTCATACTCAAACATTCCGATATTATGCGGATTATAGCCCTGCATACTTTTCTCCCAGAGCATATTTCTTGCACAGAGAAATTCAGGAGTTTCAGGAAAATATGAATTTGAAAACAGCATTGCTTTATATGGTTCAAGCCTGCCCGAAATATTAATAATATCAGCAATATTTTCTTTTTCAACATCAAGCTGAACCTGAGATGCACTTGTAAAAGTTCCGAACTGAGGGAAAGAATGAAAACTTCTGTCTGAGCTTTCGTATTTTTTATATGTATGCAGATGGTGGTAAAGCATTCTGTAACGTTCATTAGGTACAGGTTTGTTGTGATTGATATTGTAATATGGATTTATTCCCATTCCTGTAAGAGTATAATTGTTTTCCGAAAGCTTTTCATTTATAAAATTATAGTATTTTTCAAAGCGTTCTTTTATCTCAAAAAGACTTCTGCCTTTTCCAAGTGACAGTTCAAGATTTGAATATGAGCAGTCAAATGACAAGTCATCACCTGTTTTTTCATCAGCCATTGAATTGGCAATGCCGTTATCATCATAGCTGACAACAGAAAATCCGAATTTTTTACGGAAAGCTGATGTCATCTCAAAGACAATATTTTCATCAACAGCTTGTTTATTTAGATTTACAACAGGCATTTCAATTTCAATGCCGATATATGTGTTTTTTCTGCGGTTTGTTGGAGTGATATATTTATCATAAATCGCTTTGTTGATTTCATTTTCTGTCATAATTATAACCTCCGTATAATTTATAATATATTCTGAATTTATCAATTTAGGCAGTAAATCAATCTGAAAACAATGGTGTTGACAGATATCTGTCACCTGAATCAGGAAGTATAACAACAATAGTCTTTCCGTTGTTTTCAGGTCTTTGGGCAAGAATAAGAGCAGCTTTAAGTGCGGCACCTGATGATATTCCGACCAGTGCACCTTCTGTAACTGCAAATCTTTTTCCTTCTGCGAAAGCAGCTTCATTTGAAATCTTTATAACTTCATCGTAAATATCAGTATTGAGTATATCAGGAATGAATCCTGCACCGATGCCTTGAATTTGATGAGCTCCTGATTTGCCTTCCGAGAGAACCGGACTTGATTCGGGTTCAACTGCAACGATTTTTATTTCAGGATTTTGGGATTTAAGATACTGACCTGTTCCGGTAATCGTTCCGCCTGTACCGACGCCTGCAACTAAAATATCAATTTTTCCGTCTGTCTGATTCCATATTTCAGGGCCGGTTGTATTTCTATGAGCCTCCGGATTTGCAGGATTGATAAACTGACCTAAAATTACAGAGCCTTCAATTTGTCGGTTGAGTTCATTGGCTTTTTCAATTGCACCTTTCATGCCAAGGCTTCCGTCAGTGAGTACAAGTTCCGCACCGTATGCACGAAGCAGGTTTCTTCTTTCCATGCTCATGGTTTCGGGGAGAGTAAAAATTGCTTTATATCCTTTTGCCGCTGCAACAGCCGCAAGTCCTATTCCTGTATTTCCCGAAGTCGGTTCAATGATTGTTGCGCCTTCATTTAACAGTCCTCGTTGCTGTGCATCTTCAATCATAGCAAGTGCAATTCTGTCTTTCACCGAACCTGCCGGATTAAAATATTCCAGTTTTGCAAGAATAGTAACATTTTCAGCATTGGCTGACCTGCTATATCTTTTTGTTTTTATAACAGGTGTATTTCCTATAAGTTCCAGTACATTTTCATTTATTTTATTCATTATTATCAATCCTTTCAGCAACAGTAATATTTATATTTTTTATCTTTATTGGATTACATAAAAACTTCCATAAATTATTTAGTGCAAATATCATTATAAAAGACCTCTTTTCTG
>CAYRPZ010000019.1:0-24205 GCA_964426275.1 uncultured Ruminococcus sp. | reverse complement strand
ACTTTAAAGGCTGTTGTTTCTGTCTTTGTCGATGCGTATAACCGTTTCGGTAATGCTAAATTTCTGTTTCGGCAATCTCATCATACTCGTGAGCTTCCTTTCTCTATCGTTGATTTTCTTTAACAACGCTTTTAGCCACATCTTAAAAAACCGTCTGCATTTTTCAAAATGCAGACGGAATGAATAATAAATGGGGGTATAATAAATTTATAAGGAATTAATCTTCATCTTCACCCTGAAGTGCATCAAATCCTCTTTCACCTGTACGAACCTTGATAACATCTTCAACATCATATATAAAGATTTTACCGTCACCGATATGACCTGTATAAAGAGCTTTTCTTGCAGTTTCAACAACAGTTTCAACCGGAACTTTTGATACAACTACTTCAACTTTATAGCGTGGGAGAAGTGTAACAGCTTCACGTTTAACACCACGATAATATTCTTCATGACCTTTCTGTATACCATATCCCATAACATTTGTAACAGTAATACCTGTTACTTCAATGGAGTTCAGGCTGTCCTGAAGTTCCTGAAGTTTATTATGACGGCAAATAATACAAACTTTTGTAAGTTTAATATCATCGGGATTTTCTGATTTCTTAAAGTCTGATACAGGAACAGCTTTTTCAACTGAAACAGCTGATTCGGCTACAGGTTTTATAACACCGGTTCTTGCTTCTGCTCTTGCCATTGAACCTGTTGAAGGAGCAGGAATAAAGTCTGCATAGGAAGATGCAAGATTATGCTCAGTAGCATCAAGACCGAGAACTTCTTCTTCAGCAGATGCTCTCAGACCAATTGTCTTTTTGATAACGGTGAATGTGATTGTCATTGTAACTGCTGTCCATACGATTACTGCTAAAGCACCGAGAGCCTGTGTTCCAAGGAGTTTTACACCACCGCCGTATAAAAGACCGGCAGTTTCTGTATTTGAACCATCTGAGAAAATACCTGTGAGAATTGTTCCGAGGAAACCATTGACACAATGAACACCTACAGCACCTACAGGGTCATCAATTTTAAGTTTCTGGTCAACAAATTCAATGCCTAAAACTACTGCGATACCTGCAATAATACCGATTATTGCGGCGCCAACAGGAGAAACTGTGTCACAGCCTGCTGTAATTGCAACAAGACCTGCAAGAGAGCCGTTAAGTGTCATTGAAACATCAGGTTTTTTATATTTAATCCATGTAAATACCATTGTAACAGTAGTCGCAACTGCGGCAGCGATATTTGTTGTGACAAAGATTTTGCCCGCAGCGTTAATTGCATCGCCTTCCATTGAAACTGTTGAACAGCCATTAAATCCGAACCAGCAGAACCAAAGAATGAAACAGCCTAAAGCACCGAGAGTAAGTGAGTGACCCGGAATAGCTCTTGCCTCACCGTTTTTGCCATATTTTCCGATACGAGGACCAAGAATCTTAGCACCTATGAGTGCAGCGATACCGCCTGTCATATGAACAGCAGTTGAACCTGCAAAATCGTGGAAGCCTATATCAGAAAGCCAGCCTCCGCCCCAAATCCAGTGAGCTTCAATCGGATAAACGAAAGCACTTATTACTGCACTGTAAATAAGATATGATGAAAATTTAGTTCTTTCTGCCATAGCACCTGAAACAATAGTAGCAGCTGTAGCACAGAAAACTGTCTGGAATATGAAGTAAGCCCAGAAAGGAACTCCGTCAGGTGCTACTCCTGTATAATTTGCAGGGTCTGCAATGCCATTGTATGCACCTATGAATTTACCGCTTCCGAACATAAGACCGAATCCGAGAAGCCAGAAAATCGGAGTTCCGAGTGAAAAATCCATAAGGTTTTTCATGATAATGTTACCTGCGTTTTTTGCTCTTGTAAAACCGGTTTCGACCATAGCAAAACCTGCCTGCATAAAGAATACCAATGCTGCACCGAGCAAAACCCATATAGTATTTACTGCTGAATATTCCATAAATATTCCTCCCTTTTACCAACCATAGAAAAATTTACAGACAAAACATTCACTTTAAAGACATATGGTACCTTTATGCATTAAAAGTGTTATGATTAATAAAAAAAGGGTGCTGTGAGCTTTAACTCACAGCACCCTTGCTGTCTATGGTTTAATTATATATCATAAAATAAGTTTTGTCAAGAGATTTTTTCAAAAAATGCATTAAATATCCTTAAATTCTTCATTTTTAGAATAAATTTATATAAATTCAGTAATTTTTGGAGGATTATATGACATAATATCCATATAATCCTTCATATTCATATATAAAATTAAGGGCGGATTTTTTCAGTATCCGCCCTTTGAAAAAAATATTTAGAATATATAATTAGTCTGGAATTTCTTTGCATCTGTACATGACTCTTGATTCAACTTCCTTAAATTCAGTGGAAACATCAGATTTTTCGTTCCAGTCGCTCCACTTACTCCAGTTGCTGTAGCCTTCTTTTTCAAAGTAATATGTAATACCGTTCATTGAACGGTTTCTGTATTTATACCACTGTGTTTCAAATGAACCATATTTAAGCGGATAATTATTTCCATCAACTCTGTAGGTTGCCATGCGTATATTTGCAGTAACCTTATCGCCGGCAGGAGTTTCAGGCATTTCTTTTTCAGATGCGGGAGTCCATGCGACAACAGTTTCCTTTATATTGTTATATGAAACAGTTTCACGGTATTCCCAGTCGGATTTTGATGTATCCTTGTTGAAATAGAGAGCGGATTCAAGGGTACTGAAAGATTCCACAGTAAGATTTTTATTTCCCTTATAGAACCAGCCGCAGTATTTAAATCCGATGAGATTGTCGACAAGTTCGCATATTTCAGAAACTTTCTTTGAAGTATTTGTAAAGTATGGTTCAACTACCCAGTCGCCGTAACCTTTTTTGCTGTCACAGAGAGTATATCCTTCCATTGAATCAGAAGTTTTGCTTGTTTTCTTGTCAATCTTTTTTTCTCTTGTTCTTATTCTGTATTCTGTTTTGGATTCAATTTCATATCCGTTGGAATCGGGTTCTTTTTCAGACCACACACTCCATGTTCCACAGCTTACAAAGAGTTTTACTTCAGTTCCGGCTGCAACATTGCTTCCGGCAGGAATATCCTGCTTAATTACTTCATTTTTAGCAATTCTCTCATCGTTCTGTCTTATAATTACAGCTTTAAGGCCTGCTCTTTCAATCATTGACTGAGCAGTTTTAACATCAAGACCTATACATGAAGCAACTGTTTTATTATCAGCAGGAATGTCTTTTTTCATAGGTTTTGGGAGTTCCTGTTTTACTTCAGATATTGTCTGTACAGGAGATGCATTAGAGGTTTCTTCTTCAAGAATACCTGTTTCAAAGGCATCGGTCATATTATTTACAGGCTTGTTAAGACTGCTTGTTTTAAATCCGCCTGAGGACTGACTGGGTACTGCATTGCTATAAGTGGAATTATTGCTGTTTGAAGCGGAAGAATTGATTACAGAAGATTTATAAACAGGTTTTGCATTTGTTGCAGGAGCAGAATTATTTGCAGTTGTATTCTGAGAGGATACTGGTACTACAGAAGATTTATAAACAGGTTTTGCATTTGTAACAGGAGCAGAATTGTTTTCATTTGAATTCTTAACGGGTGCTGAATTTGATGATATTACAGAAGACTGATAAACAGTGGTTTGTTTTTTAGGCTGTTCAGGAAGAACGGGTGCTTTAGGCACATAATTTTTGATATCATCATTGGATAAGGCAGTGCTGTTTCTGGCAGCTTTACTTTTTTCGATTTCCTCTATCTGATTGTTGTTGGAGCGTTCACCTGTTTTAAGGTTTGTACCGCAGGAAACGCAGAAAAGGAATTTGGCATTGGGTTGTTTCATGCCACAGTTAGGACAAGTTTTAGACATAATAACCTCCGGATAAAAAATTTATTACTTTAATATTAACATAAAATATAATAAATTTCAATATAAAATAGACAAAAAAAATAAAAAAATTATATAAGCTATATAAAACAGATTGAATTATAGATAATGATTAAATCAAATCCGTTCATAATTATAAAAAATGAACGGATTTTTTGAATTTATTATATTTATTAAAGTATCAGGAACGGTAATCTGCATTTATTGAAACATATTCATGAGTAAGGTCACAGCCCCATGCTGTTGCAGTTTCTGTTCCGCATTTAACATCAATTCTTGCAGTAACCTTATCCGCTGAAAGTATGCTTGTAGCCAGTTCTTCGCTGAAATCAGCGGGCATTCCATTTTCCGCAAGAATTGTTTTTCCGTTTGCACTTTCAATCTGTATTGTAACTGTATCGGGATTAAATTCGGCTCCTGAATATCCCATAGCACATAAAATTCTGCCGAAATTCGCATCACTTCCGAATACCGCAGCTTTTGTAAGATTTGAAGTTATAACTGCCTTGCTGAGAATTTTAGCATCTTTCTTTGACGGTGCATTTTCAACGATTACTTCAAAGAGTTTTGTAGCACCTTCACCATCTTCAGCAATTCTCTGGGCAAGATATGTGTTTACTGCATTGAGAGCCTCACAGAATTTTTTATAGTCATCATTTTTTTCAGTAATTTTTGTATTGCCAGCAAGACCGTTTGCAAGAACAAAAAGGCTGTCATTTGTTGATGTGTCGCCATCGACTGAAATCATGTTGAATGTGTTTTCAACGTTGGATTTAAGGGCTTCCTGAAGAAGTTTTTTATCAATTGCAATGTCAGTGCATACAAATGCAAGCATTGTACCCATATTCGGGTGAATCATTCCTGAACCCTTGCACATACCGCCTATTGTAACAGTTTTTCCGTCAATGTCAAACTGTACTGAATACTGTTTTTTGCGTGTATCGGTAGTAAGGATAGCTTCAGCAGCCAAATCTCCGGCTTCTTCTGTATTTGAAAGCATAGGTGCAAGTTCTTTTATGCCTTTTTCTATAATATCCATAGGGAGCTGTTTTCCGATAACTCCTGTTGAAGCGGAAAGAACCTGTTCAGCTTTTTCAAGACCAAGAACTTCAGCAGTATATTCAGACATACGTTTTGCATTGTCATAACCTTGCTGACCGGTGCAGGCATTTGCAATACCTGTATTTATAACGACAGCATTTACAGTTTCAAAATTTTCAACGATATAACTATCCCATTTAACAGGACCAGCCTTTACTTTGTTAGTAGTAAAAACACCTGCACATACAGCAGGAGTTTCAGTATAAATCATAGCCATATCCCTGTTAGTCTTGCCTGCTTTTATTCCTGCACGCAGACCATATGCTTTAAAGCCGGTTACAGAGGTAACACCGCCTGATATATTTTTCATAATAAAAATTCCTCCATATAACATAATTAAAAACAACTTTATTATACATCACTTTGCATAATTTTGCAATATCAGATTTTTATTTTCTTTAAGAAGATTGAGTTGCCAGTTATATAAAATCATTATTCTGCGGTATACTTTCAAGCATATCATAAAGAATTTTTAAATTTTTCATTTTTTCTCCTATATATATGTATATTTTTAAGGTGGTAATTTCTGATTGAACAAATATAATTTTATATTGTCTGTCAATAATATATTGAAAATATAGCAAAAGTCTGCTATAATAATTAATATTTTAAAGATGATATTAATGGAGGAAAATTCATGTATAAAACAATAATGTTTGACCTTGACGGAACTATTACAGATACAGGGCTTGGAATAACCAATGCTGTAATGTACGCTCTGAAGAAATTTGATATAAAAACGGCTGACAGAACACAGCTTTATAAATTCATAGGTCCGCCCCTGCGTGATTCATTTAGGAATTTCTATGGATTTTCAGATGAACAGGCTGAAATTGCAGTTAAATATTACAGGGAATATTACAGCGTTAAGGGACTTTATGAGAATGAAATATATGATGGCATTGAAACACTCCTTGAAAAGCTGTACAATTCAGGAAAAACTATAGTTACAGCAACCTCAAAGCCTGAGGAATATGCTGTTAAAATTATTGAAAGGCTTGGAATTTCAAAATATTTTACATATATTGCGGGTGCTGACATGGAGGGTAAAAGAGGTTCAAAATCCGATGTAATCAGATATGTCCTTGAAACCTGTAATATTTTTGACTTTTCAGAGGTTGTTATGATAGGTGACAGGGAATTTGATGTAAAAGGTTCTGCTGAATTCGGAATTGACTGCATAGGTATTCTTTTTGGATATGGAAACTATGATGAACTTAAAAATGCAGGGGCAAAGTATATAGCGAGTACAGCTGATGAAATCTGTTCATTTATAATGAATAATGAAAAATGATAAATTTTTATTCTTTTTAAATAATATTATTTTTGAAATATGCACAAACTTTGATTATATTAATTAAAAATGCTTGACAAAAAATTTTTTATATTTTATAATAATTATCGGTAAGATTAAAGTGCGTATAATGGTTCAGCATGAAACAGTTTTTTAACCGTTTCATGCTTTATTTTTTATGCTTTTTACCGTAAGTAAATTTTTTTATATTATCTAAGGAGGATAAAATGGAATTTTTTATGAAGTTGCCGCGCAATAAAAAAGAATTTGCATTGTTTATGGGTGTAATATCGATTATATCGGTAAATATTATTGCACCGCTGATAACTTGTTTTGAAATGGGATTTCATCTTTCCGTATGGGCTGATGTACTTCAGGTAATACCGTTTATATGGCTGAGTGTGATTGCAATTGTTATTATAACATACAAGCCTGCTGAATGGCTTACATCAAAGATTGTAAGTGAAAATGACAGTTTCAATTCTCATATAGTTATAAATATTCTCTGTACTGTTTTCATGATGTCAATACTTCTTACAGTAATCGGAACATGGATTGGAACAAGGCATGTAAGTCTTGAACCGATAAGAATGTTTTTTTACAAATGGCCTCGAAATTTTGCCATTTCATTTGCTGTTGAATGTTTTATAGCACAGCCTGTTGCAAGGGCTGTTATGTTCAGACTCCATCTTATGCAGGATAAAAAAGGTAAAGTTTCAGCATAAATTTCAATAATAACTGAAAAGCCATTCACGCTTTAAGGGCAGTGAATGGCTTTTTGTGTATTTACAGGGAACAGGTGTTGAATTATACCATAAGTTCACATACAAGATTTGAAAATTCAGCAGGATTTTCAAGTGAAAGTCCTTCAATGAGTAATGCCTGTGAATACAGCAGATTTGCATATTTTCCGAGTTTTTCCTTATTACCGCTGTCATTAAGTTCCTTAAGAGTTTCAAATATTGCATGGTCAGGGTTGATTTCAAGGATTCTTTGTGCTTTTACCTTATTATCACCCGGCATACTATTGATAACCTTTTCCATTTCAAGAGATATTTCGCCGTCGCTTGTAATGCATACAGGGTGTGATTTAAGGCGTGTTGAAAGCTTTACATCTTTTACTTTTCCATTGAGAGCTTCTGTCATGCATTTGAACATATCCTTATTTTCTTCGGATTTATTCTTGATTTCTTCCTTTTCAGCCTCTGTTTCAAGGTCAAGGTCGCCTGCTGATACAGATTTAAATTCCTTGTCCTTGTATTTCTGTATAGCTTTGATAGCAAATTCATCAACATTTTCTGTACAGTAAAGAATTTCAAAGCCTTTATCTTTGACAAGTTCAGTCTGAGGGAGATTTTCAATTCTTGCAATGCTTTCGCCTGTTGCATAGTAAATATATTTCTGGTCTTCTTTCATTCTTGTGACATATTCATCAAGAGTTACAAGTTTGTTTTCAGAAGATGAACAGAACATTATAAGGTCCTGAAGTGTTTCTTTGGTTTTATTCATGCCGAACATATCGCTTTGAATACCGAATTTAAGCTGAAGACCAAATTCCTTGAAGAATTTTTCGTAATCTTCTCTGTTGTTTTTAAGCATCTTTGAAAGTTCATTCTTAATATTTCTTTCAAGGCTCTTTGCAATAAGTTTAAGCTGTCTGTCCTGCTGGAGCATTTCTCTTGAGATATTGAGTGAAAGGTCTTCAGAGTCAACAAGACCTTTTACAAAGCTGAAATGGTCAGGGAGGAGGTCAGCACATTTATCCATTATAAGTACACCATTTGAATAAAGTTTAAGACCTTTTTCATATTCTCTGGTATATAAATCATACGGAGCTTTTGACGGGATATAAAGCAAAGCATTGTAAGTTGCAGTACCTTCAGCTTTTGTATGGATATGTGCCATAGGGTCGCCGCTGTAGTCAAAGAATTTTTCTTTATAGAAATTATTGTATTCTTCATCAGTAATCTCTGACTTATTCTTTTTCCATATCGGAACCATACTGTTTATAGTTTCTTTTTCGATGTATTTTTCATATTCATCACTCTCATCGTCTTTTTTGCGTGATTTTTCAACGTCCATAGTGATAGGTGTGCTGATATAGTCTGAATACTTCTTTATGATATTCTGAATTCTGTATTGTTCGAGGAATTCATCATAATTTTCTTCTTCTGTATTGTCTTTTATGCTGAGTATAATTTCTGTACCGACAGCTGCCTTGTCACAGGTGTCAATAGTATATCCGTCAACACCTTCTGACTGCCATTCATATGCTTCATCTGAGCCATATGCTTTACTGCGGACAATGACATTTTTGGCAACCATGAAAGCTGAATAAAATCCGACACCGAACTGACCAATAATATCAACTTTATCCTTTGTATCATTTTCATCTTTAAAATCAAGAGAACCGCTCTTTGCAATAGTACCAAGGTTATTTTCAAGTTCTTCTTTAGTCATACCGATACCGTTATCAGTAATTGTAATAGTTCTTGAATCCTTGTCAAGCTTTACAGCAATTTCAAAATCGCTCTTTTTAAGACCTACGTTATCATCTGTAAGGGATTTGAAATAGAGTTTGTCGATAGCATCACTTGCATTTGAGATAAGTTCTCTTAAAAAGATTTCTTTATTTGTATAGATAGAATTAATCATCATATCAAGCAGACGTTTTGATTCAGCTTTAAATTCTTTTGTTTCCATAAAATAACACTCCTGTTTTTATATATTTAGCACTCTTTCACTTAGAGTGCTAATATTAGTATAGTATGTATGCGATAAAAAATCAAGCAATTCATAAAAAATTAAAAAAACATTTACAAATATGTAATAATATAGTCTGAAAAGAACAGTTTTATTATCTTTTAAAGCAATGTATCATCTTTTTTGTGACGAGAACCCCATACTTCTAAGAATGGTGCAAGAGGGTGATGAATTGATGTTCCAATGTAGACAAAATAAAAATAATCTGATATAATGTTAATCAGGAAATATATTTTCATAAAACTCTGAGAATTCGGTAAACCATGGTATTGATATGGAACAAATACCTTGCAGTATGTTCGGATAATCATACTTGCAAGAATATCAATAAGACTAAAGCTATAAGGAAGTTAAAAAGAAAAACCATAAATTATAAAGAAAAATATAATAAAAACAGAAAGGGGGCACGTTACTGTAAAACTAAGAATATCTTGAAAAGTGAAAAACAGCTTTTTATAAGTTTTCAGTAACGGAGAATAATATGAAAAAATATGAATGTCCTTACTGTCATAAGAAAACCTTTTCACTTTTTCATAAGTTCATTGCAGGCGGTATGGCATCAAAAGGAGTAGTATGTCCGGAATGTAAAAATCATTGTGTTCATGGTCTTAAATCAACAATTTTCAACAGTGTTGTAATGGGACTTGCACTTATATATGCAATAATTGTATATGTAAGCGATTTAGGGACAACATTTTCTGCATTAATAGTGATTGTATCAGCTTTTTTTATTGGAAAAATCTTTAATGCAGCTGCCTGTGAACTGGAAAAGAATAACAGAAACGATGTGTAATAAAATTCTGGGAATCTATATCCATGTTCCATTTTGTGCAGTAAAATGTCCTTACTGCGATTTTTATTCTGTTTCATATTCAAAGAAAAATGAGATGCTTTATACTGAGGCTGTTATAAGAAATCTTGAAAAATACTCTCATATATGCAGTGACAGAATTATTGATACAATATATTTCGGCGGCGGAACTCCTTCCATTTTATCTCCTGAAAATATTAAAAAAATACTTTTTTCAACATATAAACTGTTTAATGTTGAAAACTCTGCCGAGATATCTATGGAAGCAAATCCGAATACTTTAAATGAAAAGAAATGCCGGGGATTTCTGTTAGCAGGAATTAACCGTCTTTCAGTCGGCATACAGTCATTCAATGATTATGAGCTTGAAAATCTTGGGAGAAAACATAATTCAATGCAGGCTGAAAATGCGGTGCTTACGGCATATAATTCAGGATTTGAAAATATCTCATGTGATTTTATGCTCGGTGTGTCAGGTCAGAATATTCAGACACTTTCGGAAACTCTTGAAACTGCGGTAAATCTTCCGATAAATCATATTTCCGCATATATGCTGAAAATTGAAGAAAATACACCTTTCAACTGTGATGAGATTATACAGAATCTTCCTGATGACGATACTTTTGCTGATATGTATTTAAAAACTGTTGAAACTCTTGAAAATTATGGATTTATGCAGTATGAAATTTCAAATTTCTCAAAGAAAGGATTTGAAAGCCGTCATAATCTTAAATACTGGAAATGTGAGGAGTATATAGGCATTGCTCCTTCTGCACACTCCTATTTAAACGGAAACAGATATAATGTACCGTCTGATTTGAATCAATTTGTGAATAATATTTATCAGACTGAAATTCAGACAGATGATATTTCAGGAAATTTTGAAGAAAAAGCTATGCTTGCACTAAGACTTAAAAGCGGTCTTGAATTTGATATGTGCGGTGAGAAAAAAGCTGATATAATAAAAAAATCTCAAATCCTTATAAAAAATGGTCTTGCAGATATGAATAATGATAAATTATGGCTTACTCCAAAAGGATTTCTTGTTTCAAATCAGATTATTGAATTTCTTGTCCTTTAATATTAATTTTTAGTTGCAAGTATTTTTATTTTATGCTATAATTTTTTATTATGGAAAATGATATTTATTATATGAGTATTGCACTTTCACTTGCAGAAAAAGCAGGAAATATGGGCGAAGTTCCCATTGGTGCAATTGTTGTGGATAATCAGACGGGTGAAATTGCCGGACAGGGTTATAATATGCGGGAATGCGATTTCAATCCGCTGGCTCATGCTGAAATATCCGCTATATATCAGGCATCACGGAAACTTAAAAGATGGCGTTTAAGCAACTGCTCACTGTATGTAACGCTTGAACCTTGTCCTATGTGCTGCGGTGCGGTAATTAATTCCCGTATAGACCATGTTTATTTTGGTGCTTATGATAAAAAAGCAGGCTCTGTGGTTTCAATGCAGAATATGTTTTCAATGCCCTATAATCATAAGCCCGAATTTACAGGCGGAATTATGGAAAAGGAATGCGCAGATTTATTATCAGTTTTTTTTAAAAATTTAAGGAAAATTACAGACTATATAAGAGGTGAAAAAATGGTTAATATAGAAAATGAGTGGGACGAACTGCTTAAAGATGAGTTTGAAAAGGATTATTATAAAAATCTTCGTCAGTTTCTTATTACGGAATATAAGACCAGAACTATCTATCCTAATATGTATAATATATTCAATGCTCTTAAATACACAGATTATCATAATGTAAAAGCTGTAATTATTGGTCAGGACCCGTATCATGGTCCCAATCAGGCTCATGGTCTTAGCTTTTCAGTACAGAAAGGCGTTGTGCCTCCGCCTTCACTTGTAAATATATTCAAGGAAATAAAGTCGGATACAGGAATTGATAATCTCGGCAAGCATGGCGAACTTACAAAATGGGCAGAGGAAGGAGTGCTTCTTCTCAATACTGTGCTTACTGTAAGAGCAGGTCAGGCTAACAGTCATAAAAATAAAGGCTGGGAAAATTTCACTGATAAGGTGATAGAGCTTCTCAATCAGCGTGATACACCTTTGGTATTCATGCTTTGGGGGGCAAATGCAAAAAGCAAAACTGCACTTATTACAAATCCAAAGCATCTCATTCTTACATCAGCACATCCAAGTCCGCTTTCAGCATATAACGGATTTTTCGGCTGCCGTCATTTCTCGAAAGCCAATGAATTTTTAAGAAACAACGGTATTAAAGAGATTGACTGGAGCATTGAATAGCTATTTGAAAGGATATATATAATATGAAAATAAAAGAAATGTTTTCAGAGAATAAAACTGTATTTTCATTTGAAGTTTTTCCGCCAAAGAAAACATCATCTGTTAATACTATTTATAATACACTTGAACAGTTACAGGGACTTACACCTGATTTTATAAGCGTTACATACGGAGCAGGAGGAAATGTTCCGGGAGCTTCAACCTGTGAAATTGCATCTGCAATAAAATATAAATATGGTATAGAATCGGTTGCACATCTTCCATGTATCAATTTTTCAAAATCTGAAATAATTGATAGAATAAAGGAACTTAAAGATAACGGAATTGAAAATATACTTGCTCTTAGGGGAGATATAAACCCGAATGTTCCGCCTAAGCAGGATTTTAAATATGCAAGTGAAATGATTGAATTTATAAGGCAGAATGATGACAGTTTTGATATCGCAGGTGCTTGTTATCCTGAAGGTCATGTTGAAGCTGAAAATATGGTTGAGGATATCAAAAATCTGAAGAAAAAAGTTGAATCAGGTGCAGACCATCTTATAAGTCAGCTTTTCTTTGACAATAATCTTTTTTATCAGTTCATTGAAAAATCAAAAATTGCAGGAATAGATGTACCTATTGAGGCAGGAATAATGCCTGTTGTAAATAAAAAACAGATTGAAAGAATGGTTTCAATGTGTGGTACAAGCCTCCCTTCCAAATTCACCAAGATGATGCAGAAATATGAAAATCACCCTGATGCTCTCAGAGATGCAGGTATTGCATATGCTGTTGACCAGATTGTTGATTTAATTTCCCACGGTGTCGATGGCATTCATCTTTATACTATGAACAATCCTTACGTTGCAAGAAAGATAAGAGATTCTATTTCAGAACTGCTTAAGGTTTAATATTCCTGACTTTTTATTTTTTTCTGAGGAGCTGTATATTTTTTGATATCTATAAATTCCATAAATCAGAGCGAAGCTCTGCGTTATCTTAAATACGGAAATAACCGTCCTGACAGCAGTATCCAGGCTATAATTGACAGGTGTGAAAAGAAATTGCTTGAAACTGTAAAGCCACGATATACGTATAAAGTTTTTGATATTTCATTTATGCCTGACGGTATTCATGCAGAGGGTTCAACGCTTGTACTCAGAGGAAATGACATTTCAAACCATCTTAAAGGCTGCGAAAAGGCTGTGCTTATGTGTGCAACTATTTCCGCCGATGTGGATATGCTTATAAGAAATGCCCAGATTGCTGATATGACAGAAGCAGTTATTTATGACAGCCTTGCAAGTGTATGTATTGAACAGCTTTGTGATGAAATTGAAAAGGAAATCCATGAAAAGCTTCCTCACTATTTCCATACATGGAGATACAGTCCGGGATACGGCGATTTTCCCATTGATATACAGCCTGAATTTATTGAAGTCCTTAATGCTGATAAGCGTATAGGATTATGTGTCACTGATACAAATATGCTCACTCCGAAAAAATCTGTGACTGCGGTTACAGGTCTTTCATGCAATGAAATAAAACCTGCAAAAAGAGGCTGTCAGACATGCAGTATGCGTGATAAATGTCAGTTCAGAAGAAAGGGAGAACACTGTGAATTTTAAAAAACTTATTGAAAAGGATTTTATATTCCTTGACGGTGCTATGGGTACAATGCTTCAGAAATCAGGTCTGAAACTCGGAGGAATACCAGAGGAACTTAATATAACAAATCCTGAGCTTATTGTTAATATCCATAAATCATATATTGATGCAGGTGCTGATATTGTTTATACAAATACGTTCGGTGCCAACAGATATAAACTTCAGCACAGCAGTTATTCTGTTGAAAAAATTATTTCATCTGCTGTTGCAAATGCCAAAAAAGCCTGTGAAGGTACAGATGCTCTTGTTGCCCTTGATATAGGTCCTATAGGTCAGCTTCTTGAACCTACAGGAAGTCTTTCTTTTGATGAGGCTTATGATATTTTCAGTCAGCAGATTAAAGCCGGAAAAGATGCTGACATAGTTGTATTTGAAACAATGACCGATTTGCTTGAAATAAAATCCGCTGTGCTTGCCTGCAAAGAAAACTGTGACAAACCGATTTTGTGCACTATGACATTTGAACAGAATTTAAGGACATTCACAGGCTGTTCAGTATCTGCAATGGCTCTTACATTATCAGGTCTTGGCGTTGATGCAATAGGTGTCAACTGTTCTCTTGGCCCTGCGGAATTTGCTCCGATACTTGAGGAAATGCGTAAATGGACAAATCTTCCGCTTATCACAAAACCAAATGCAGGACTTCCTGACCCTGTAACAAATCTTTATAATATAGATTCAGTGCAGTTCAGCGAATACATGAAAAATCTTATCCCATATGGCGTTAAGTTTTTCGGAGGCTGCTGCGGTACAACTCCTGATTATATAAAGGAACTTAAAAATGCTCTTTCAGATGAAAAATATATTGATATAAAGCATGATATTCCTCCTGCTGTATGCTCATCATCAGCAACAGTTGTTATTGACTGCCCAAGAATTATCGGCGAAAGAATTAATCCTACAGGAAAGAAGATTTTCAAACAGGCACTTATTAATAATGATATTGACTATATACTCAATCAAGCTATTGAACAGATTCATGCAGGTGCGGATTTGCTTGATGTCAATGTTGGACTTCCCGATATTGATGAAAAAGATATGATGATAAGAACTGTAAAAGCTATACAGAGCATAACCGATACCCCGCTTCAGATTGATTCAACAATTCCTGAGGTACTTGAGTCGGCTCTTAAAATATACAGCGGAAAGCCTATAGTAAATTCCGTAAACGGCGAGGAGGATTCTCTTAATAATATTCTTCCGCTTGTAAAAAAATATGGTGCCTGCGTTGTAGGTCTTACACTTGATAAGGGCGGTATTCCAAAAAAAGCCGAGGACAGATTTAAAATTGCCGAAAAAATTATGAACCGTGCTGTTGAAATGGGAATACCTAAGCAGGATATATTTATAGATTGCCTTACTCTTACAGCATCAGCTGAACAGGAAGGAGTTATGGAAACTCTTAAAGCACTGAAAATGGTAAAGGACAAGCTTGGATTAAAAACCGTTCTTGGTGTTTCAAATATATCATTTGGACTTCCTAACCGTGAACTTATAAACCACAATTTCCTTACAATGGCTATTTCATATGGTCTTGACCTGCCGATTATAAATCCGAATGTTGCCTCGATGACAGGTGCTGTAAGAGCATATAAGCTCCTTGCAAATATTGATAAAAATGCATCTGAATTTATATCCTGCTATGGAAATTTACAGCCTCAAAAAAATTCTTCCGCAACTCCTGAAAAGAAAAATATTGATATATTCTATGCAATTGAAAACGGACTTAAGAATGACGGTGCAAGAATTACCGCTGAACTTCTTGAAACTCATGATGCCATGGAAGTAGTCAATGAAATGCTTATACCTGCACTTGACAAGGCTGGAAATGAATTTGAGAAAGGCAAGATATTCCTCCCTCAGCTTATACTTTCAGCAGGTGTTGCTCAGGCAGCATTTGATGTTATAAAGGAAAAACTGGTTAAAACAAATTCCTCTCCGGTCAGCAAGGGAAAAATTATTCTTGCAACTGTAAAGGGCGATATTCATGATATAGGAAAGAATATTGTAAAGGTATTGCTTGAAAATTATGGATATACAATAATAGACCTTGGCAGAGATGTTGAATATCAGGCTGTAGTAGATGCGGCTATAAAGCATAATGTAAAGCTTATAGGACTTTCGGCACTTATGACAACTACCCTCAAATCAATGGAAGAAACAATTGCTCTTGTAAGAAAAAATAATATCGACTGTAAAATATGGGTTGGCGGTGCAGTTCTTACACCTGAATATGCAGAAAAGATAGGTGCGGATTTTTATGCGAAAGATGCAAAGGAATCTGTTGATATAGCTAAGAAAATACTTGGATAATATAAAATAAACAGCAGGAAGATTAATATTTTTTATCATTGCAATTTTCCCCTTGAAATTTTCCTCTGCTGATAGTATAATTAATTCTATACAGCAGTTTACAACTGTTAAAATTAAGATTGGAGTATCAGGAAAAATATGAAAAATCAGCTTTGTATCGTACTTGACTTCGGCGGTCAGT
This sequence comes from uncultured Ruminococcus sp., assembly GCA_964426275.1. Lineage (GTDB taxonomy): Bacteria > Bacillota > Clostridia > Oscillospirales > Ruminococcaceae > UBA5884. Next base: position 7,901 of record CAYRPZ010000019.1, on the reverse strand, counting down.
ATAATCAGTTAATTGCAAGACGAGTGCGTGAATGCGGTGTATACTGTGAAGTTTACAGCTATAAAACACCAATTGAAAAAATAAAGTCAATGTCACCTGTCGGAATTATATTCACAGGCGGACCTAACAGTGTATATGATGAAAATTCACCAAAAATAAGCAAGGAAATATTTGAACTTGGAATACCTGTGCTTGGTATATGCTATGGCTGTCAGCTTATGGCGTATACTCTCGGAGGAAATGTTTCAACAGCACAAATGCGTGAATATGGCAAAACTGTTACGTATTACAATACTGAAAGTCCGGTTTTTAAAGACCTTAAAACAGAAAATACTTCATGGATGAGCCACACGGATTATATTTCACAGCTTCCTGATGGATTTGTTTCATCTGCTCATACTGACAACTGCCCTGTTGCAGCTATGGAAAACAAGGAGAAAAAGCTTTATGGTATGCAGTATCACCCTGAAGTAAATCATACGGAAGATGGAGTAAAAATGCTTCATAATTTCCTCTATAACGTATGTGGCTGTACAGGTGACTGGACTATGGGGGATTATGCTCAGACTGCAATAAAAAATATCCGTGAAAAAGTCGGTGACGGAAAAGTATTGCTTGCACTTTCAGGCGGTGTTGACAGCTCTGTTGCGGCTGCACTTCTCTCAAAGGCTGTAGGAAATCAGCTTACCTGTATATTCGTTGACCATGGATTTATGCGTAAAAATGAGGGCGATGAAGTTGAGGCTGCATTTGCTGACTGGGATATAAACTTTATAAGAGTAAATGCTAAAAAACAGTTTATGGATAAGCTCAGCGGAGTTTGTGACCCTGAGAAAAAACGTAAAATAATCGGTGAGGAATTTATAAGAGTATTTGAACAGGAAGCAAAGAAAATCGGTAAGGTTGATTATCTTGTACAGGGAACTATTTATCCCGATGTAATTGAAAGCGGTACAGGCGATGCGGCTGTTATCAAATCACATCATAATGTTGGAGGACTTCCCGATTATGTTGATTTCAAGGAGATTATAGAACCTTTAAGACTTCTTTTTAAGGACGAAGTAAGAAAACTCGGAACCGAACTCGGCCTTTCAGATGTTCTTGTATGGCGTCAGCCGTTCCCCGGTCCCGGACTTGCTATAAGAATAATCGGTGAGATTACAGATGAAAAACTCACAATACTTCAGGATGCTGACTATATATTCAGAGAAGAAATTGCAAAGGCAGGATATGATAAGAAAATAAATCAGTATTTTGCTGTGCTTACAAATATGCGTTCAGTAGGTGTTATGGGTGACGGCAGAACCTATGACTATACACTTGCTCTCAGAGGTGTTACAACAACAGACTTTATGACTGCTGATTTTGCAAAGATTCCTTATGAAGTGCTTGAAACAGTTTCATCAAGAATTGTAAATGAAGTAAAGAATATAAACAGAGTTGTCTATGATATAACTACAAAGCCACCTGCAACTATTGAGTGGGAGTAATACAAAAAGAAAAGAGGCTAAAAAATGACAACAAGCGTATTTCCTCTTACATTTCAGTCACATATCGTATTCTGCATAGTTGCAGTGGCGTTTTTCATATTTCAGTATATAAGATTAAAAGCTCCTTATCAGCTTATGACGGTATTTGCAATACTTGCAACTCTTGCACTTTATATCAATGACAGCAAAATTGTCTTTTACAGTGTGGGAATATTTGAACTTGTCATGATAATTGCAATTGCAGTCTCCATGTCGGTTACAAGAAAAAAACAGGCACGGAAGGAAACTGAAAAGGCAAAGACTGAAAATACGGAGATTAACAAACAATGAAAACAGTAATACTTGACTGGGCAACAATGACGGCAACTGATGATATTTCATCAGATTCATTCAACGAATTCGGTGAAATTGAATGTTATCCGCTTACACCGCCTGAACTTGTTGCCGAAAGAATTGCAGATGCAGAAATTGTACTCTGCAATAAAGCACTTATAACTGCTGATGTTATTGAAAAATGTCCGAATATAAAATATATCGGGCTTTTTGCAACAGGATACAACAATATAGATATCCCAAAAGCAACCGGAAAAAATATAACTGTATGCAATGCAGGAAACTATTCCACAGATGCAGTCGCACAGCAAACCTTTGCATATATACTTGAACATTACAGCAGAATTTCACAGTATAACAATGATGTAAGAAACGGGAAATGGATTGAATCTCCTGTATTCTCATATTTTCCGTACCGTACATATGAATTGAGCGGAAAGACTCTTTCTATAATCGGATATGGAAATATAGGAAAAAAGGTTGCTGAAATCGGTAATGCATTCGGCATGAATGTTATCATATCAACAAGAACTGTTCCTCAGAACTGTCCTTATGAACTTGTATCCGTTGATGATGCATTCAGCCGTGCCGATATCGTGACTCTGCACTGCCCTCTTACTGAAAAAACAAAGGGTATCGTAAATATTGAAAGACTTAAAAAAATGAAAAAAACTGCTCTGCTGATAAATACATCAAGAGGTGGAACAGTTAATGAAAATGACCTTGCATATGCACTTAATAACGGAATTATAGCAGGTGCGGGACTTGATGTGCTTGATACAGAACCTATGTCACCCGATACACCGCTTAAAGATGCGAAAAACTGTATCATAACTCCTCATACCGCATGGTCAGCATATGAAACAAGGTCAAGACTTGTTGAAACTGTAAAGGAAAATCTGCGTTCCTATTTAAGAGGAAAACCGATAAATAAAATCAACTGAAACGGAGCAGTCTGAAATGTCACAGATTTCTGATAAAAAAAGAATTGTTATAAAGCTTGGAACATCTACCCTTGCTCATTCAACCGGAAGACTTAATCTCAGACGTATGAGCAGTCTTGTAAGAGTTATTGCTGATATACAGAATTCCGGCAGAGAAATAATAATTGTTTCATCGGGAGCAATTGGGCTTGGAGCAGGAAAACTCGGCATGAAGAAAAAACCTGAAGATACACCGTCCAAGCAGGCAGCTGCTGCTGTGGGACAGTGTGAGCTTATGTATATGTATGATGAATTTTTCAGGAATTATAATATTCCTGTTGCACAAATTCTTCTTACAAAAACAATTATTGAAAATGAACGCCGTAAAAATGTTGAGAATACATTTGAAAGGCTTATAGAAATGGGAGTAATACCCATTGTAAATGAAAATGATACTGTTGCAATCGATGAACTGGAGCTTGAAATCGGGGAGAATGATTCTCTTTCTGCAATAGTTGCTGAAATTGCCAATGCCGACTTGCTGATAATTCTTTCAGATATAGACGGGCTTTACAGCAGTGACCCGCACAGCAATAAAGATGCAAAGCTTATACCTGTTGTTCCGGAAATAAACGGATATATTGAAAATATCGCAGGGGGAGCAGGTTCATCACTTGGGACAGGCGGTATGTCAACAAAAATCAATGCAGGAAAAATTGCCTCTGAAGCCGGTATTGATATGGTTATAATGAATGGCAACAGTCCTGAAAAACTTTATGACCTTTTTGAAAACAAGCCTGTCGGAACATTATTTCTTTCAAAGAATAAGAAGGAGGACAAATCAGAATGAGTTATATTGAAGAACTCGGAAAAAAAGCTAAATCAGCTAAAAGAAACATTGCATCAGCTCCAACTGCATTAAAAAATAATGCTCTCCAGTCAATCGCTGATTCACTCGTTGAAAAAACTGATTTCATAATTCAGCAGAATAAAATTGACCTTGAAAATGCTGTTAAAAATAATATGTCAGCTTCTATGCAGGACAGGCTTATGCTCAATGAACAGCGTATAAAGGGCATTGCTGACAGTGTTCTTAAACTTATTGAACTTGAAGATGTGATTGGTTCGGTTGAAAGCGGTGTAGTCCGTCCGAATGGTCTTAAAATATGTAAAACAAGAGTACCTCTCGGAGTAATTGGTATTATATTTGAATCCCGTCCGAATGTTACGGTTGATGCAGGAACGCTCTGCCTTAAGGCTGGAAATGCTGTAATTTTAAGGGGCGGTAAAGAGGCAATAAATTCAAATAAATGTCTTGTGAATGTAATGCGTGAAGCAATCGAAAAGGCAGGACTTCCGGCTGATACAATTCAGCTTGTTGAAGATACATCAAGGGAATCCGCTACAGAACTTATGCAGCTTAAAGGATATCTTGATGTGCTTATTCCAAGAGGCGGTGCAGGACTTATTAAGGCAGTTGTAAATAATGCAAAAGTACCTGTAATAGAAACAGGTGCGGGCAACTGTCATGTATATGTTGATGAAAGTGCGGATATTGAAATGGCTGTTAATATTGCAGATAATGCCAAAACTCAGCGTCCTTCTGTATGCAATGCTATTGAGGGAATACTGGTACATAGGAATATAGCTGATAAATTTCTTCCTGCTCTTAAAAAGAGATATGATGAGCATAATGTTGAAATAAGGGGCTGTAAAACTACAGCATCAATTCTTGGTGACTGTGTTGTGCCTGTTACTGATGAGGATTATGCAACGGAATATAATGATTATATTATTTCTGCAAAGGTCGTTGACAGCATTGATGAAGCTATAGACCATATAGCAAAATACAGTACAGGTCATTCTGAATGTATTGTAACAAATAATCTTGCAAATGCTGAAAAATTTCAGAGAGAAACAGATGCAGCAGCTGTATATGTAAACGCATCAACACGTTTTACAGACGGAGGAGAATTTGGATTTGGTGCAGAAATAGGAATTTCAACCCAGAAACTTCATGCAAGAGGTCCTATGGGATTGAAGGAGCTTACATCAGTTAAATATCTTATCAATGGAAATGGTCAGATAAGATAAAAAAATACTTCATTAATTATAATATAAAAAGATAAATTTTATAATGGAGAACGGAGAAACAAAATGAATTATGACGATAACGGCAGAAGAAAACCATCTGTCAGTATATGGGATATCGACCATATTTTATATATGGCAGGAGTTTTCAGCAGAGAAAAAACTACAGGTAAAAAAGTTTCAGACAGAGAAATAGATAAAATACTGTCGGAAAAATTTATACCGATTATGCAGAGAGAATTGAATATTCAGAAAAATATATCCGATGATTTCAGTATTGAATCATCGGATATAACTGTTATAAGGACAAATCGACAGAAAAGAGGATTAAATTCTGAAAATGAACAGATTAAAAAAGAGAATTTACATATAAACAGTCAGTATGATATTAATACAGCAGATACACGGGAAATAAAGCCGGTTAAAAAAAGAAAATGCAGCAGTTCCGCACTCATATCAATGCTTTCATTTTCATGTCTTGTGCTGTGTATAATGCTTTGCATTTATCTTATGATTGCAGAAAGCTGAAAATAAAAAGTCAGATTTTAATTATTTTTAATCTGACTTTTTATTATATAATATATTTAATTTGCTGAATGTTTTTTTAAATTTTCTTCTTTAAGTTCTCTGCCCTCTTTTATAAGACGGAAAAGTTCATCATAATTTTCATTGGTAAGGGCATTTTTGTAATCAGCAAGATTTTTTATAAGTGTATCAATTTCTTCAATAAGACACTGTTTATTTGAAAGGAAAAGTTCGCACCACATTTTCTCATTCATAGTGGCAACCCTTGTCATATCCTGAAAACTGCCTCCGCTGAATCCGTCTTCAGTGTGTATGGTTGGGCTTTTTACATATGCACTTGAAACAATATGAGCAAGCTGTGATGTATATGCAATATTTCTGTCATGTTCATAGGGGGTAGACGTTACAATCTTGCCAAATCCGATGTCAAGAGCGAATTTCTTTATAGTTTCAACGGCATCGCTGTCAGTCTTTTCAATTGGTGTCATTATAAAACTCGCATTCTGAAATAATTCAGAATCAGAATTTTCAAAACCAAATCTTTCTTTTCCAGCCATAGGGTGAGCTCCAACATATCTGACACCATATCTGTAAGCAGTTTCAGTAATGCGTTCAACCATTGAACCTTTTATTCCGCATACATCTGTAAGTATTGCATTTTTTTTCAGTACAGGAATTATATCATTCATGTATTTTTCAGATAGCTCAGGGTGCAGGCACACAATAACCATATCACACTGTTTTATATTTTCACTGTCAGCAGGTTCATCAACAGCACCGCATTCAAGTGCTTTATCAATAGTTTCCTGCCTGTGTGCAAGTCCGATTATATAATTATCTGTATATTTTTTAGTAGCTTTGCATAAAGAACCGCCTATAAGACCAAGACCAACTATAAGTATTTTCATTTTTTACACTCCTGTATCTGTTAAGAAAAATTAGTATTAATGACAGTCTTTACAATAAACCGTCTGAAAAAATTATATCATTTTACTATATAAAAGTCAAGCGTGAATTTATTTTATACATTTTAAGCATTTATAAATAAAATTAACATTTTATTAAATAATTAATTATAAAAATATGGTATAATGAATAATATGTATTTAAAAATATATAGATATATAATACATGACAAAATATTTTTTATTATTATGAAAGGAGATTTTTTTAATGTCAGAACATAATGTTTCCTGTATTATGCCTAAAATTGAGGAGCTTTCTTCTCTTTGCAAGAACAATTATAATATTGAACCGGAACTTTATCAGAAGTATGAGGTTAAAAGGGGACTTCGTGACATAAACGGAAAAGGTGTTCTCGCAGGTCTTACCGATATAAGTGAAGTATGCTCTACTAAAACAGTAAACGGTGAAACTGTTCCATGTAACGGAAAACTCTTTTACCGTGGAATCAATATTGAAGATATTGTAAGAGGTTTTACTGAAGAAAATCGTTTCGGATTTGAAGAAACTGTATATCTGCTTTTGTTTGGTGAAATGCCTGATACAGATGAACTTTCAGCTTTTAATTCACTGCTTTCTGATTTCAGAAAACTTCCCAATTCATTTGTAAGAGATGTTATAATGAAATCTCCAAGCAGTGATATGATGAATTCACTTGCAAGAAGTGTGCTTACTCTTTATTCATATGATGAAAATCCTAATGACACTTCAATTCCCAATGTTCTCCGCCAATGTATTCAGCTTATTGCACTCTTTCCGCTTTTGTCGGTATACGGATATCAGGCTTATGCTCATTATCGTAATAATGAAAGCCTTTTTATTCACCCTCCGAAACCAGAACTTTCAACTGCTGAAAATATTCTTTATGCACTGCGTCCTGACAGCAGCTATACAGAGCTTGAAGCAAAAATTCTTGATGTTGCACTTGTTCTCCATGCAGAACATGGAGGCGGAAATAATTCTACATTTACAACTCATGTTGTAACATCTTCCGGAACAGATACTTATTCAGCGATTGCTGCATCGCTTGGTTCTCTCAAAGGTCCTAAGCACGGTGGTGCGAATATAAAGGTTGTTCAGATGTTTGAGGATATGAAAGAGAATATTACGAACTGGAACAGTGAAGATGAAATTAAGGAGTATCTCAGAAAGTTACTTCACCGTGAAGCATTTGACAAGTCAGGGCTTATATATGGTATGGGACACGCTGTATATTCAATATCCGACCCAAGAGCCAGAATTTTTAAGAAATATGTACAGAGCCTTTCAGAAGAAAAAGGACTCTATGATGAATTTATGCTCTATTCAAATGTTGAAAGACTTGCACCGCAGGTAATAGCTGACGAAAGAAAAATATATAAGGGTGTAAGTGCTAATGTTGACTTTTACAGCGGATTCGTTTACAGAATGCTGAATATACCGATTGAACTTTATACTCCTATTTTTGCAGTATCAAGAATTGCCGGCTGGTCAGCACATCGCATTGAAGAACTTATCAATGCAAACAAGATAATCCGTCCTGCATATAAGGCAGTAGCTAAACATTGTGAATATAAGAAAATATCAAACAGATAAA
>CAYRPZ010000018.1:11490-25204 GCA_964426275.1 uncultured Ruminococcus sp. | reverse complement strand
ATATTCAACAAGCAGGTCATTATGCTCTGTAAGATTGAAGTACCAGTTCACAACATCTTTCATAACAGGAGTTTCACCTGTAAGTGTGCTTTTTGGATTTATAAGATTTTCAGGCATATACTGGTGTCCGAGGTCACATTCATCTGCATATGCTTTTTCAGAGCAGCAGCCTTCAACAGGACATTTTCCTATAACCTGCCTGCCATTGAGAAATACTCCCATTTTTTCATCAAAGAACTGTGATGTTTTTATTTTCGAAAGATGACCGTTTTCATAGAGTTTTCTTATAAAAATTTCTGAAACTTTATTATGAATTTCAGCCGGTCTGTCCAGTCCCGAAGCTCCGAAAAGACTGAGGCTGATTTTATAATCCTCAAGAGTTTTTTTCTGTTTTTCATGGTTCTGTCTTACAAAATCCTCTATAGTACCATTAAATTCTCCGCTGTCATGAAGCTTTCTGTAGCTTTCCGCAATCGGTGAGCCATAACAGTCTGTTCCTGACACGAATATTACATTTTCCTTGCCTATTCTGTCACGGAGAAATCTTGCAAACACATCTGCGAATACAAATACTCCTCCGATATGACCGAAATGCAGTGTTTTATTTCCGTAAGGCATACCGCCTGTAATTACTGCTCTTTTCGGAAATTCAGGACGGCTCTGATATTTCTTGTTTCTGTAATCAATTTCCTTTTCCATGAAATGCCTCCGATATAATAAATATTTTTATTTAAACAGTGTCACCTATGCCTGCCATACAGCAGACATGGTGACATTCTGAACATATTTTTATGGAAGAAGCCTGTTTATATCTCTTGGGAACATACTTGTCTGTCTTACATTCGGGAGTTTAAGAATCTTCATAACAAGACGTTCAAGACCTATTCCGAGTCCTCCGTGAGGCGGAAGACCATATTTATGAACTTCAAGATAGCTTCTGAAATCATCGGGATTAAGTCCCTGAGCTTTCATTTTGGCAATCTGTTCATTATAGTCGTGTATTCTCTGACCACCGCTTGTTATTTCAAGTCCTCTGAAAAGCAAATCAAATTTGCAGGCAAGACGTGGGTCATTCTTGTCATTCATTGCATAGAAAGGCGGTTTTGATGACGGGAAGTGTGTTACAAATATGAAATCGCTGTCAAATTTTTCTTTTGCATATTCACAGATTGCAACTTCATCTTCCGGTTCAAGGTCAAGCTTATTCTTTGAGCCCTTGTTTCCGAGAATTTCCTTTGCTTCAAGCAGTGTGACACATGGAATTTCATTTATAACAGGTATATCCGCACCGAGAATTTCAATTTCATTCTGATAATTGTCATTGAGATACTGCATTACATATCTGAGCATAGCGGTTTCCATAGCCATAACATCATACATGCTGTCAATGTATCCCATTTCAAAGTCAAGACCGATATATTCATTGATATGACGTGATGTGGCATGTTTTTCGGCACGGTAAACAGGTGCAATTTCAAATACTCTGTCAAAGAATGCCACTGCTGTCTGCTTATAGAACTGAGGTGACTGGTTAAGGAATGCGTGTTTGTCGAAGTATTCAAAATGGAATATATTTGCTCCGCCTTCAGCACCCTGAGCAACAATTTTCGGAGTATGAATTTCAGTAAATCCGTTTTTAAGCATAAATTCTCTGAATCCGCTTACAACGCCTTCCTGAAGCTTGAATATTGCTCTTTCATATACATTTCTGAGGGCAACTGAACGGTTATCAAGATTTACATCCAGTGCACAGCCAAGTTTTTTGTCAGACACTCTGAGAGGATATTCATATGCAGGCTTTGAAATCATTTTTATTGATTCGAGCTGAATTTCAATTCCGTAGAATGACTTTTCATTTTCAAGGACTTTACCCTCTGCATATACAAAACAGCCTTCTTTAATACCATTAATCTGTGTATTGCAGTTTTCAGGAGAGTAAACAGTTTGTATAAGATATCTTCCTGTTCTGAGGACTACAAATGCAAATCCGCTCATCTGTCTTACCTTATGAACGCAGGCTCTTACAGAAATTTTTTCTCCGATATGTTCCTTGGCATCTTCAATGCGGAATTCATTCATAAGATTTTTGCCGTCAATCTGCATTATATTATTTTTTTTATCAGGGATATATTTATCAGAATTTTCAAATTCTACAAAATCATTTTTTTTTACATCTTCACTGTCAGATAATTCTTCAGCTTTTTTTTCAGCTGTCTGAGATACTGAAGCTGAAATTTCCTTCAGCTTGCTTTCAAGAGTTTCCTTTGCAACTTTAGGAGTACATATGCCTTTGAGAGCCTTTGTACACTGTCCCATAAGGAAGCCGAATACTTTCATCTCACCATTTCTGTACTGTTCAACAGCCGATGCATTGTCTGCGAGTATTGAGGTTATTATTTCCACAGCCTTTGCAGTATCATTCATGATAATAAAGCCGTTTTCCCTTGCATTTTCTTCAGCACCTTTTCCGTTTTCAATCATAAGGCGGAGAATCTGTTTTGCGTCACCCTTTGAAACCTTTTCGGTGTCTGCCATTTCAACGAGCTTTGCAAATTCCTGAGCAGTAAACGGAAGATTATCCATTGAAACTTCACCAAGATTTACACGTCTTAGCAGTTCAACAATGATAAAATTTGAAATGCTCTTAGGGCTGTCATATACCGAAACAGCATCGTTGAAGAAATCCGAAACAGACTTCTGATTTACAAGGATTTTAGCATCTTTTTCGCTTATATGGTAATCTCTCACATAGCGTTCAATTCTCTGGAACGGAAGTTCAGGAAGCTTTGCCTTTATTTCATCGAGCATTTCATCAGTGAAATTTACCTGAAGAATATCCGGTTCAGGGAAATATCTGTAATCATGAGCATCTTCCTTGCTTCTCATGGACTTGGTTTCACCCTTGTTATCATCGAAACGTCTTGTTTCCTGAATAACTCTGCCGCCCATATCAAGCACTCTTGCCTGACGCTTTATTTCATAGTCAATTGCACGTCCCACAGCCTTTATGGAATTAAGGTTCTTACATTCTGTTCTTGTACCGAATTCCTTATCTTCAGGCTTCATGATTGAAACGTTTACATCGCATCTTAAAGAGCCCTGCTCCATTTTACAGTCACATACACCCGCATACTGGAGAAGGAGTGAAATTTTCTCAACAAAAGCCTTTGCTTCCTCCGATGATGAAATATCAGGCTCTGTAACTATTTCGATAAGCGGAATACCGCATCTGTTGTAGTCGGCAAGAGATACATTGTTGAAATCGTCATGAACAAGCTTTCCGGCATCTTCTTCAAGATGTATTCTGTTAATTCGGATATTTTTTTTCTTTCCGTTTACTTCAATCGGGACAACTCCATTTATACACAGAGGACGCTGGAGCTGTGAAATCTGATATGCTTTCGGCAGGTCAGGATAAAAATAGTTTTTTCTGTCGAAAACCGAGAATTTATTTATATTACAGCCGAGAGCGAATCCGGCTTTTACTGCATATTCAACTGCTGTCTGATTGATTACAGGGAGAGTTCCCGGCATACCTGTGCAGACAGGGCAGCATCTTGAGTTCTGGCTTCCGCCGAATTCAGCGGTACAAGTACAGAATACTTTTGAATTGGTCAGAAGTTCAGCGTGTATTTCAAGACCAATAACAGGAATATATGATGACATACTTTAATTTCCTCCTATTATCATATTAAAGTTCAGGTGAACGGGCTGTAAACTGCTTTTCAAATGCATCGGCGGTCTGTATTATAGTAGCTTCATCAAACTGTCTGCCGACAATTGACATACCGATAGGCATACCGCTTTTTTCACTGTACCCGCAGGTTGTTGAGATAGCCGGCAGAGATGCGATATTTACAGTAACCGTACATATATCAGCCTGATACATTTTTACAGGGTCTGAAATATTCTGATTTATACCGTATGCAACTGAAGGAGCAGTAGGAGTAACTATTACATCACATTTTTCAAATATTCCTGCATATTCTGCTGATATTCTCTGTCTGAGAGCCATAGCCTTTCCATAGTATGCATCATAGTAACCGCTTGAAAGAGCATAGTTTCCGAGGAGAATTCTTCTCTTGACTTCATCGCCGAATCCTTCGCTTCTTGAATTGCAGATAAGTTCATTGAAATTTTCCCCTTTTTCACTTCTGTGACCGTATTTAATGCCGTCATATCTTGAAAGATTTGAAGATGCCTCTGCCGATGATATGAGATAGTATGCGGCAACGGCATATTTAAGGCTTGGCATTGAACATTCAATAATTTCTGCACCCTGAGATTTATAAAAATCAACAGCCTTTAAAACCGTATCTCTTACTTCACTGTCGATACCTTCTGCATAGAATTCTTTGGGAACTGCAATTTTAATACCTTTTATATCCTGTCCGATTTTGGCAGTACAGTCAGTTACAGGTTTTTTTGAAACAGTGCCGTCATGCGGGTCATATCCTGCTATGGCATTGAGAATTATTCCGCAGTCATGAGCATCTTTTGCAACAGGGCCAATCTGGTCAAGAGATGAGGCAAAAGCAATAAGTCCATATCGTGAAACTCTGCCGTAAGTAGGTTTAAGACCTGTTACACCACAGAATGAAGCGGGCTGTCTTATTGAACCGCCTGTATCAGAACCGAGTGATGCGGCACATAGTGAAGCTGATACACAGGCAGCGGAACCGCCGGATGAACCACCCGGAACTCTTGAAGTATCAAAAGGATTCTTTGTCTTTGCAAATGCGGAAGTCTGGGTTGAACCGCCCATAGCGAACTCATCAAGGCTTGTTTTTCCGAGCATTACAATATTCTGTGCATTGAGTTTTTCCATAACTGTTGCATTATAAGGGGGAATGAAATTTCCGAGCATTTTTGACGATGCAGTTGTACGTATGCCCTCTGTACAGATATTATCCTTTACTGCAATCGGTATACCGCAGAGAGGAGATGCATTTCCGCTGTTTATTTTCTCCTGAGCAGATTCAGCATTTTCAAAAGCTTTTTCCTTTGCAACGGTAATATAGCTTTCTATTTTTCCGTCATATTTTTCTATTCTTTTTATAAATGCATCTGTAAGCTCAACAGCTGAAATTTCCTTTTTGTCGAGCATCTCACGCATTTCTCTTACTTTAAGTGATGTAACGTCCATCATTTCAACTCCTATTCAACAACTTTAGGCACAACAAAACAGTTTTCGCTGTTTACAGCATTCTGAAGAATTTTTTCTGTTGCCATGCTGTCAGCAGAAATATCCTCACGCAAATCATTAAGATAAACATTTTTATTGTCAGCTTCAGCATCATACTGAATATCGACCTCTTTAACAGTATCCATAATTTCAATAATACTTGTCATTTCACCGGCAACCCTTTCAAGTTTCTCGTCAGTGAAATTAAGTTTTCCGAGTTTTGAGAGATAAGAAACCATCTGTAAATCCACAATAAAAACCTCGCTTTCATAAAAAGTAATTCATACAGAATGTCCCAATGATAAATTATACTACATTTTATGCATTTTTGCAAGTCTTTTTAAGCTTTTTTATTTCAATCTGAATATCATACTGCATAATATTATGCCGAACGGTATTTTATTCTGTCAATACTGAAAAAAACAGGCATACAATCACAAAGTATGCCCGTTTTATGTAAAAACTGATATTACCAGCCGATATCAAATCCGTCACTGTCTGTTGAATATCCGCCGCTGTTTCCGACAATATCCTGTATTTGCTGACCGAGCTGATTCTGTTTTCTGCCGGCGGTATCAGAATCGCTGAGTTCATGTTTATTGTCATCTGAAAGTGTCATGCTCTTGCTGCCAATCTGAGATGAAGTTACCGCAACTGTTTTTATAAGCTGTGCGAGCTGTTCTCCTGAATACGCATGAACAACAGTTTCGGGTGTGGTAGTAAATTCAGCAAGCATATCATCATTAGCCTCACGTCCTATGCCGAGTGCGGCTTTAAGTCCGAACCTGTACCAGTTGTTAGCCTGAAGTTTTTTGAGACCTGCCTTATAGTCATCTGTCGGATATCCGTCCGTCATAAGGAATATTACAGGCGCAAATGAAAGTGACGGGGAACTTAAGAAACTGTTTCTTGACAGTCTTATTGCAAGCTCCTCGAATGCCGCACCCATATTTGTTATACCTTCAGCAGAGAGTCTGCTCCATTCAAAATCCTCAACAGAAATAGGTTCATGATACATCCATGCATAATTTGTGGAAAATGTAAGAACTGCAATCTTTACTTCAGTGTCAGCTTCTCCGATTTTTCTTATTTCCGGAATAATTTCCTCCATGGCAGTATTAAGTTCACCTATCTTAGTTCCTTTCATGCTGCCCGATATATCGATAAGGAAAAAAAGTACAAGACTTCTTCTTGACACGCCCATCGTATTCAGCGGGTCATCATCTTCAAAGTAATTATTATTTTGATTGCCGTATGCCATAGAAAATACTTCCTTTCATTAAATATTTCACTCATACATATATTTTACCTCAAAATTCTTGATATGTCAATGGTTAAGTGATTTTAGTATAAAATAATGTAAAACAAGCAAAATAATTTATATTAAATCCGTAATTTTTATAGAATAAGTTTGAAAAAAGATAAAATTATGGTATAATAAAGGTATAAAAATATGAAATCAGCGAGGTATATTATGGAAAATAAAGGCAATCTGCTCAAAAGACAGCGTGAACTCACAGACCTTCTGAACGGCTACCGTTATGCATATTATGTAAAATCGCAGCCTAAAGTTGATGATTCAGTATATGACAGGCTTTTTGATGAACTTGAAAGGACTGAAAAGGAAACGGGAATATATTTTGCAGGCTCTCCGACTCAGACTGTCGGATTTGAAGAAGTTGACAGCCTTCGCAAAGTAAAGCATCACATTCCCCTGCTTTCGCTTGCAAAGACAAAATCCGAAGATGAAGTAAAAAAATTTGCGGAAAAAAATCCTGTAATGGCAATGCTTAAACTTGACGGGCTGACGGTTGAGCTTGACTATGAAAACGGCATGCTTATTCAGGCATCAACAAGAGGTGACGGAAATGAAGGCGAAAACATCACACATAATATAAAATTTATAAAAAATATCCCTTTGAATATAGATTTCAAATCTTCCCTTAAAGTTACCGGTGAAGCTTTCATAAACAGAAAGAATTTTGAAATGCTCAGTGACAGCCTCAGGGATATAAACGGAAATCCATACCGCAATCCCAGAAATCTTGCTTCCGGTGCTGTAAGAGCTTTAAATTCTGAAGAATGTTCAAAAAGAATGGTTGAATTTAAAGCTTTCAGTGCGATTGAAGGACTGGATTTCCCCTCTAAAATTCAGAAATTTGAAAAGCTTTGTGAACTGGGCTTTGATGTATGCCCTTACTGTGAAGTTGACGATACGGAGAAAATAAAAGATATAATCGAAAACCTCAGACAGCTTGCTGATTCACAGTCTGTTCCGATTGACGGCATCGTATTCTCATATATTGACTCTGAATTTTCAAAATCCCTCGGCAGAACAGGTCATCATTACAAGGACGGCATTGCATTCAAATTTGAAGACGAACTCTTTGAAACAAAACTGAAAAGAATTGAATGGAATACTTCAAGAACAGGTCTTATAGTGCCTGTAGCCATATTTGATGAAGTTGAAATTGACGGAAGCAAGGTTTCAAGAGCCTCTCTGCACAATCTCTCATTTATCGAAGATTTAAGGCTTAAATCAGGAAACAGAATACTTGTCACCAAAAGAAACATGATTATTCCTCATGTTGAAGCAAATCTTGACTTTGCTGATGAAGTAAGGGCTGAATATCCGGAAAAATGCCCGTGCTGTGAAAATACCACCGAAGTAAAAATATCAGACGGAAAGGAAAAATCCGTTAAAACTGTTTACTGCACCAATCCGCAGTGCAGTGCAAGGCATATAAAGAAATTTGTTCATTTTGCAGGCAGGCAGGCTATGAATATTCAGGGAATTTCAGAAGCTTCCCTGACATTATTTATCAGTATCGGGCTTATCAGAGAATATTCCGATATCTACAGAATAAATGAAATGCATGATGAAATTGTAAATCTTGAAGGATTTGGAGAAAAATCATTTGATAACATGGTCAGAAGCGTTGAAAAAAGCCGTATCTGTACATTTGACAGATTTATAAATGCAATGAATATTTCTCAGATGGGTAAATCCGCCTGCATGACAGTTGCTCAGACATTCGGCAGTCCCGATGAATTAAAAAACGCTGTCATCAGCGGATATGATTTCACACAGCTTAAAGATTTCGGTGAAACTCTCCACAATAATATAAATGCATGGTTCAGCGATGAAAAAAATATACACGACTGGAATGAACTGTGCAGTATACTTGATATACAGAGTATAAAGACTGAATTATCCGAATATGCACAGGAAAGTATTTTTTATAATAAAACTGTTGTTGTAACGGGAAAATTCAAAAATTATACAAGGGATTCGATTAAGGAACATCTTGAAAAACTTGGTGCAAAAGTTACCGGTTCTGTATCGAAAAAGACAGACTATCTCATAGCAGGAAAAGACGCAGGCAGCAAGCTTGAAAAAGCCGGTTCACTCGGCATCACAGTTCTCTCGGAAGATGATGTGCTCTCTTTATAATGTTATGAGTGACTGTCAAGGCAAAGTGCTGACAAGTCCGGCTGTATACTGAAGTATAAGGAGTGCATCTGCTGACGTTATATCCCATGAGCAGTTCACATCAGCGTATTTCTGCATAACATCGCCAATCTCCGAAATCCCGCAGATATGCTGCAAAACTTCAAGAGCGTCATATGATGTTATCTCTCCGTCACGGTCAACATCTCCGTATTCAGGCATAAGTTCATAGCTGTTCATAATATAATTTTCATCGTCAGGACTGAATGATGCATATATATCAGTATTTTCTGTTATCCTGAGAGGTTCTGAATATAAAATCCAGTTCTCCTTGTCATATGAATAGTATATATCAGAACTGCCATATGATGACAATGATATTTTGCTTTCCCTGCTGACACATGGTGAATAATCTGAAAATTTTATTTTGTCTGCATTATCTGTAAATACATTACAGCATACCAGTCCATACGGATAATTTTCATCGCTTGACATGGTATCCGTCCAGTTTATTCCGTCAGCACTCATAAAACTTATATTTTCATATGCTGAATTATCTGAAAAATTATAAATCTCCGGCACTTCCGACATAGGAACAGCATATTTATTGAGAGGATTGGAAAGCTTTATCACAACCGTATATTCCTGTCCGTTCTCAATATATGCTCCGTCACTGAAATCAACTGTATGATATCCCGCATATTTTTCAGTTCCCGATGCACTCAGCACCGGTTTACCGGAAAGAACGGCACTGCCGTTAAAATCACCTGTATATATATCCGCCTGATATTGTGTACCGTTATCTGTTGTATAAAATCCTATCCCGTTTATATATTCATCGCCTTTTGCGGTGAATACTGAAGATATATATGCCTCACCGCTTTCAGAAACGGAATATGAATAAATCCAGCCTCCGAAACTGATGTTATGCTGATATATATTATCATGCTCCTGTGCATATTCAAGACTGTATGAAACATCAAAATTCAAATACTGGTCTTCATATGAAAGCCAGTAATATCCGCTCTCTCCGATATCCTTTCCCCAGCTGTTCTTTATAAGCCATGCTCCGTCATTTTCAGGCTTTGCAGTTTCTCCGAAATTCTCACGGGAATAATTATCGTCCCAGCCGACTATTGTCACTTCATGCATTATGCTGTATGCTTCTTCAATCATATAGTCCGGAATATTTTCACAAACTCCGAAATATGCCGAAGTTTCTTCATTCAGAAATGCTTCATATGATGAAAAATACACATTTACTGAATTTCCATTGTAAATCGCATCTTTTACCTCATTGATAACATTTTCACGCTGACCCGGATAAACGTTCTGAAATGCCATGCATATATCTGAAACATGGTAATCCGCAGAATATCTCTCATTTTCATTTTCAAAAATGTATGCATCATACGGAAATCTGCTCTCATCTGCCGGTCCCTGCCAGCCTGATACATTGTTTATTATAAGAGATGATGAACCCCCGAGCGAAAAAAGCTTTTCAAAGTCTGTACTGTCAGCACTTTCGGGAATATATACATTATTATAGTTATATATATTTATATTGTCATCTGAAAGTGTACCATAATATGCTGTATGCCATTCGGAAATATCTATGAAAGGATTTCTTTCAACAAGACTTGTTTCCATTGACGATACTGCTGCAAACGCCCAGCAAGTACCGTATATTCCTTGATTTTTGACCGATGTCACAAGACCTTTGTCACGCATATCATATTTTTCAGGAAGATTTTCCTGTATTTTTATCGCTGCATTTTCTGACTTGTCAATGAGTGACGGAGCGATTGAATAATTTTCAGGATTTTCCTTATAATCAAGATATACCTGTGAAACAGGCGCTTTCCTTACAGTAATTTTATCCGGCACATCGAGTGCATATACATGACCGGAAGCAATATATGAAACTGTCATCAGCAATGCAGAACAAACCATAAAAAATTTCTTCATAAAAAAATTCTCCTTTTATTAAATTATGAATAAAATAATTCTATCATATTATCCTGAATTTGTAAACCGCCGGTCATTATATAAAATATTGCTAATAATGATTTTATATGCTATAATATATCCAGGCTAAAATAATTATAATTAACGGAGGCATGATATATGTCATATACTGAATATCAGAAAGCTCAGAAACTTGGAGAAAAAACTTATAAATCCTGTATTTCAAAAGGTTCATATCCATATCTTCCCGTACTTGCAGATATGCTTTCAAAGGAAAAATCCGAATCCCAGATTTCACTCGGACTTGTTGAAATTCCGATTGAACTTATTACAGGCACTTATACTTCAGGCAGAACTACCGCTTTTTCATATGACTTTATGCCCCTTCTTGAACCCGAAACCGAATTTGGTTCAAAATGGTCCGCCCTTTATGACTCACTGTGCGATGAAGGACAGCGTGACCCTATTGTTGCATATGAATATCTTAACCGTTTCTATGTTGTTGAGGGAAACAAGCGTGTAAGCGTTCAGAAATATATGGGTGCTGTTACAATTGAGGGAAATGTCACAAGAATTATCCCTCAGAAAGACGATACAAAAGAAAATAAAATTTACTTTGAATTTCTTGATTTCTACTCCAAAACAAAAATCAACTATATTCTTATGAGCAATGAGGGCAACTATGAGCACCTTTTCAGACAAATTCACCCTGACAGTTCACAGCCTCTTACCGAAGAAGAACAGCTTGAATTCAAATTCGTCTACAGCCTTTTTAAAAAAGAATATTATGACAGAGGCGGTCACAAGCTTCATGCAACTATCGGTGATGTACTCCTTGCATATATCGAAATTTTCGGATATGAGGATATAAAAAAGAAAAGCTCATGCGATATAAAAAAAGATATCATAAAAATCTGGTCGGAATTTAAAATGCTCTCGGAAGATAACCCTGTTTCACTGCTTACTCACCCTACCGAACAATCACAGAAAATTTCTATAACAAAGCTTATACCTGTTGGCAATCAGCCCCTTAAAGTCGCTTTTGTAAACTATAAGGAACCTAAATTTTCCGGCTGGTCATACGGCCATGAACTCGGCAGGGAGCATATTTCCAACGTATTCGGTGAAAGAATACAGACAGAATCCTTTTATACTTATAACAGCTCTGATATAGAACTGCTTGAAAATATTATTTCCGATGGATATAAACTTATATTTACTACCACGCCTGTATTAAGCAGTATAAGCCTTAAATGTGCTGTTCTTCACCCTGAAGTCATTATTCTCAACTGCTCTATAAACAATGCTTTCCGTCATTTGCGCTCATATTATCTGCGTATATATGAAGCCAAATTCATTATAGGTGCTATTGCCGGAAGCCTTACGGAATCTGACAGCATAGGATACATTGCTGACTATCCCATATTCGGTATGCCTGCATCTGTAAATGCATTCGCTCTCGGAGTAAAGCTTGTAAATCCACGAGCAAGAATTTATCTTGAATGGTCTACAATGAAAAATCATAACCCTTATGAAACTTTTAAAAAATATAATGTTGACCTTATTTCAAACAAGGATATAAATGCTCCTGTTCTGGAAAGCCGTGAATTTGGTCTTTACGGACTTTACGGGGATACACGCTTCAATATCGCAATGCCCGTATGGAACTGGGGCAGAATGTATGAGGAACTTATACGCTCAGTTATAAACGGCGGCTGGAAAAATGATGACAATACCGATTCCACAAGAGGTCTTAATTATTACTGGGGTATGTCATCAGGTGCTATCGATGTCATATGTTCTCAGAAAATGCCTCTTGGCATAAAACAGCTTGTAAAAATTCTCAAAAATCAGATTACTGAAGGACAATTCAATCCGTTCTCTGAAAAAATTTATTCCCAGAATGGCACTCTCATGAATAATTCCAATGATACAATGCTTTATGAAGATATTATAAATATTGACTGGTTTGCCGACAATATTACCGGTAAAATCCCTGATATATCCGAACTTGAAGAAGGAAGCCATGAACTCATAAGACAGCTTGGCATAAAACATGAGAGCAATACTGATAAAAATTGATTTTAATTAAAATATAAAGGAAGTGAAATATGAAAATAATGGTTCTGTCTGATGTGGAGTCAAAGGCTTACTGGGATTACTATCAGCCCGGAATGTTCAATGATATCGACCTTATAATTTCCTGCGGTGATTTATCCCCGCTTTATCTTTCATTCATCGCAACATTTGCTCACGCTCCGATTCTTTATGTCAACGGCAACCATGACCATAAAGAACCTGAAGGCTGTTTCTGTATTGAAAACAGCATTTATAAATTCAATGGCATAAGAATACTCGGACTTGGCGGTTCAATGCGTTATAAACCCGGTGAAAATCAATACACTCAGAAAGAAATGAACAGCCGTGTACGGAAAATGACATTAAAGCTGTTTTTTAACAAGGGCTTTGATATTCTTGTCACTCACTCCCCTGCTTATCATCTCAACGATGATACTGACCTTGCTCATACAGGATTTACTGCATTTAACTATCTGCTTGATAAATACAGTCCTGATTATTTTATTCATGGTCATGTACATATGAATTACGGAAACAAATTCAAAAGAATAACTCAATATAAGCATACCACAATCATAAATGCTTACAGAAGCTACATATTTGAATACAATAAAAAATAAAAGTCTGCTGTAAATCTACAGCAGACTTTCTGTAATTCTTTATATGTAACGGAGATTATACTACTTCCCTTACTGCATCCTTAACGGCATTATATAATTTTTTCATAGGTTTTATTTCTTCAGTCAGTGCATCAACAATTTTAACAGCTGTTTCTGCCGACTCCCTGCAATGTCTTTCAAGCTTGTTTTCAAGTCTTTCCAGCCTTGAATTTGTTTCTGTCTGTCCTTTTTTCAGATTTTCAATATCGCCCTGCATTGTCTTGATATCGCCTTGCATTGTCTTGATATCGCCCTGCATTGTCTTGATATCGCCTTGCATTGTCTTGATATCGCCCTGCATTGTCTTGATTTCACTCTGCATTGTCTTGATATCGCCCTGCATTGTCTTGATTTCACTCTGCATTGTCTTGA
>CAYRPZ010000018.1:0-11390 GCA_964426275.1 uncultured Ruminococcus sp. | reverse complement strand
TATCGCCACGCATTTCTTTTTGTCCCTGTTCAAGATTATCAAGTTTTTCAAGTATAAGATTTAAAATTTTTTCATTTTCCATTTGATATACCTCCCCGTTTTTATCTTTACTAATTATATTATATAATAGCAGCAGACAATTGTCAACAACACTATTTGCCATATAAAAAACGTTATTTTCTTGACAAACTTCAATCAGAATTGTATAATAAAATCAATGTAAACAATATAAAGGAGGATTTCTTTAATGTCAACTGCATTCAAACCATCGGATATAATGCTTCCGAAAAAAAATACCGATATTTCAAAATGGTCAGTTATCGCCTGTGACCAGTACACGAGCGAACCTGAATACTGGAAAAGAACTGCTGAAATTGTCGGCAATTCAAAAAGTACCCTTAGTATGATTCTTCCTGAAATATACCTTGAAGATGATAATGTTGAACAGCGTATCTCTGATATTCATAAATCAATGTACGATTATATTAATTCTGATACCTTTGATATATATGAAAATTCAATGATTTATGTTGAACGTATTCAGTCTGACGGTATCCTCAGGGCCGGTATCGTCGGTATGATTGACCTTGAGGAATATGATTACAGCAAAGGAAGCTCATCTCAGGTAAGGGCCACAGAAGCCACTGTTATTGAAAGAATACCTCCAAGGATTCGTGTAAGACAGAATGCCCCTCTTGAACTGCCTCATATAATGATTCTTATTGATGATGATGAAAAATCTGTTATCGAACCACTTGCAGATATGAAAAATAAATTTGAAAAGCTCTATGACTTTGAACTTATGCAGAATGGCGGAAGTATAAAGGGATATCTTATTGATAAGGATACAATAGGAAAAATTGAAAATTCACTGGACAAGCTCGCTGATTCAGATAAATTCAGTAAAAAATATTCTGTTAAAGATACTCCTGTACTTCTCTATGCAATGGGTGACGGAAATCATTCTCTTGCTACCGCAAAGGAATATTATGAACAGCTAAAAAAAGCCAATCCCGATAAAGACTTTTCAAATCACCCTGCAAGATATGCCCTCGCTGAAATTGTAAACCTTCACAGTGATGCCCTTAAATTTGAAGCTATTCACAGAATTGTTACAGGTGTTGATACCGAAGCACTTGTTAAGGATATGAATGAAAAACTTTCTCTTTCAGACGGTACGCACGGTCAGTCATTTGAATATGTTGCCGGAAAAGTCAAAAAAACTGTTTCAATCGGAAATACTTCATCAAATCTTACTGTCGGAAGCCTTCAGTCATTCCTTGATGATTATATTAAGGAAAACGGCGGAAAAATTGATTATATTCACGGAAAAAATGTTATATACAGCCTTGCGGAAAAACCTGACAGTATCGGGTTTATTCTCCCCGATATGAGCAAAGAGGAACTTTTCCCGACTGTTATAAAAGACGGTGCTCTGCCGAGAAAAACTTTCTCAATGGGACATGCTGAAGATAAACGCTTTTACATGGAATGCCGTAAAATCAGTTTATAAATAATTTTGTTTACGAATAAAAAATTTTTTCAGGGAACGCTTTAAATACGTTCCCTGTTTTTAAGAAAAGGAGATTTTTAAATTATGGCTAAGAAAAATATAAAGCCTGTCAGCAAAAATACTTTGCCTGATGCTTATATCGAAGGTGCGGGAATTGTTGTAAATGAAAAAATTACTGAAACTCTTGAAAAAAATTATATGCCATATGCAATGAGCGTCATTATTTCAAGAGCATTGCCTGAAATTGACGGATTTAAGCCATCTCACAGAAAACTTCTCTATACTATGTATAAAATGGGACTTCTCACAGGTGCAAAAACTAAATCTGCAAATGTTGTTGGTCAGACTATGCGTCTTAATCCTCATGGTGACGCTGCTATATATGAAACTATGGTAAGGCTTTCAAGAGGAAATGAAACTCTCCTGCACCCTTATATTGATTCAAAAGGAAATTTCGGAAAAGCATATTCAAGAGATATGTCATATGCCGCATCAAGATATACCGAGGTCAAACTCGACCCTATATGCAATGAGCTTTTCAGAGATATTGACAAAGACACTGTTGATTTCGTTCCGAATTATGATAACACCATGACTGAACCATCACTTTTTCCTGCTACATTTCCATCTGTTCTTGTAAATGCCAATGTCGGAATTGCTGTTTCAATGGCAAGCAGTGTATGTCCTTTCAATCTCTCAGAAGTCTGTGATACCTGTATTGAAATTATCAAAAATCCGCAGCATGATATAATTTCAACGCTTAAAGGCCCTGATTTTCCCGGCGGAGGCTTTATGCTCTATGATGAGGAAGAATTAAAGAAAATTTACAGAACAGGCAGAGGAAGCATAAAAATACGTTCAAAATATAATTATGACAAGTCCGCCAACTGTATTGAAATAACTGAAATTCCATACAGCACCACTGTCGAAGCTATCATGGATAAAATTATTGAACTTATTAAACAGAATAAAATAAATGAAATTTCATATATCAGAGATGAAACCGATTTAAGCGGTCTTAAACTTGCCATTGACCTCAAAAGAGGAATCGACCCCGACAGGCTTATGCAGAAGCTTTACCGCCTTACACCCTTGCAGGATAATTATTCATGCAACTTCAATATACTTATTAATGGCATGCCTAAAGTTATGGGAGTTTCCGAAATATTTGCAGAATGGATTTCATTCCGGGAAAACTGCATAAAAAGACGTGTAAAGTTCGACCTTGTACGTAAATCCGAAAAGCTCCATCTGCTGAAAGGACTTGAAAGAATTCTGCTTGATATTGACAAGGCTGTTGATATTATCAGAAAAACCGAGGAGGAAGCTGATGTTGTTCCAAATCTTATGAAAGGATTTGAAATCGATGAAATTCAGGCTGAATATGTTGCTGACATAAAACTCCGCAATATCAACAAGGAATATATTCTAAGACGTATATCCGAAACTGCTGACCTTGAAAAAGACATTGAAGAAATGAAGCTTATCCTTGACGATGATAAAAAAATCCGTAAAATAATTATCAGTGAACTTAAAGAAGTTTCTAAAAAATATCATAAAGACCGCCGTACTGTTATACTTGAAAATACTGAGGATTCATATGTTGAAACTGAACCGGAAATTCCTGATTATCCTGTAAATATATTCCTGACACAAAGCGGTTACTTCAAAAAAATAACCCCCCAGTCACTCCGCATGAGCAGTGAACATAAACTCAAGGAAAACGATTTAATCTGCACTCATATCGAAACCACAAACCGTACTGACCTTTTGTTTTTTACAAATCAGCATCAGGTTTATAAATCAAAGGCATCTGCATTTGATAACACAAAAGCAAGTGTTATGGGCGACTTTATCCCTGCAAAGCTTGCTTTTGATGAAAATGAATCCGTTATATCAATAATTGCAACCTGTGACTATGAGGGATTTCTTCTCTTTGTATATAAGAACGGTAAAATTGCAAAAGTTGCGCTTAAATCATATCAGACAAAGACAAACAGAAAAAAGCTTGCAAATGCTTACTGTTCAAAACAGGAACTCCTTAATATATTCCATATAAAAGGCAATGAGGATATTTTGCTGAGAACTTCAAATAATAAAGCTTTGCTTGTAAACTGTACTATGATTTCCGAAAAATCAACAAGGGATACTCTTGGAATACAGGTGATGAAATTAAAATTAAAAGCTGTACTCTCAGACGTTTACATTGCTGATGAAAAAATGCTCTCCGAAACTGAAAAATTCAGAGCAAATTCCATTCCTGCTTCAGGGAACTCTGCAAAAAATCTTACTGATTATAATCAACTTACATTTTAAGCAATTTATAATGAAATTTTAAAAATTAACTGATGAAAAATATCATATATTTACGAATTGATGTTAAAAATTTAACATTCATTGTAATGACTCTTTTAAAATGATATAATTATATTGTAAATAATAAAAATAAAATATTAGGAGAATTGTATGGAAACATTTGATTTTGTCAGAATTGTCATTTCTATGTTTGGCGGTGTCGCACTTTTTCTCTATGGAATGAGTATTCTTGGTGACGGTCTTGAAAAACTCTCCAGCGGTCATATGGAAAAAATTCTTGAAAAGCTGACAAACAATATCTTTAAAAGTGTTCTGCTTGGTGCATTGGTTACTGCAATTATTCAGAGTTCAGCCGCAACTACAGTTATTGTGGTAGGACTTGTAAATGCAGGAGTAATGAAGCTTTCATCTGCTGTCGGAGTAATTATGGGTGCCAATATCGGTACTACCGTAACAGGTCAGATTTTAAGGCTCGGTGACCTTGAAAGCAGCAGCGGTGTAAACAATGTTCTTTCACTCCTGTCTACTTCAACGCTTGCTCCTGCCCTTGCAATTATAGGCATACTTATGTATATGATAGCAAAAAAAGATACATTTAAAACTATAGGACAGATTTTTATATCTCTCGGTCTTATATTTACAGGAATGATTTCTCTTACAGATGCAGTAAGTCCGCTTTCTGAACTGGAAGCTTTCAAAAATCTTTTTGCTTCACTTTCAAATCCGATACTCGGAATAATTGCCGGTGCTGTAGTTACTATAATAGTTCAGAGCTCATCGGCTTCAGTCGGTATCCTTCAGGCAATTTCAACTACAGGTGTTCTTAAATTTTCCGCTGCTTTCCCGATTATTATGGGTCAGAATATCGGAACTTGTTCCACTTCAATTATCTCAAGTATAGGTGCAAATAAAAATGCAAAACGTGCCGCTATGGTTCACCTCTATTTCAATATTATCGGAACACTTCTCTTTTTAAGCGTTGTTTATCTTATTCAATATACCATAGGACTTGACTTTTGGGATAAAACCATGAATATGGGCGATATTGCGAATTTCCATACATTCTTTAATATAGTTGTTACTGTATTCTTTATCCCGTTCCATAAGCTTCTTGAAAAACTTGCCATATGGACTATTAAAAATACAGCCTCGTCAGATGATGATATTTCTGAAGCTTCAAATGAAATAACTCTTGATGAAAGATTTCTCAAATCCCCTTCAATCGCTATCCAGCAGGCTCTTAATGCCACCGTTCATATGAGCAAGCTTGCACAGCATAACTTCCGTTCGGCAAAAAAACTTTTCTATGAGTTTGATGCAAAATCAGTTGAACATATAAGGGAACGTGAGGATATAATTGACAGAACTGAGGACAAACTCAATTCATATCTTGTAGCAATAACTCAGCGTCAGATTACTGAAGCCGAAAACAGAAGTGTTACAGCTCTGCTTCATCTCGTTTCTGAATTTGAAAGAATCGGTGACTATTCCATAAATCTTATGGAAGGTGCTGTAAACCTTAATACAAAACAAATCAGCTTTTCCGATGAAGCTCTCAAGGAATTTGATATAATTACTAACGCTGTTGATGAAATTGTTGATATGGCACTTAATGCAGTCGCTTACAACAATATAGAAACAGCCAGAAATATTGAACCGCTCGAAGAAACTATTGATGGAATTGATGAAACTCTCAAAGCACGGCATATTGAAAGATTTAAAACAGGTCTGTGCGCCATTGACGGCGGTGTGATATTCCTTGATGCACTTACTGACCTTGAACGTATCGCCGACCACTGTTCAAACATTGCGGTCTATGTAATAAATAAAAAATCTCCTGCAAATGAAAATGTAAACAGGCATGAATATATTCAGGAAGTACATATGGGAAAGTCACAGCAGTACCGTGAACTTACTGATAACTTTAAAAATAAGTACAATGTCTGAAAAATATAATTTAAATCCGCCTGATTGTCAGACGGATTTTTTGTTTAATTTACTCTTTACAAATTTTTAATTATATGTTATAATCAATAAGTATTCATTTCAGATGAATTACTATTTCAAAATATGATATAATTGGCATTGGCTTTTAAGTGTTTCAATTATTATCAGACCATTATAAAAAGGAGTTTGGAACATGAAGGAAATTTCAAATTTAATGAACTATCGTTCTGATGTCAGAGTTGTTGATGCTACGCTGCGTGACGGCGGTCTGGTAAATGATTTCTATTTTACAGATGAATTTGTAAAGGATTTATATCAGACTAACATAAAAGCAGGCGTTGATTATATGGAATTCGGATATAAAGCTTCAAAGGAAATATTTGATGTTAATAAATTCGGTAAGTGGAAATTCTGCAATGATGACGATATAAGAGCAATTGTAGGTGATAATAATACAGACCTTAAAATTGCAGTCATGGCTGATATCGGAAGATACAACAAGGAAGATTTAAACAAACGTGATGAAAGCCCTGTTGACCTTGTACGTGTTGCCACATATCTCAGCACTCTGCCAAGTGCTATCGATGTTGTCGAAGACTGCAAAAATAAAGGCTATGAAGTAAGCTGTAATATTATGGCTATTTCCAATGCTCAGGAGGGTGAACTTAAAGTTGCCCTTGATATGCTCGGAAAATCACCTGTTGATGTTATCTACATCGTTGACAGCTATGGTTCTCTTTACCCTGAACAGATTGCACGTATTACTGATACATACATGGAAGCCGCTTCAAAATACAACAAGAAAATCGGTATCCACGCTCACAATAACCAGCAGCTTGCTTTTGCAAATACAATTGAAGCTGTCGGCGATGGCGTTGACTGGCTTGACGGCACTTACTCCGAAATGGGCAGAGGTGCAGGAAACTGTGCTATGGAACTCCTTCTCGGATTTCTCCGCAACCCGAAATATAATGTTTATCCGGTTATCCAGTTTATTGACAAACATATGAAGAAGCTCCGTGAAGACGGTGTTGTATGGGGATATGACCTCCAGTACCTTATGACAGGTCTTCTTAATCAGCACCCGAGAACTGCTATCCAGTTTACAAAAGACAAGAGAAATGACTACTCAAATTTCTATAATGAAATAGTTGCTCAGGACTAATTGCAATATATAAAAAAACCGTCTGCATCTTAACGATACGGACGGTTTTTTATATTTCCGGATATGAAAAAAAGCTGAAACCCTGTTATTATGGATTTCAGCTTTTTATTGCATTATATGGCACTAATCTTCAACAAATTCAAGCTCTGAATTTTCTATCTTCTTCATAGGCTTTTTATTGAAAATATCATATATTACAGGAATTACAAAAAGTGTTGTAAATGTCGCATATATAAGTCCGCCTATTGTTACGATAGCTATAGGCTGAACCATGTCTGCTCCCATTCCCTGACCCGCTGCCATCATTATAAGTCCGAGAATAGTTGTAAGTGCTGTCATGAGTATTGGTCTTAAACGTGTTTTACCTGCTTCTATAATTGCTTCATGCTTATCCATTCCGTCAAGTCTTAACTGATTGATATAGTCAACAAGTACAATACCATTGTTCACCACAATACCTGCAAGCATTACAAATCCAAGCATACTTATTACGCTGAGTTCATTTCCTGATATAATAAGTGCTATAAATCCTCCTGTAAATGCAAGAGGCATTGTAAACATTACTATAAAAGGTGATTTAAGCGACTGGAACTGTGATACCATGATAAGATATATAAACAATACAGCAAGCACAAGCATAAGTACAAGCTGTCCAAGAGCTTCCATAATTGTTTCGTTTTCGCCGGCAAACTCAATGCCATATCCGTCAGGAAGCTCATATCCGCTGAGTGCATCTTCAATATCGTTGCTGACAAGTCCTACATTATAGCCATCAGCGATTGATGCATTTACCGAAATATACCTTTGCTGACTTTCTCTGCTGATTGACGAAAGTGTATATGTATCTTCAATTTCAGCTATATCAGAGAGTTTAATTTCCTTTGTCGGTGTTTCTGTATCTGTTTCACCGAATCCGACTTCACTTTGTGCATCTTTATCTGCAACTGTGAATTTATAATTTATTATACTTTCTCTTGTTATCTCATCGTCCTGACCATTCTTTATTATTATATCATAATCCTTGCCATTTGTATTAATGGTTGTGGCTGTGGAGGCACTTGATATATTGCTTGCAAGCTCCATATAAATCTGTGCTGTTGTAAGTCCGTTAAGCATTGCTTTTTCCTTGTCAACAGTTATTTTCAATTCCGGCGACGGATTATCCATGCCATCATCGACTTCGCCAACGCCCTCAACCTCTGAAACCTTATTTGCAATATCTGAAGCAATTTCCTGAATTGTTTCGAGTTCACTTCCGGTAATTTTTATTGAAACTCCTGAACCTCCGAGTGCTGACATATCCATTGATGAACCGCTTGCTGATACAGTACATTCCATATCCGCACACATTTCATTTATCTGTTGTGCAATCTGCTGACTTGTATGCTGTTTATCCTCTTTAAGAATTACATACATTGAAACTGATGTTACATCAACATCTCCGCTGATTCCAAACATTGCCGCTGTACCGCTTGAAAGCATTGCTCCGACTGTTTGAACATCTTCTATTGCGTTAATTTTTTCCATTATCTGTTCAGACATTTCAGCCGTATCTTTGAGAACTGAACCATCAGGCATTTCAACTGATACTGAAATCTGCGTGCTGTCCATATCCGGCATAAATGATACACCACGAAGTGTTACTCCATATGCGGATGCCACAAGAAGTACGAGAGTAACTATAAGAACTAACGGTTTAACTTTCATCGCACCGCTGAGAGCTTTTGCATAAAGATTTTTAAGTTTGTCAAAGAAAACAGTTTTCTTTTCTTTTGAATTCTTCATAATTCTTGAGGTCATTGCAGGGACTACTGTAAGCGATACAATAAGACTTGCCGCAAGTGAATATCCGATAGTAAGTGCCATATCAACAAATAATGTTTTAGTTATTCCTTCCACAAATACTATAGGAGCAAATACACATATTGTAGTAAGTGTTGATGATGTTACCGCACCTGCTACCTGTTTAGCTCCGCTTACTGATGCCTTTACTGCTGAAAGTCCCTTGTTTTTCAGTCTGTATATATTTTCAATTACAACAACTGAATTGTCAACAAGCATTCCTACACCTATGGCAAGACCTGAAAGCGATATAATATTGAGAGTAATTCCTGAAAAATACATAAGTGCTATTGCAAATATAACGCTTATCGGGATTGAACAGGATATTATAAATGTTGAACCTATATCTTTAAGGAAAAGAAAAAGAACAATTACTGCAAAAACCGCACCCTGAAGAAGATTGCTGAGTACAGAATCAACTATAAGATTAATATAGTCACCCTGATTCATAAGCTCTGAAAATGATACTGCATTATCATCTTCTGATATTTCAGCAAATTTTTCCTGAAGACTTTCAGCCACCTGAGCAGTTGAAAAATTATTCTGTTTCTGGAATGTCAGTATTACAGCATCTTTTCCATCGACACTTGAATATATTTCATCTGAATTATCTGTAATAAATATATCCGCAACATCGCAAAGCTTTACAGGTTCAATTCCGTCAACATTCAAATCAAAAAGCACAAGATTTGCAAGTTCTTCCTCATCTTCAATTTTTTCACCGACTTTTACAAGATACTCACTTCCGTCATCTTCAGTTATATACCCTGCGGGCATTGAAAAATTCTGTGCCTGAAGTATCTGTGAAATCATATCGGCTGTAATAGTTGCACTGATATCGGCACTGTCAAGAGCATCTGAAACTGTATCGTCCCAGTTATCAATCTGTTCATCAAGCTGTGCTTCACCTTCATTGATTGCATCAAGTCCGTCATTAAGCTGTTTTCCATTTTCATTCTTTGCATTTTCAAGTTCAGCTTCATTTTTATTTATTTCATCTTTGGCACTTTCAATCTGTGCCGAACCTTTTTCCATTTCTGCCTTTGCCTGATTAAGTGCCTCCTGTCCTGCAAGAGCCTGTTCCTTTGCGGACATAAGCTGTTCAATACCGCTTTCGAGCTGTGGTTTTGCAGACTGTATCTCGTCAAGCTGAGATTCAAGCTGGGATTTCTGTAATTCAAGTTCAGATTTTGAAGCTTCGATTGCTGTCATTCCTGAATTTATTTCATCAAGCTTATCCTGAAGAATATTCACAAGCGACTGTATATCGGCAATTTCTGATGCATCGATTCCCAGCTGCTGAGCGAACTGTTTAATAATCTGTATATCCATAGCCGACGGCATATTGTCATCTGATACTGTCATCATTGCTTCAATCTGTGCTATGGCTTCTTCAATCTGTGCCTTTGCAGATACAAGCTGTTCATACTGTGTATTTATCTGTTCAAGACCTGTACTGATTTGAGAAAGAGCATCATTAATCTGAATTTCTCCACTCTGCATAGTTTCAAGAGTTTCACGCATTGCAGCTTCATTTATCTCGATTTCTTCAAGACCGTCAAGGAGTTCCTGCTCCTTTGATTCAAGTTCTTCCTTTCCCTGTGCAAGCTGAATTTCATTTTTAAGTATTTCAAATCTTGCCTCAGTCAGTCCCTGAGAACCTTCTATCATTCCGCTGTTAAATTCCTCAAGTGCTTTTTCAAGTTCTGCTTTCTTATCAGTCAGTTCTTCCTTTGCATCATCAATTTCTTCTTTTGCATCATCAAGCTTATCTGAAACACTTGCTTTCAGTTTTTTATTGATTTCATCAATTTTATCCTGACGTATTACTACGTTTACGCTCTCCTCGAGCAAACCTGAAGCTGTAATGCTTCCGACACCATTTACACTTTCCAGTGAAGGTATAAGAGTTTCATTTGCATAGTCAGAAATCTGCTGAATGTCCATTCCGTCAACACTTAGTGCTGCTACCATTACAGGCATCATATCAGGATTAAGCTTCATTATCACAGGACTTCCTATCGAATCACTCCATGATGACTGAAGTGTATCAAGACTTTCACGCATATCAATGGTGACTGAGTCCATATTTGCACTGTCATCAAATTCAAGTATTACAATTGATACATTTTCGCTTGAAGTTGATGTAATATTTTTGATATTGTTAATAGATGACATTGACTGTTCAACAGGTCTTGTTACAGTCTGTTCAACTTCTTCCGGACTCGCCCCCACATATGTAGTCATAACGATTGCATACGGAAGATTGATACTTGGCAATAAATCAGGAACCATTTTTGTAAAAGAAACAATACCCATAACAATCACTATTACAACACATACAAATACTGTGTATGGCTTTTTTACACTTGCTCTTGAAAACAATTTTTCTCCTCCTCATAAAATATTATATAAAGTATATATACAGCACCGGAATTTAACAATATCCACAGTTGCAGCTATTATATACCTTTTGAATTTTATAATATGAATATAAACTGAAAAGAAACAGAATTTTTAAAACAACATCGTACAATTGACAAGAAATACAAATTAAATGGGAAAAAAATAATCAAAATAAAATTTATACGGTATATTGACATTTTT
>CAYRPZ010000017.1:0-25919 GCA_964426275.1 uncultured Ruminococcus sp. | reverse complement strand
AGATTAAATTAAAATCGACCCGAAAGAACATATAAAAATCTTTCGGGTCATTTTTTGTATTCAGCATAGAAATTGAAATCAGCTGTTTTTATCAGTCTGCTTGAAAACCTTGAGATTGCCTATCTTCTTGCTTCTTTCTCTGAGCACATCTTCCACCTCTGAATATGGAAGATTTTTTTCAGCACAAAGAACCATAATATGATAGAAAAGGTCAGCAATTTCATTTTTAAGTTCATCGTTATCATTATTCTTTGCGGCAATTATAGTTTCAGCACATTCCTCACCGCATTTCTTGAGAATTTTATTTTCTCCCTGAGAGAAAAGATAACAGGTATATGAATTTTTTTTAGCCTCATCAGCAGAAGATCCGCTTTCCTCATAAGTTTTCTTTCTTTCAAGACATACCTGATAAAGTTCTTCGAGTACGTTCATAATAAATAATTCTCCTTTTTTAATATTATATAATCTTTTTAAAGAAACAGCTGTAATTGCCTGTATGGCAGGCAGCACCAGTCTGTTCAACATTAACAAGCAGTGTGTCGTTATCACAGTCACCATACATACTTACAACTTTCTGAAAATGTCCTGAAGTAGCACCTTTATTCCAAAGTTCCTGTCTTGACCTGCTCCAGAACCATGTATAGCCTGTATCAATAGTTTTCTGCATACTTTCCTTATTCATATATGCAAGCATAAGAACTTCACCTGTTTTTACATCTTTTACAATTGCAGGTATTAATTCTCCCTTTGCAAAATAATCATCAATATTAAAATTATCCATTGTTTCCTCCATTATCTTACCGGGAAATTTCTTTCTTTAAGATATTTTTTTACTTCTCCGACTGTTAATTCTTTAAAATGAAAAAGAGATGCTGCAAGACCTGCTGATGCATTTGTTTTTTCAAATACTTCTGCAAAATCATCAATTTTTCCACAGCCGCCACTTGCTATTACAGGTATATTGACTTCATTGCATACAGCATTAAGCATTTCAATATCAAATCCAGCCTTTGTGCCGTCAGTATCAATTGAATTAAGGCATATTTCACCTGCACCGAAGTTTTCAATCTTCCTTACCCATTCTATAAGGTCAAGCTTCATATCCACTCGTCCGCCATTGATATATACAGTATATCCGCCTTTTCCATCACGCTTTGCGTCAATTCCTACAACTACGCACTGACTTCCGAATATATCTGCTGCCTCCTTGATAAGCTTCGGATTTTTTACAGCAGACGAATTTATTGATACCTTATCAGCACCTGCCCTGAGAGTTTCCCTGAAATCACCAACAGTTGAAATACCTCCTCCGACTGTAAGCGGAACAAATACTTTTTTAGCAGTTTCCCTTACAACATCAAGAAAAACGCCTCTGCCCTCATATGATGCAGTAATATCATAAAAAACAAGTTCATCAGCACCCTGTCTGTTATATTCTTCAGCATATGCCACAGGGTCGCCTACATCTTTTACTCCTTCAAAGTTAACTCCTTTTACAACCTTGCCGTTTCTAACGTCAAGGCAAGGTATAATTCTTTTTGCGAGCATTTTTATTACCTCCTCTAAAATCAAAATTACAGCAATTGAATAAATGCTGTTTTATCATTTCTGTTATAACCGGCTTTTTCATAAAAAATTTAAAGTACTTTCAAGTTTCAAACCACTAAGCAACATTATTTTATAACAATTTTTCTTAACAGCAATCTTTTTTGCATAGTTTAAATAAGCTGTTGCAAAGTCTTTTTTTACGATAATCAATATAGCTGTTGATTAAGAATTACAAGCTCCAATGCAATAATTATTGAAAAATTAATTTTTCTTTTCAGCCCTTATTCCTCATTTTCATTTCAGATTAAAAAAACAAAACTACTGTGCATAATTAACTGCTTCTTTAAGGTCAAGAGTTCCCTTATAGATTGATTTGCCACATATAGTTCCATAGAGATTTAAGGCTTTGCAGTTCTTTATATCATCAATTTTATGTACTCCTCCGCTTGCTATAATATTGCAGTCAACTGCATTATTAAGAGCCTCAAGCTGTTCAAGATTAACTCCTGAAAGAGTTCCGTCCTTTGAAATATCAGTAAATATTATGTATTTAACTCCTATTGATGTCATTTCTTGTGCAAGGTCAATATAATTTACCTGTGAATCATCAAGCCAGCCCTCAACTGCAACCATTCCATTAAGTGCATCAATTCCGACCGCAATTCTGTCTCCATATTCAGCAATGGCATCTTTTACAATCTGCGGATTTTTAAGAGCAACTGAACCAAGTATAACTCTCTCTATTCCATTTGAAAGATAGTATTCAACAGAATCAAGATTTCTGATGCCTCCGCCCAGTTCTACTTTAAGATTTGTATTCTTTGCAACATCGATAAATATACTGTTATTTACCGGCTTGCCGTCCTTTGCACCGTCAAGGTCAACCATATGAATCCATTTTGCACCTGCTTCTTCAAAGCTCTTTGCTGTTTCCATATAATCGACTGCAACCTTTTCAACTGTGTCAAAATCGCCCTTGAAAAGTCTTACACAATTTCCGTCCTTAATATCTATTGCAGGAAGTATAATCATATCATTTCTCCTTATTTTCTTTACTTATAGAATATTATCTTTCCACATTTATAGCAAACAAACATATCCACTCATACATGATTCAAGAAAGTTACAATCATTTTTTACTCTTATTGAATATGCAGCTGTCATTTTGGAATTTCTATCATCATTTATATAAGTCCTCCGAAATTTCTGAGTATCTGCAAGCCTGTTTCACCGCTTTTTTCAGGGTGGAACTGAGCACCATATACATATTCTCCGTTAAATACCAGTGCAGGGACTTTTCCGCCGTATTCACAGTATGCAGATATATTCCTGTCATCACAATATGCCTGATAGGAATGTACAAAATAAACATATGAATTATCTGAAAAACCACTTAAAAGCGGACATTCATTAAGAATCTCCAGCTTATTCCAGCCCATGTGCGGTATAATAAGGTCAGGAGCATTTATTTTATCAACCTTTCCGTCAATAAAGCCCAGTCCGTCACATTCTTCAAATTCATAGCTTTTGCTGAAAAGCATCTGCATACCAAGACATATTCCAAGGAACGGCTTTTTTTTCGCCTCGGACTTAAGGACATCTGTAAGTCCGCTCTTATCAAGCATTTTCATAGCACTTGGAAATGCTCCTACTCCCGGAAGTATAATTGCATCGGCAATTTCAATATCCTTTTTATCTGATGTAAGTATGTTATCCATACCAAGGTAATCCAGTGCATTTTTTACGCTGAATATATTTCCTGCACCATAATCGACTATAGCTATCATTTTTTACAGAACCCCTTTCGTTGAGAGAGTCTTTCCGTCAGTAAGCGAAACTGCTGTTTTCAGGGCATGAGCAACAGCTTTAAAAATCGCCTCGCATTTATGGTGGTCATTTGAACCGTAAGGCACACCGATATGGAGGGTTATTCCTGCATTGAATGCAAATGCCCTGAAAAATTCCTCTGCAAGACAGCAGTCGAATTCGCCTATTTTTTCATTTGTAAACTGAGCATTGAATACAAGGAAAGGACGGTTGCTTATATCCAAAGAACAGAAACCAAGAGATTCGTCCATAGGAATACAGGCAGTTCCATAACGCTTTATACCGGATTTGTTTCCGAGAGCAACAGCAAATGCCTGTCCGAGAACAATTCCTGTATCTTCAACTGTATGATGACCGTCAACATGAAGGTCGCCTTTTACAGATATATCCATGCTTATTCCGCTGTGAACACTAAGAGCAGTAAGCATATGGTCAAAAAATCCTATACCTGTTGAAACAGAATTTCTGCCCTGTTCATCAAATTCAACTGATATTTTTATCTGAGTTTCCTTGGTATCACGTCTGACATCTGCTTTTCTCATAACTGCACGTCCTTTCTGTTAATTCATATTGATAATAATTTCATTAAGTGCTGAAGCAAGCAGATTCATTTCACCGGGAGTTCCTACAGTAATTCTCATATACTCGCTTATCCTTGGCTTATTCCAGTAACGTACAAATATTTTTCTTTCCCTGAGAGCATTGAATATTTGCTCCGCACTGTATTTATCATGTCTTGCAAATATAAAATTGCTTTTTGAATCAGGAAATGAGAAGCCCAGATTTGCAAGTTTTTTCTTTGTATCTTCTCTTGTTTTAATAATTTTTGAAGTAGTTTCCTTAAAATATTTCTCATCTTTAACAGCTTCAGCACCACATAACTGAGTCAGCGGATTCATGGTATATGAATTTATTGAAAACTTGACATCATTAAGATATTTTATAAGCTTTTCGCTTCCGAATGCAAAACCTATTCTCATGCCTGCCATTGAACGTGATTTTGAAAAAGTCTGAATAACAAGCAGATTATCATACTTTTCTATAAGCGGCAGACAGCTTTCACCGCCAAAATCTATATAAGCTTCGTCAATCATTACAACTGATGACGAATTAGCTTTTACAATTTTCTCAATCATTTCAGTACTTTCATATACACCTGTCGGAGCATTCGGATTTGGGAAAATTATTCCGCCATTTTCAACCATATAGTCATCAGGATTAATTCTGAAATCATTATCAAGAGGTTTTCTGACATATGGTATTTTATACACATCTGCCCACACATCATAGAATGAATATGTTATATCAGGAAACAGCACCGGTTTTTCTGAATTGAAAAATGTCAGAAATGCCATTGAGATAACATCATCTGAACCTACACCGACAAAAATCTGTGACGGCTTTACATTATAACGCTCCGCAAGTGAATTTACCAGAACTTCTGAATTTGTATCAGGATATAATCTCATTTTTCCGAATTCAAAACTGTCAAGAATTTTTCTTACATTTGGTGAAGGGGGATATGGATTTTCATTTGTATTAAGCTTTATAACATTCCTGTCCTTAGGCTGTTCGCCCGGAATATACGGAATTACTTTTCTTACATTATTTTCCCACATAATATAAATTTCATCTCACTTTATATTTTTTCATTCAATCCAACTGGGATTTAGGTGTCTATTCTAATCATTTCAGTGATTGTTTTATTCCTATACACCAAATCTTCTCTTGAAATAAAACCAATTTTCTTCCAAAAAGCATTTCCATCTGTATTTTTAGAAAATACGACCAAAACCGCCTTATTGATACCTAATAATTTTAATGCCTCCATGGCTTTGTTCACAAGTTTTGTAGCAATTCCTTGATTTCTGTAATCAATACTTACCGCTGTATGGTAAATATATCCCCTCCTACCATCATTACCAGCAATAATTACACCAACTATTGTTTGTTTATTCTCTGCAACAAAGCAGGTTTCTGGGTTTCTTTTTAAAAATCTTTCAATTCCTTCTCTTGAATCATCTAAATTATTCAAACCCATTCCGGCACAAGACAGCCATAATTGATACACCTGTTCATAGTCTGATATAAACATTTGTCTGATTTTCATATTTATAATAATCCCTTATTCAAATCTCACTTTTATTGCATTCGCATGGGCTGTAAGACCTTCCTTTTCAGCAACAAGCACAATATCGTCCTTTGCTGCTCTGAGAGCATCTTCTGTATAGTATGTAAAACTTGAACGCTTTATAAAACTTGATACTCCCAGAGGTGAGAAAAATCTTGCAGTACCGCTTGTAGGAAGAACATGATTAGGACCTGCATAGTAATCGCCGAGAGGTTCAGACGCATAATTTCCAAGGAATACTGAACCTGCATTATCAAGCTGACCAAGCAGTTCCATAGGGTTTTCCATAAGCACTTCAAGATGTTCAGGAGCAAGTCTGTTTGCAAGTTCAACAGCCTTTTCCTTTGTATCACATATAATCACAGCGCCGTAATCTTCAAGTGACTTTTCAATGATATCCTTTCTTGAAAGATACTGAACCTGTCTTTCAATTTCCTCAAGTGTTTTATCTGCAAGCTTTTCGCTTGTAGTAACAAGTATTGCAGATGCAAGCTTATCATGCTCAGCCTGTGACATAAGGTCAGCGGCAACGAATTTCGGAACTGCTGTATCATCAGCAAGTACAAGAATTTCACTGGGTCCTGCAATCATATCAATATCAACAACACCATAAAGAAGTTTCTTTGCAGTGGCAACGAATATATTTCCGGGACCTACAATCTTGTCAACTTTCGGAATAGTTTCAGTACCATATGCAAGGGCGGCAACAGCCTGAGCCCCGCCTGAAAGGAATACTCTGTCAACACCGCATACAGCTGCCGCAACAAGGATATCCTTATTGGGAGTTCCATCTTTAAGAGGAGGCGTTACCATAATAATTTCCTTCACGCCTGCAATTTTAGCAGGAACTGCATTCATAAGAACACTTGACGGATAAGCGGCAGTACCGCCCGGAACATAAAGACCTACCCTTTCAAGACCTCTTACACGCTGACCAAGAATTACGCCATTTTCCTTAGGTGCAATAAATCCCTGAACAACCTGTCTTTTATGAAAATCAGTAATATTCTCCATTGAGTTTAGCAGAGCATTTACAAAATCCTCATCAGCTTCAGTGAGAGCATCATTTATAACATCTCTCGGCACTTCAAAATACTGCGGAAGTTTTCCGTCAAATTTTTCTGTATATTTATTAACGGCAAAATCACCGTTACATTTAACATCATCAATTATACCGCTTACAATTTCAGTAACTTTCTTATCAGTTTCACCGTTTCTTCTGTCAAGTTCCCTAAAGAATTCAAGTTCATCGGTACCATTTGCAAAAATCTTTCTCATAGCTATATATTCTCCTCTATCCTTGCAATAAGGGATTCAATTTCCTTCTGTCTTAATTTCATGCTCACCATATTGACAATAAGTCTTGCTGAAATCGGAGCAATATTCTCAAAAACCTCAAGTCCGTTTTCCTTGAGGGTTGTACCTGTTTCAACAATATCAACAATGCCGTCTGAGAGTTCAAGCAAAGGTGCAAGTTCAACAGAACCTTCAATCTTAACTATCTCAATATCCATGTTCTTCTTATTTTCAAAGAATGACCTTGCAACGTTAGGATATTTTGTAGCAATGGTCTTTACACCATAGCCCTCATAGAAATCAGTGCCTTTTTTGCCTGCAAGAGCAAACTTGCATCTTCCGAAACCGAGGTCAACGAGTTCAAAGAATTTGCCGTTCATCTCCATGATGGTATCTTTTCCGACAACACCCATATCACATACACCATGTTCAACATATGTTATAACATCAGCAGCCTTTGCAAGAACAACTTCCAGATTTGCATCAGGAACAGGAAGTATAAGCTTTCTTCCTTTTTCATGAACAGCAGTGCAGTCAAATCCGAGTTTTTCAAGCAGTCCTAC
This sequence comes from uncultured Ruminococcus sp., assembly GCA_964426275.1. Classification (GTDB taxonomy): domain Bacteria; phylum Bacillota; class Clostridia; order Oscillospirales; family Ruminococcaceae; genus UBA5884. Next base: position 18,554 of record CAYRPZ010000017.1, on the reverse strand, counting down.
TGTATCTTTTTCAAGTCTGCCTTTTGTAAGAGCAATTCTGAGTGGCTTTGACATTATTCTGTTACCTCCTTAATATCATCTCCGACAATAACAATCTTTTTAATATTCTTCTTTTCAGCATATTTTTTAGCACTGTCAAAGTCATCTGACAGAGCATTTTCAGTAACAAATCCCTGTTTTCTGTAATCCTGAGAAAGAAGAACCGCTTTCATTTCATATCCTTTTTCAGCAAATACCAAAACATCGGCAGGTCTTACAGAAACTTTATTTTTCTTTGCAACAACAGATGAAACAGCATTTACATTAACAGCAAAACCTGTTGCAGGAACATCATATCCAAATTCTGAAATGAGCTTATCATATCTTCCGCCTGAAAGGACTTCTTCACCATATCCCTCAAGATAGCCCTTTATAATAACGCCCGTATAGTAATCGGTTCTGTTTACCATGCCTAAATCAACGGTAATACCTCCATTGATACAAAGTTTTGAAACATCATTGTAAATAGACTTAAGATTTTCAAGAATTGCATCAATTTTTTCATCTCTGAAAAGTTTTGATGCCTTTTCAAATACTTCTTCCTTTCCAAAAAGTCTTGGAAGCTTTTTAAGAGCATGAGTTATATCATTTTTTCCGATTTTATCGAGCAAATCATTAAGAGCAGGATAATTTTTTGTTTCGATAAGTGAACGTATATCTTCTTTTTTATCCTCACTTACATCAAGCTTGTTTACAAGTTCCCTGAAAAATCCTATATCGCCTATTTCAAGTGAAAATTTTCCGCAGTCACATGATGAAAGTACTTCAGCAGCCGTTGTAATTACTTCAAGGTCAGCGGTTTTTGAAGATGAACCGATAAGTTCGATACCTGTCTGAACAATCTGGTCACTTCTTCCTGTAAGCATAGGACTTATATTATAGACACACTGATTATAATATAACCTTAACGGAAGGGGTGCATCTTTAAGTCTTGTTGCCACAACTCTTGCCATGGGCATTGTTGAATCCGGACGCAAAACAAGCAGTCTGCCCTTGCTGTCAACAAGCTTATATAGGCTTTCCTGCGGAAAATGTCTTGAATTAAGGCTGAAAACATCGAAAAATTCCAGCCCCGGAGTGATAAGTTCACAGTATCCTGAATTTTTAAATATAGTATGAATTGTGTTTTCAACATTTCTTCTTACAATACATTCATCAAAGAGAAAGTCCTGAGTTCCCTCAGGAGTAATCAAATCATAATTTTTCATAATGTCCTCCTGTACTTTAGTATGGTAATATGATAACACAATATCAATGCAAAGTCAACAGCATATTTAATATTTCTTAAAAAAAATTTTTTAAATTCTGATAAAATATACTTTACATCATTAAGAATTTAGTGTAAAATATAATAAGTTAATATTATTGAGAGGTGCTAATTATGACAGAAATTCAGCCAAAATATAAAAGAATACTTCTTAAATTAAGCGGTGAAGCACTCGCAGGTGAAAAGAAAACCGGTCTTGACTATAATGTAATCACTGATATCTGCAAAAGTATAAAAAAATGCTATAAAGCAGGAATACAGATTGGCATAGTCGTTGGCGGAGGAAATTTCTGGAGAGGACGCTCAAGCGGAGGAATGGACAGAACAAGAGCTGACCATATGGGTATGCTCGCAACTGCCATGAATGCTCTTGCCGTTGCAGATGTCCTTGAATCGCTTGATGTTGATGTAAGAGTCCAGACTGCTATCACAATGCAGCAGATTGCAGAACCTTATATAAGAAACAAAGCTGTAAGACACTTTGAAAAAAACAGAGTTGTAATATTCGGATGCGGTACAGGAAATCCATTTTTCTCGACCGATTCAGCTGCTGCTCTGCGTGCTGCTGAAGTTGAGGCTGATGTACTCATGAAAGCCACAATGGTTGACGGCGTTTACAACAAAGACCCTAATAAATATGATGATGCAGTAAAATATGATACTCTCACGTTTACTCAGATGCTCGCTGAAAATCTTGCAGTAATGGACAGCACTGCCGCTTCAATGTGCAGGGAAAATAATATTCCGATACTCGTATTTGATTTAAGCAGACCTGATAATATCTATGATGCCGCTATGGGCAAAATTATAGGCACAACAGTTAAGGAGGACTAATTATCCATGAAAGAACAGATTAAAAACTGCAAAACAAAAATGCAGAAAACCATCGACAGCCTTGACAGGGAATTCAAATCTGTAAAGGCAGGACGTGCAAACCCCAACGTACTTGACAGAGTAACTGTTGATTACTACGGAACTCCCACACCTGTAAACCAGATGGCAGCTGTTTCAGTTGCAGAAGCCAGAATACTTGTTATTCAGCCATGGGATATATCAACTCTTCACTCAATTGAAAAGGCTATCCAGAAATCAGATGTAGGCATCAATCCTACAAATGACGGCAAGGTTATAAGACTTGTATTTCCACAGCTTACTGAAGAAAAAAGAAAAGAACTCTGCAAGGATATAAAGAAAATGGGCGAAGAAGCAAAGGTTGCTGTACGTTCATCAAGACGTGACACAATGGATAAACTTAAAACAATGAAGAAAAATTCTGAAATAACAGAGGACGAACTCAAAACAGCAGAAAAAGATGTTCAAAAGATTACAGATAATTTCTGCTCTGAAATTGATGATATGGTTTCATCAAAAGAAAAGGAAGTTATGTCAATCTGATATAAAATATACATTCAATCATCTGCCGGAAACATACTTTTAAACAGCATGTTTCCGGTAATGAAATTTTTATCCGTAAGGAGAATATATGGCTTTAAATAAAAACAATAACTGTTACGTTCTTCCGGAAAAACTACCCCAGCATATAGGATTTATAATGGACGGAAACGGAAGATGGGCGAAAAAAAGATTTCTTCCAAGATATGCAGGACATATTGAAGGAGCAAAAACTTTCAGAAAAATTCTCCGCTACTGCGGAAATATAGGAATAAAATGCGTTTCATTCTATGCGTTTTCAACCGAAAACTGGAAACGTTCATCTGAAGAAGTAAATGCCATCATGAAACTTTTCAATGAGTATCTTGATGATGTAAAGGAAATTTTTGATGAACAGATAAGAGTAATATTTCTGGGCGATAAATCTGCTCTGAGCGATATGCTGAGAGAAAAAATGCTTAAACTTGAGCATGACACAAAGGATTTTAAAAGAATGACACTCCTTCTTGCAATAAATTATGGAGGACGTGATGAAATAGTACACGCCTCAAAGCTTATTGCAGAAAAAGTAAGAAAAAATGAAATTTCACCTGATGATATAACAGAGGAATACTTTGAAAAATTCCTTTACACAGCAGGAATGCCTGATGTTGACCTGCTGATACGTCCCAGCGGTGAACTTCGTCTTTCAAACTATCTGATATGGCAGACAGCCTATGCGGAATATTATTTCACAGATGTTCTATGGCCTGACTTCAAGCCCGAACATCTTGATGAAGCACTTAGAGCATATGCTCAGAGAGGCAGACGCTTTGGAGGTGTTTAACCTATGAAAACAAGACTCATTACATCAGCTGTAGGAATAATCATAGGAGTTACAATTGTACTTCTTTCCGATACAGTAGTACTTCCTGTTGCAGTTTCAGCAATTATCATAATTATGCTCCATGAACTTTTCTCAGCAAACAAATGTATATATTCAAAATCAATAACAGCAGTATGCTATATTTTTGCCATATTCAATTCATTTTCATACTTTTTTGAAATCCTTGCTCCATATCGTTCTGCCATAGCAGCTATAGGAATCTTTGTTATATTCGCATTATATATCAATGGTCATAAGGAAATAAAATTTGAACATATATTCTTTATGATTGCCGCAACATCACTTATAACATATTCAATGTGCTGTCTTATTGAACTTCATTCAAATGAGATTTTCGGGAAATTTTACATAGTACTTTCGCTGTGTGCGGCATGGATTGCCGACTCGGGAGCATACTTTGCAGGAACATTCCTTGGAAAACATAAACTCTGTCCTGAAATAAGCCCTAAAAAAACAGTTGAAGGCTTTATAGGCGGACTTCTCACAAACGGTATATTTATGGTTGTAATCAGCATGGTATACTATAAAATAAGATTTCCGGAATATAATTTTGATTATATAAAATTATTTATTCTTGGAGTAATCTGCGCAGTTCTCGGCACTCTTGGCGACCTTTCAGCTTCTATCATAAAACGACAGTGCAATATAAAAGACTATGGAAATATTATGCCCGGACACGGCGGACTTCTTGACAGATTTGACAGCGTTCTGTTTGTAATTCCGTTTATGAATCTCTTTATAAATATGTTCGGCATTATCCAATATTAAAATAATTTTACGGAGCTAAATATATTAAATTTTTAGCTCCTTTTTTACAGGAGATATGATTTATTATGAATAAGGTTTTATCAATACTCGGTTCAACCGGTTCAATTGGAACTCAAGCTCTTGAAGTTGCTCAAATGCATAATTTCAGAATAAATGCCCTTGCTGCACACAGCAGTACAGAAATACTTGAAAATCAGACAAGGAAATTCAAACCTGACAAGGTATGCATATTTAATGAGGAAAAATATTCCGAGCTTAAAAGCCGTCTTTCAGATACAAATACTAAAATACTCTGTGGAATGGACGGACTTTGTGAAATAGCATCAGGAAAAGATGATGATATAATGCTTAATTCTGTCGTGGGAATGGTCGGACTTCTTCCGACACTTACCGCCATTCGGAATGGAAAAAATGTTGCACTTGCAAATAAGGAAACTCTTGTTGCAGGCGGTAAGCTTGTAATAAATGAAGCTGATAAAAAAGGTGTTAAAATATATCCTGTTGACAGCGAACATTCTGCAATTTTTCAGTGCCTTCAGGGAAATAATCCAAAACAGTTAAAAAAAATAATTCTTACTGCATCAGGCGGACCTTTCTTTAATAAAAAGCGTGATGAGCTTGAAAATGTAAGTGTAAAGCAGGCACTCTCACACCCTAACTGGAGTATGGGAAACAAGATAACAATTGACTCTGCCACACTTATGAACAAAGGGCTTGAATTTATAGAAGCAAAATGGCTTTTTGACCTTGAACCTGAACAGATTGAAATAGTAGTTCACCGTCAGAGTGTTGTTCATTCAGCAGTACAGTATAATGACAATTCAGTAATTGCACAGCTTGGAGTTCCTGATATGAAAATACCGATACAGTATGCACTTCTGTATCCTGAAAGACTGGAATGTGATGTAAAGGAACTTTCACTTACCGATTACGGTACTCTCACATTTGAAAAACCTGATTATGATACATTTGAATGTCTGAAATCATGCATAAAGGCAGTGAAAATGGGCGGTGCATATCCATGCATAGTAAATGCAGTAAATGAAATTGCTGTTCAGAAATTTCTTAACGGTGAAATAAGTTTCCTGCGTATAGGTGAAATTGTTTCACAATCTTTGAATAAATTTGAATATTCTGATATAAACTCTTATGAGGACGTTATAAAGGCTGACAAATCTGCAAGAGAATTTACACAGCTTAACGCATAGAAATAAGAAAGGAGAGATTCAATGGCTGTAAAAATAATATCAGCAATTCTTATTTTCGGAATACTTGTTGCAATTCATGAACTTGGTCATTTTACTGTTGCAAAGTTATGCGGGATACAGGTAAACGAATTTGCGATAGGCATGGGACCAAGACTTTTCAAATTAAAAAAAGGCGAAACAGTATATTCGTTGAGATGCTTTCCGATAGGAGGATTCTGTGCAATGGAAGGCGAAGATGATTCATCTGACAATCCCCGTGCGTTCAATAACAAATCTGTACCTAAAAGAATGGCTGTAATAGTTGCGGGAGCAACAATGAATATAATTCTTGGATTTATTCTTGTAATTATTACAACCTGTATGCAGGAAAAAATTCCTGAACTTACCATAGCAGAATTTCATGACGGAGCATCAAGTCATGAATGTGGTCTTGAAATAGGTGATGAAATAATATCCGTAAACGGCATGAATATACTTACCGATTCTGATATATCATATAAACTGTCAAATACAAAAGATGATGTATTCAATGTAATTGTAAAAAGAAACGGCAAAAAGATTGAACTTGAAAATGTAAAATTTTATTATCAGTATCAGTATTATGTTGATGAGGAAAGCCAGTCATATGTAAAAGTTGATAATCCTGATGAATATACGGGAGAACAACCTCTCCAAACTGCAGAAAGCCGTTTCGATTTCTATGTTGATTCATCAGAAAAAGGATTTTTCAACGTTCTGGAATATTCAGCAAAAGAAACTGCATCAATAGGAAGACTTATATGGATATCACTTATAGATATAATAAAAGGCAAATATGGTATTTCAGATATGTCAGGTCCTGTAGGACTTGCAACAGCCATAAGTCAGGCAACAGACCTCGGAATCGGATATCTGCTTAATCTTATTACATTCATAACAATAAACCTTGGCATATTCAATCTTCTGCCACTCCCCGCACTTGACGGCGGAAGATTTGTATTCCTGATTATTGAAGCGGTAAGACGCAAGCCTATACCGCCTGAAAAAGAAGGCATGATACATTTTGTAGGTCTTGCATTGTTTATGCTTCTTACTGTTGTTGTAACTTTCAGCGATATAAAGAAACTTTTATAAAATATAAAATTTATAAATATTAAAAAGGTGTGATAAAAAATGAAAGTGACTTTAAATCCCGACAGTAAACTCGTTGAAAAAATAAAACAGGGACTTGAAAAAAAAGACGGATACTGTCCATGCCGTGTCGGAAAAAGCGAAGATTACAAGTGTATGTGTAAGGAATTCCGTGACCAGATTAAAGACCCTGAATTTGAGGGATACTGTCATTGTATGCTTTACTATAAAAGCAAAGATTAAAAATCAGAAAGGAAGAAAACTATGTCAGCTATTACAATTACAAAGGAAAATTTTGAAAATGAAGTAATGAAATCTGATAAGCCGGTGCTTATAGATTTCTGGGCATCATGGTGTGGTCCATGCATGATGGTTTCACCGCTTGTTGATGAAATTGCAGAGGAAGATTCAAATATAAAGGTTGGCAAAATCAATGTTGATGAACAGCCTGAACTTTCAGCCTCATTCAGAATTGAGAGCATACCCACTCTTATGGTTATCAAAAACGGAAAAATAACTGCAAAATCAATTGGAGCAGTTCCAAAATCGGAAATAATTAATCTTATCACTAAATAAGTATAATTTATAAAAAAGGAAATTTCTTTAATACAGAAATTTCCTTTTTATTTATTAAAGACCTTTTATGATAAAAGCGGGTATTGGAGGACAATTCGGACGATTTACAAATTCATTTACAATAACCGTATATTCATGGCTGTCAATTGTTTTCAGATATTCAAGAACAGCATTTTTCTCATCAAATCCTGTATCTTTGCCATAATATATACATATACTCACAATACCGCCGTCCTTAAGCAAATCAAGTGATTTTTTAATTGCTTCAATACTTGTTTCAGAATGGGTTGAAATTCTGTGGTCACCGCATGGAAGCCAACCGAGATTAAAAGTTATACAGGAAACAGTTCCGCTTTCAGCATATCTGTCCATATTAACATGACTTTCAAGATAAATTTCATAATTATTGAAGTTTCTGCTTTTCAGGAGATTTTCTGTACTGTCAACAGCCTCCTGCTGAATATCAAATGCAATTACCTTTCCTTTATCTCCTACCAGCTGACATAAAAATGCTGTATCATTTCCTCTGCCAGATGTTGCATCAATACAAATATCACCTTGCTTTACATTGTCTTTTATAAATCTGTGTGCAATATTTAAAGCACTGAAAGTATTTTTCATCAAGCTCCTCTTTTCTGAAATATTAAAAAAGCAACTGTATTTTAACTTTATACAGTTGCTTTTATTGTCTTATGAACTTTAATAATTTTTACTGAGCATTATCGACATTGCCAGCATCTGCATTATTATCATTTCCGCCATTATTGTCCGCATTATCTCCGCCATTGTTATTATCATTAGTCGGAGGTTCAACAGGTTCAGGCACCTGAGTTACAACAGGAGGCTGAGTTTCAGGAGCTTGTGTCTGCTGTGGTGAATGGGTTACAACAGCGGACTGTGTCTGCGTTGAATAATGTTTTGAAGTAACTACAGGTTGAGCGGTTGTCCATGCCGGAGTTTTTGAAGTTTCAGTCTTAGTATTTTCATCATCGTCATCTGAATCGGTTTCAGTATTTTTATAATAATAAGTCTGTTCATTTTTATAATTGTCAGTATACCTTACATCGAGAACTTCTCCTGCCTCAAGATTTATAATATCTCCGCCTCTTACACTTTTGCCATCAACAGATATTCCGATTACATATCCATCAGCATATCCCCAGTTTACTTCAGGCATAGGATTATATTCAATTCCGAGTTCTTCAAGCATTTCAAAATAATCTTCATATTTATATGAACTGTATGAAGTAAGCATATAATCAGGTATTTCAACTTTTGACGGGCCACGGCTTACAGTTACTACAACTACTGTTGAACCGCTTTCAAACTTTTCGCCTGCATCAATTGACTGTGCAGTAATTATTCCCTTTGCAACTTTTTCATTAAATTCGTATTTAGGTTCAAGTACAAACCAGCCAAGAAATGTTGAAGATTCAGCGATTTCATCATATTTGTAACCTACAAGCTGAGGCATATCACTGTCACCGGTTATTCCTGTAACAAATTCATCATCAGTGCCTGTCATTTCAATAACATTATCGACCGAAGAAGTATTGCTATATATTGAAAGGTCAATATCATTTTCCGAACTTTCTGAAAAGAATGCCATACATATAATGCCTATAACAAGAAATATTGCAATAAGCAGAAATGCTATCATAAGCGGGACTTTTACTCTATCAAGAGCAGATATTGTTTCTGCACCGCTTATGGTTTCAGCAGCTGCAATCCTTTCCCTATGATTTGTACGCTGACGCTGCTGATGCTGTTTATGTTCAATATTCTGACGTGGAACTGTTATAGTAACAGTATTTGTTCTTGTAATTTTTTCAGCTTCACCATTTTCTTCAAAAAGCTTGGTAACAAGTTCAGTAACAGTCTGTATTCTGTCCGTACTGTTAAGTGCAAGACCTTCCATTATAGTATTTGAAACTCTCTCTGATATATTGGGATTTATATCATGCGGAGAACATAAGCTGTCATTAGACATTCTTGTCTGAGCCTCTGTAGGGCGACAGCCTGTAAGTATTCTGTATAATACAGCAGATATTCCATAAACATCAGTCCATGTACCCTGCCAGCCACTCAGCGAATACTGTTCAGGAGCTGAATATCCGTGAAAAAGTTCTGAATTAAGTTCGGTATCAGCTGTTCTCAAAGCTGAAATACTGAAACTTACAAGTCGCAGTTCACCTTTTTCAGTAACAAAAATTGTTTCAGGACTTATACCTCTGTGGACTATTCCCGCATTATGAATAAGACTGAGTGTTGTAAAAAGCGGAGGAAAAAGTCTTGAAACCTGCTCCCATGTAAGTTCACCCGCATTATCTTTAAGAAAATCGAGAAGACTCATTCCTTCAATGTATTCAAATACAGCATAAGTTGTATTATTAGCAGAGAATATATCTGTTACAGGTATTATATGGCTTATAGTTCTCATTCTTGCAACAGAACGATTAAGTTCATTAAATTCGTCCATAAGAGCCTTGTACTGCACTTTATGATTATGATGAGCGTTCAGCTGAAGTCTGTTTTTATCTCTTACACAAAGATTTTCAGGCATATATTCCTTGATAAGTATTTTACAAGCAAGAGTTTTATCATAAGCAATATAATCTGCACTTTCACCATTATGATGAAGAAGTTTTCCGACAATATATCTGTCATTAAGTATAGTGCCTGCTGCAAGATAAGCCGGTAAATTCGCAGAATTTCTGTCATAACCACATTTAGGACAAACAGCAGTATCACCAGTACTTTCCATACAACCGTAACAAAGCCTGTTATCTCTCAAATCAAACCCTCCTGTTCTTATTGATTGTACCTAAAATATCATAACAGCAATTTTTAATATTGTCAACTTTTTTGGCATTGAAAATCAAAATAAAAAGACAATTGTATTATTTCTGTAATCTTTTTTATCGATTATCAATATTTAAAAATCATAACTTAATAAGACCCTTGTTAATCATTTCCTGAACAGCCAGCATAACACCTACTTTGCCACTGGTATATGTTATACCTCCCTGCATCCATACAGCATATGGTTCTCTTAACGGAGCATCAGCAGAAAGTTCAATTGAAGCACCCATATTAAATGCACCTGCCGCCATAATTACTTTATTACTGTAACCGGGCATATCCCATGGTTCAGGGACAACAAAGGAATCGACAGGAGCACCTTTCTGAATACCCTGACAGAAAGAAGTAAGCATTTCAGGATTTCCGAATTTTACTGCTGTTACAATATCTCCTCTTTGCTCATTCTTCTTAGGGAAACATTCAAAGCCGAGCATAGTAAATATTTCAGAAGCAAAAACAGCAGTTTTCACCGCATTTGCAACAATATCAGGAGCCATAAAAAGTCCCATGAACATTTCCTTATTCTGACCGAGTGTACAGCCTACTTCCTTACCCATTCCGACACAGGTAAGACGATATGAGCATAATTCAACGAGGTCTTTTCTTCCTGCAATATAACCACCCGTTCTTGCAATTCCGCCTCCTGCATTTTTTATGAGTGAACCTATAATAAGGTCTGCACCAACCTGTGACGGTTCAGATTTTTCAACAAATTCTCCATAGCAGTTATCAACCATTATTATTGCATCAGGATTTGATGAACGGACAGCGCTGACAATTTCTTCAATATCAGAACAAACAAGTGCCGGACGCAGTGAATACCCTCTTGAACGCTGTATATATGCCACCTTTGCACCTTTTACAGCATCAGGAATTGCATCAATATCCGGTTTTCCGTTTTCAAGAAGGTCAACCTGTGCATATTCAATTCCATAGTCCATAAGAGAGCCATTTCCCTTTTTGCCTGAAATTCCTATAACTTCCTCAAGTGTATCATATGGCTTTCCTGTTACGGAAACCATTTTATCACCTGTTCTTAAAACACCGAAAAGAGCGGTTGAAAGAGCATGTGTACCTGATACAAAATTATGTCTTACCAGTGCATCTTCAGTACCGAAAACATCTGAATAAACCTTGTCGAGCACTTCCCTTCCGACATCACCGTATCCATAGCCTGAACTTCCATAAAAACAAGATTCGCTGACGGAATTTTTTATAAATGCAGAAAGCACCTTTGAACCATTGTATTCTGCAATTTTATCACAGCCTGCAAGATTTAAGGCACACGAATTTTCAGCTTCTCTTGTAAGAGTTACAAGACTTTCATCAAACTTAAAAAATGAATTATCAAGCATCACAATTTCCTTTCAATAACACATTCCACACTAATTTCATTAAATCCGATTTCACGGTAAAAGCTTTCACGGTAATCAAGGGCAAAAAGGCTTATTTTCTTTCCTTGAAGCCTGAGCCTGTGACCAAGCCAATAAAGGAGTTCACGGGCATAGCCATTTCCTCTTGCATTTTCTCTTGTAGCAACCTGACCAATAAGCACATGATTGTCAACATCATATATAACGGTAGCAGTAGTACATTTTTTATAAAGATAAATACGGCTTATACCCCGTCTTATTCTATGAGAGTTCTCGGTAACCCACAATCCATAATTTTTCATATTCGGAAAACCTTCGGTAATAATATCATAAGCTTCATCAAGCTTTGGATTTTCCTCCAGTTCATATTCATTAAAATGCTTCGGCATATGCTCTGAAAATTCAAACTGAGTTCTTTTCAGCTTATGATATCCATCAAGATTTTCAATATGTTTAAGGATATATGAAGGAGCTTCCACCCTGAAAGGCATATTCATCAGAATAAACTGACGCAGTTCATCGGGAGGAAATTCATTTTCAGCACACACGACAAGATTAGCATTTATCTGAAACATATATCCTGCTATTTTTCCGTCATATATGAGCATAAAAAAACGGCAGAAATCATATTTTACATCATATGCTTCAAGATAAGCAATAAATTTCCTTCCGTAATAGCTTCTGACAAGATAATCTCTGTCAGCCTGATTTTTACATTCCATCTGTTTTATCATAAACTTAAAATCCTTGAAATCATTTCTTTTATAAGCATCTCACAGGCAACGATATCTGAATACTGGGCAACGCATGAAGGCGAATGAAGATATCTGCATGGAACAGACACCGCAAGAGTTCTCACTCCGTTTCCTGAGATATGAATCGCCCCGCTGTTGTTGCCGCCTGCAACCATTGTTTTTGTCTGGCAAGGAATATTTTTTTCATCTGCCGTATCAAATGCAAGTCTGAAAAGTTCTTTGTCATAAACAGTGCTTTTATCCATAAATGAAACAACTGCACCTTTTCCAAGTTCACATACACGTTTTTCATCATTACAGCCTGCTATATCAGAAGCAGTAGTTGTTTCAGCAATTACTGCAAAATCAGGATTTACAGCAAATGAAACAGTTTTCGCACCACGCAGACCAACTTCCTCCTGAACGCTGAATGAAAAATATGTGTCATATTCAAGTTCACTGTTTATAAGGTCAATCAGAATTGCACAGCCTGCTCTGTCATCAATTGCCTTACATTTTATTTTATCGTCACCAAATTTAATATATTCCGAATCAAAGCATACACTGTCACCGGTGCGTACATATTTCTGTGCATCTTCCCTGTTTTCCGCACCGATATCAATATAAAGGCTTTTAAATTTCGGAATGGTGTTCTTTTCATCATCTGAAAGATTATGAACCGCCTTTGAACCAATTACACCATTGATTTTATTCTTACCAATCTTAACATGCCTGCCGATGACAACAGATTCATTAATACCACCTACAGAAGCAAATGAAAGAGTGCCATCGGATTTTATATATGTTATAATAAAACCGACTTCGTCCATATGAGCATCAACAAGGAGTTTTTTTGTCGGAGTTTTTTTTCCTTTTTTAAATGCAATAATATTTCCGAGAGCATCTGTATGATATTCACATTTTCCCTCAATCTGACTGCATATATAATTCCTTACTTCATTTTCATCACCTGAAATTCCGTTAAGAGTACAAAGTTTTTCAAGATGTTCAAGCATTATTTTATGCACCTCCTCAGATATTCTGCCATAAGCAGAGCAGTATTTTCAATATCACTTATCTGTATTTCCTCAGCAGGAGTATGCATATATTTAAGAGGAATGGAACACACAGCAGTTCTTATACCGCATTTTGAAACGCTGAAACGGTCAGCATTTGTACCTGTTGTACCATTCATAACTTCAGTCTGATAAGGAATATTATTTTCTTCTGCAATTTTAATAAGTGTATCAAAAATGTTCCTGTCAAGAACAGGAGCAATTCCAATCATACAGCCTTTACCCATAATACCGCATTTTTCAGCAGATTCATCGGCAGTTTTTGCAAAACTTACATCAACAGCAATTGCAATATCAGGATTTATATCATATACAGAAATCTTTGCACCACGTTCACCAAGTTCTTCCTGAGATGAAAAAAGGACTGTAAGACTGCATGGAAGATTATCAAATTCGTCTTTTAGCATATCAAGCATATAAAGTATTGAAACAATACCACTCCTGTCATCAAGTGAATGACCGCTTACACGTCCGTTTACAAGTTCTCTGCACTTTGTATCAAATGAAACTGCATCACCAAGAGAAACAATTTCTTGAAGTTTTTCCTTTGAATATCCTGTATCAATAATTATATCAGACATTTCAGGAACTTTTTTTCCACCGTCAGAAAGATGAGGCGGAATGGAAGAAACAATGCCTTTTATATCTTTTTTCCCATGTATAACAACCTGCTGTGCAGAAAGAATACGCCTGTCAAGACCTCCGAGATTACTCACCTTTATAAATCCGTCATCTGTAATACAGGAACATACCATACCTATCTGGTCGATATGTGCATCTATAAGTACATGCGGCTTATTTTCACAGCGTTTTCCGATATTTCCGACAACACAGTTATTTTTAACGGATATATCACCGGTATATTCCTTTAAAAATCCGACAGCAACACTCACGGCATTTTCTTCATTACCTGAAACACCGTCAGCATCAGCAAGTGAAAAGAGAACTTTTTTTAAATTCATACTCAAAATCAAAGCTCCTTTACAATTTTCTTGAAATGATTTCCTCTTGCTTCAAAATTAGGATACATATCAAAACTTGCACAAGCAGGAGAAAGTGTTACAATGTCACCTTTGACAGCAATTTCCTTAGCTTTTGCAACAGCTTCTTCAAGAGTTGAAACTCTGTATATTTTAAGATTTTCCTCATTGTATCCTTCATATTCAGTAACAGCTTTCTGAATTTTATCAGCAGTTACTCCAAGAAGAATAAGAGCCTTTACCTTTTCGTTCACAGGCTTTGCAAGAGGTTCAAAAGGAATTTTCTTATCATATCCGCCCGCAATAACGATAAGCTTCTGGCTGAATGAAGCAAGACCAGCAAGAACTCTTGTCGGACTTGTAGCGATACTGTCATTGAACCACTTGACACCATCAGTTTCACGGACAAATTCAATTCTGTGTTCAACACCGCCGAATTCCTTTGCAACAGAAACTATATCTTCAACTGAAACTTCACCCCATACAGCAGAAATGGCAGTAAGATAGTTTTCAACGTTATGGATTCCGGGAATTTTTATATCTGAAGCATTCATTATTTCAGTAACTTTTCCATATTCATTATAGCAGAGAGTATTGTTTTCATTCAGAAATGCACCGCATTCGGGAATGCTTTTTCTTGAAAATTTTACAAGCCTGCCTCTTGCAAGCTCAGAAAGATTATTTGTAATATCATTATCAAGATTAAGTACAGTTTTTGAAAATGCATTCTGATGCAGAATGATATTTTTCTTTGCATCAATATATTCTTCCATAGTACCGTGAACATCAAGATGATTTGGAGCAATATTTGTAATTACAGCAACATCGGGAGATTCTCTCATTGAAAGAAGCTGAAAGCTTGAAAGTTCAACAACAGCAACATCATCTTCTTTTATTTCTTCAATTACCGGAAGCAATGCACGGCCTATATTTCCGCCCTTATAAACAGTTTTTCCTGATTTGGCAAGCATTTCACTTATGAGGGTAGTTGTAGTAGTTTTTCCGTCCGAACCGGTAACTGCATAAATTTTGCAGGGACAAAGGTCAAAGAAAAGTTCCATTTCTGATGTTATAACAACACCTTTTGCTCTTGCATCTTTTATAACCGGATTATTATAGTACATACCGGGAGTTCTGAAAACAAAATCACATGAATAAATTGCATCAAGATAATTTTCACCAAGAGAAAATTCAGCACCGAGAGATTTAAGGGTATCATATATTCCACCGAGCTGTTCAGCATTTTTTTTATCACATAATGTCACACGATAACCTTTTGAGAGAAATAATTTTATCAAATCAAAATGACTTACACCTGTACCTATGAAAGCAACATGACTTCCTTTAGTTTCATTAAAGAACTTATCTGCTCTGCTCATGAAAACAAGCCTCCTGAAAAATATATAAATTAAGCTGACAATATTTTTACAGCTACATTATTATATTATACCAATAAAACTATAAAAAATCAAGTAAAAATAACAATTTCTAACGATAATAAACCATTGATTTATAATATAAGTACAGCAAATAAAAAATATAAAATCCGGAAAACAGCTTTATCAATATTTTTCCATTTTATTGCACAAAATAAATAATATAAAATTAATATTTTTGTAATAAAATGAGATTATTATTTTTACCTATTGAATATTATTCACATATAATATATAATATCGTTATCGCAGTAAATCCAAATTAAAGGAGGGTTGTAAATGAAAGAAATCTATTGTCAGATTTTAGGCAACAGAAAATACTGTGTATTTGAAAGCGAAAAAGACGATAGAAAATCATACAGTATAGGTATTGACAGCAGTATTGTAAATGATTTTACATCTGTAAAAGAAAAAGCAATTGAATTTATAGAAATACTCATTTTCAATGCTGTTTCACCTTTACATATTTATGATGTTTCTCAGGATTATCTTTGCTAAAATTTGATTATTGTAATCTGATAAAAAACTCTGAAAAAGTGAAACACAAATCACCTTTCAGAGTTTTTTATTATTTAAAGTAATAAAATAAAAATTAGACTTTATTGCAAAAAGTGTGTAAAATTTTTATTTACACATTTTAGAATATTTTAATAATTATATCTCAGTAATTTTTCATCATTTTCAACCGCAGTTTCATACACATCAATGAATTTTATAAAATCAGCATATTCACACTTATATGTATAGACATTGTTATCAGACTTGTTCATACTGAATTTTATACCATTTCTTCGCACTGTTTTATACTTTGTATTATTATTATCATCTTTTCCGTCATATACTCTTTCATAATAATCATAATATTCAATAGCTTCTATAAATTCAGAATTTACAATAAGTGGTCTTTGCTCATAATTCTTCATATCCATTATTATCATCATATCTTTATCACTCTTTCAAATTTTTATTATAATATAATTTTATCATTTATTTACAGTGATGTCAATTATTAAAGGAAAAAAGAACAAAAAATAAGCATTACTGATACAGTAACATTGCTTATAATCTGTGAAAGCAATGCTGATACTATCACTTCCCTGCTCTTTATCACTATATCAACTATATCAAAAAACTCTCATTGTTTCAATCCCTGTCATATTCCAATGTTACAGGCACTTCATAGTCAATTCTTAATTCTGCCATAAGACAAAGTATAAACATTAAAATATATTTTACAACAAAAAGGTCTGCTCTGTATAATATCAGAGCAGACCTTTAATTTACTTATTGAGAATAAACTGAACAAATTTTTCAGCTGTTTCTTCAGAAATCTGGGATACCATTGTAACTGCGTCGAAATCTGCTTTCTTTTCATCAATTCCAACTGACTTATTAAGAAAATCACGAATGACCATACATCTGGTAAAAAATATACTCGTTTCTTTCATGCCTAATTCAGTAAGTTTAAGACTACTGTATGGCTCTTTGATTATATATCCGTCATCACATAATCTCTGCATCATTTTAACTGTACTTGCCTTGCTTACTCCAACTGTTTTTGCAACTTCAGCTAAACGAATTTCTGACATATTCTGTCCAAGCTTATATATGGCAAACAGATATTTTTTCTGTGCATATGTAAGCATTATTTCACCTGCTTTCCTCTGTTGCTGTGACAGAGTGCTGAATTAGGGCAGCATTTGCAGTTGCTTCCACAAATACTTTTTCCTGCTTTCTTATCTTTTACAAGTTTTACTGTAATCATTAAAAGAACTGCAAGAATTATAAGGCCTGTAACAATTGTTCCAATATTTTCAGAAATATATTCCATTAACAATCACCTCTGAATTATTTTGCTTTTAAGCTCTTACTTTTACATCATGTGTAAGTGTTGTACTTTCCTTATATGGTCTTGCAATCATATATATCATAAATACAACTATAAGAATTGCAAAGATAAGTCCTATTATATTTGCATTGCCTGCAAAAAGACTGCCGAACTGATAGATTACAAGTGAAACTGAATATGCAAATCCACACTGATACGAAATAGCGAATGCTGTCCATTTTGCATTGTTCATTTCACGTCTGATAGCACCGATTGCTGCAAAGCACGGAGCACAGAGGAGATTAAATACAAGGAATGAATATCCTGCAAGCGGTTCAAGACCTTCAAAATCAAGCACACCAAATACTCCTACAACTTCTTCTTTTGCAACAAGCCCCATTATAGTTGCGATTGCAGCTCTTGTATTATTAAATCCAAGAGGAGCAAATATAACCTTTAAAACGCTGCCTATTGAACCGAGTATACTGTCTTCAAGTTCCATATCTGCACTGAATCCGAATGAACCATCAACTGTTCCGAAACATGAACCTGCCCATATGATAACTGATGAAATAAGGATAATTGTTCCGGCTTTTTTTATGAACGACCATGCACGTTCCCACATTGAACGGAGTACATTTCCGACTGTCGGAAGATGATATGCAGGAAGTTCCATAACGAATGGTGCAGGGTTACCTGCAAACAGTTTTGTCTTTTTAAGCATTATTCCTGAAATTACAATAGCAAAAATACCTATAAAGTATGCACTTGGTGCTACCCACCATGCACCGTCAAATAATGCCGCTGCGATAAGTGCAATAATCGGCAGCTTTGCTCCACACGGTATAAATGTTGTTGTCATAATTGTCATACGTCTGTCACGTTCATTTTCAATTGTTCTTGATGACATGACACCCGGAACGCCACAGCCTGTTCCTATAAGCATAGGGATAAATGATTTTCCTGATAGACCGAATTTTCTGAAAATTCTGTCCATAACAAACGCAATTCTTGCCATA
>CAYRPZ010000016.1:0-26989 GCA_964426275.1 uncultured Ruminococcus sp. | reverse complement strand
GTCCGCCTTCTCTGTCAAGATAATCCAGAACATCTGTAAAATTTCCACCTTCTGTTTTTAATATTGTCTGGAAGACCAGTATTATTTACAGATTTTCTCTGAACTGGTTTGAGATAATCAATTGCCGAAACAGATTTTTTCTGTACAGATTTTTCATTCTGTTCAAAAGATTTCTTCTGAACAGTCTTAAAAATTTTTATTAAATGAAAGTATATAAAATGCTGAATATTTTACTTTGATGCGATTTCAGAAATAATTTTATTTATAAGTTTGCCGTCAGCCTTACCCTTCATATCAGCCATAATTGTTTTCATATAAACGCCCTTATTGCCTTCAGCAATAAGACCGCTGAACTTTTCAGTAATGTATGAACGTACTTCATCTTCTGACATCTGCTTAGGAGCATATGAACTGATAACATCATATTTATACTTATATTCCTCTAACTGCTGTACTGCATCAGCTGGGCAGGTATCAACCTGTTCCTTTGCAATTTTAAGTTCTTTAAGTATAACGCTGTCAACGAGTTCTTCCGTGATATTATCTCTTGTACCATTATCAATAGCAGTTTTCTTTACTGCTGCAATAAGAGTCTGGACAGCTTCCTTACGCAGTGTATCCTTAGCTTTCATAGCTTCTTTAAGACCATTCTGCAATTCTGTAAATGTCATTTAAAATTACCTCCATATTCTATTAGACTTGTTAAAATTATTATCAAGTCTGTTTTTAATATCAATATAATTATATCATTTACAAAAGTTTTGTCAAGATAAAAAATCAGACCATCAAACTGACTGACAGAATGATGGCCGTAATTTATGTCAAAACCACCTGATGAGAGAAAGAGTGGCTGAACATAGCACAAAAAATATCACATTTCAGTTATTATACTATAATTAGAATACCATATTTTGATTTATTTGTCAATATAATTTTAACCGTTTTGTAAGAAAATTTATTTACATAATATATTTTTATAATTAATCTCTTATTTAATAAGTTTAATATTATAGTTTTATTATTTGTAATACTATTTTTTCTGACAATATAGTAACTTTTTTAATTTAATATTGAAATTTAATTATATTTATGATATAATAAATTTAAATTTATTGAATATGCTGAAAACGTCAATAAAACATATATGGAAAGGTAGATAAAAGATGCTAAATAATGATAACAACAAACGAATTAATCAAATAAGAATGTATATGATTATAGGATATGCTGTGATTATTATACTCGCAATCGTTTTCATTTCAGCATTTACGTTTATTAAAACAGATGAAGTTCTAAGGTCAAAAGTAAGTACAATTACATCTGCACTCAATAGTCAGATGAAATTAAACATAAACAGCTATCTTACAAAGCTTGAATCAACAGGTGCTTTGATTTTTGCATCAGATGAAGTCTATGAATATGATGCAACTGATACAAGTATTGACCAGTATGATGCACTCAATACAGAAAAAATTATTTCTGACAAGCTCTATGATCTCTGTATTATGGAAAATTATGTGGATTTTGGAATTGTTTACAGTAATAACCATACTGTCGGAAAGATTTCAAACGGCACTTCATCTCTTTTCGGAGAAAGTATTTATGAAGAACTTGCTAAGATTATAAGCAGACAACGCACAAACGATGGCTGGTCGGTAGGATACGGAAATGATTTTAAAAGAGTATATTATGTAAAACGTGTAAATGAAAATGCAGTTCTCGTTGCTTCATTCTATTCATCAGAACTTGAAAATGTTTTTGAACGTTCCGATGAAATGAAAGATATGACTGTAAGGCTTATACTTTCAGATAATTCCATCATATATTCTTCTGACAATAATGAAAAACCCGGAGATATAATACCCGATGATATAAAAAGCAGAATTGAAAAAAACAACTCTGCAACTATAATGGATAATCAATATCTTATAACTGTAACCGGCTGTGCTGACAACTGGTATGTAATCTGTTCCATTCCTTCCCGTATCATACTCAGTGAAATAAATGAAATCATAATTTATACAATAATAATTGCTTCAGTTGCTATACTTCTCGCCATAGCATTAAGTGCATTATTCTCAGTTAAAGCCACCAAGCCTGTAAGCAGTATTGTAACATCTCTTGATACACAAGCACACATCGACAACCTTACAGGCATTTATAACAAGCATTATTTTGAAGAATCTGCCGTGCATATGATTGAATCCGCAAATTCTGAAGAACATCATGCTCTTATTCTTCTTGATATTGATAATTTCAAAGGTGTAAATGATACGCTCGGTCATGCATACGGCGATAAAGTTCTTGCAGAAGTCGGAAATATTTTACGAAATACTTTTACTGCCGACGATTGCAAAGGACGAATCGGTGGTGATGAATTCTGTGTATTCCTTAAAATTCCGTCATCAATGCAGTACCAGTATGCCGAATTTGTAAAGAAAAAATGTGAAAATCTCTGCAAAGCTTTTAATAATAATTATACAGGCAGTGACGGAAAATACAAAATATCAGCAAGTATAGGCGTTGCAATATTACCGGACCACGGAAAAAGCTTTGATGAACTTTATAAATGTGCTGATTCTGCTCTTTATGCTTCAAAACATAAGGGCAAAGATACATATACAATCTGCAATCTCAGCGAAGGCGGTGATAATCAGTGAAAATAAAAAAAATATTTCTGACCTTAACAATTACTTTATTATTTATTTTTTCGGGCTGTGAAAATAATACTATTATAAAACAACAGAAAGAGCAAATAAATATATCTCTTTCATGGTGGGGAAATGATGAACGCAATGAATATACAATTGAAGCTGTAAAAAAGTTTGAAGAACTTCATCCTGATATAAAAGTAAAATGCAGTTATTCAGAATGGTCAGGATATCAGGCAAGAAACAAGGTTCAGATGGTTTCAAATACCGAATCCGATGTAATGCAGATAAATTATGCATGGCTTGAACAGTATTCCCCAGATGGAAACGGATACTATGATATGAATACACTCAGTGATTATATTAACCTTTCCAATTTTTCAGAAACAGAAATTGCCTATGGAATAAAAAATGGAAAGTTGAATGCACTTCCAATTGCTCTTAATACTGAAGCTATTTATATAAATAAAAGTATATATAATGATTATGGACTTGATATTCCAAAAACATGGGACGATATTTTCCATGCTGCTGAAGTTATGAACGGTAAAAATTATCCTATTACTATGAATAGCAAATCTGCCCTTTTTTATACAACTGCATATACCGAAGAAAGAACGGGAAAAAAGTTTATAAATGATGACGGCACTCTCGGATTCAATTCAGATGATATTGCAATAATGCTTGATTTTTACTGTCAGCTTATAAATAAAAATGTTATGCCTCAGGTTGAATATTTCGATAAATTAGCTATTGAAACCGGAGAATATGCAGGTGTTATTGCATGGCTCAGTGATGCTTCAAAATATATGGATTCGGCAATTGACAATGGATTTGAAATAATTGTTGCAGATTATCCGTCATACAACCAAAAAATAAGCTGGTATATAAAGCCTGCAACAATGTATGCAATAAGCTGTAATACCGAATACCCAGAAGAATCTGCAATGCTTCTTGACTTTCTGCTGAACAGTAATGAAATGGCAGAACTTCAGGGAATTGAAAAAGGAATACCTCTTAGCCAGTCTGCCCGTAAATATCTTGTTGAAAATGACAGATTAAATGGTATTCAATATGAGGCATTTCTTAAAATGAATGAATTTTCCAATCAACTGACTTTAATCAGTCCTTACATGGAAAATGATAATTTACTTGACAATTTTAGTCAGGCATGCAATGATGTACTTTATGAAAAAAAAGAATTAAATGAAGCATCTGAGGAACTTTATATTACTTTCTGTAATATACTTGATAAATATCAGAATTAAAATTATAGCAAAAAGAGGCTTAATTTATGAAGGTGTTGAAACTAAAGAATGCTTGAATCACTTTTCAGACCTGAACTGTGAATATATTCAGGGATACTATTTTTCGAAGCCCATTTCTGAAAATGAATTTACAGAATTTATTAAAAACTCTTTGAAAATCTCCCAGCCAATAAAAAAAAGCCTCTTTTTAAAATAAAAGAGGCTTTTAAATAATTATACTAAAGCTGTATTTCATCTATATCCAGACTTCTTATTTCTTCATCATTAAGCATCTTGTGAGCATTTAAAATCATAACAATCTTTTCAGGAGTTTTGCCGACACCTTCAATAAATTTTCTTGTTCCTACATCAGCAATCTTCGGAACAGGGGAAATATTTTCCTTTTCAATATCCATAACTTCATCAACTGTATCAACAATAAATCCTACTTCAATATTTTTAAGACTGATTATTATTATACAGGTTCTTTCATTATACTCTATTTCATTTTTACAGAAACGCAGTCTTACATCTATTATAGGTATAAGAGTGCCTCTGAGATTAATAAGCCCTTTTGCATAATCAGGAAATTCAGGAACAGGTATTATTTCCTGCATTTCAATAATCTCACGAACATTATTTATATGGTATGCATAATACTGCTTGTCAATAAGAAATGTAAGATATTTCTCACAGGCACTGTCGGCTTCGATAACATCAGTTTCATCTTCATGTTCAAACCTGTTCAGAATATTACTCACTTAAATCCCTCCGTTTTTATTAAAGTTTTTCACATATGCGGCTGCATATTTTATCAAGAGGTGCTTGTATTACACATGCACCTTTCATGTGTGCCACCATCGGCATACCATATACCACACAACTTTCCTTGTCCTGTCCTATGGTATATGCTCCCTGCTGACGCATCTGAAGCAGTCCTTCAGCACCATCAGAGCCCATTCCTGTCATTATAGCTCCTATTGCATTGCCTTTTACATTACGGGCAACACTTTTAAACAGTACATCAACTGACGGTCTGTGTCCTGATACCTTTTCACCTTTCTGCACCTTTACATAATAACCTTTTGAATCTTTTTCAAGCGTCATATGAAAATCTCCCGGTGCAAGCAATGCTCGTCCGTTTTTAAGCCTGTCACCATCTTCTGCCTCTTTGATTTCAATTGCACAAAGCTTATTTATTCTTTCAGCATACATTTTTGTAAATCCCGGAGGCATATGCTGGACTATTACTATAGGAGGACAATTTGCAGGCATTGATGTAAGCACCACCTGAAGTGCATCTGTTCCGCCTGTTGAAGCTCCGAGAGCTATAACAGTATTTGAATTTCTTGCAACCTTTGTTTCACTTATTGTTGAACGTACAGGTGTTTGATTCTGTTTTGGGCGTGTACTTTTCTGAAATACCTTTGCCTGTGATGCGGTTATTATTTTATTTCTGAGGTCACTGGCAAATGCCTGCATATCTGACGGATTTTTGATAAGCGGTTTTTTTACATAGTCAACAGCACCTGCATCAAGAGCATCAAATGCCTTTATCGGTGCAGATGAAACTATTACTGCCGGTATAGGATACTGCGGAATAAGTTTTTTAAGAAACTGTATTCCATTCATTTTCGGCATTTCAACATCGAGTGTCAGAACATCAGGCCGAAGCTGAAGAATTTTATCTCTTGCCTCAAATGGGTCACTTGCTTTTCCAACAACTTCTATAAGTTTGTCATCATTAAAAAATCTTGCAAGTGTTTCACGGAATAATATTGAATCGTCTACAATTAAAACTTTTATTTTTCTTTCAAGCATAAAACGTACCTCCTTATCTGCCTTCCCTTTTCTGATAAACAGCAGGTCGTACAAAGGTATACCTTGATGTCTTTGGAACACTTTCTGCAAGTCCTACAAACAGATAAGCACCATTTTTTGAAACATCATAAAATCTTTCTATCAAATCGAATTTTGTTTCATTATCAAAATAAATCATAACATTTCTGCAAAAAATTATATCATAAGGCTTTTTATATACAATTTTATCCATGAGATTAAACTGCTTAAAAATAACTTCATTTCTTATACGGTCCACCACACGATATGTGGTTTCGTCATTTTTAACAAAATATTTTTCTTTCCAACCAGCAGGAAGCGAATCAAGGGATTCAGCAGGATATACTGCATTCTTAGCTTTCTGAAGAACGTTTGTATCAATATCAGTTGCAAGTATTCTTAAATCCCAGCCCTTTCTTCTGTCACGGAAGTAATCATCAATCGTCATAGCAATTGTATACGGTTCCTGCCCAGTTGACGAAGCTGCACACCATATTCTTACATCTCTGTCCTTTACAGTCCTCTCAATATGTGGAAGTGCAACTGTTCTTAGAAAATCAAAATGCTGTGATTCACGCATAAAATATGTATGATTTGTAGTAAGCTTGTTTATAAGGGTTACTACTTCCTTTCCGCTTTTATCTGCAAATACACTGTTGAAATATTCTGTAAAATTTGAAAACCCTTTTTCAGCAATTATATTTGAAAGTCTGCCTTCAACAAGAACACGTTTTTTGCTTAAATTGATGCCATAGTTTGAATGAATAAATTCAACAAGTCTTTTAAATTCACTATCTGTAATTTTCATAATTCGTTACTCCAAAATTAATTTATTTATATCAAGAAGCTGTTTTATTTCTCCGTTTGAATCAATAATACACTGTATATACTGATTTTCATTTACACTCTTATAATCGGGAGCAGAGCATGTATCTGTAGGCAGAACAGTTGTTATCTCACGCACTCTGTCAACTATAAGTCCGACTGTGAGGTCATTAAGTTCAACAACTATTATGCAGGTTTTTGCATCATAAGGAATATCCGGCTGATTAATTTTATTTCTTATACTTATTACAGGTACAACCTTTCCTCTTATATTTATTACACCTTTGATAAATTCAGGGACTTTCGGAACTTTTGTAATCGGCATAATGCTGATAATTTCAGTAACATACTGTATCTCTATTCCATAAAGCACATTATTTATATAATAGAGAAGTATCTCACCGCCCTTAACACTAAATTCCTTTCTTGATGGCTGAAGAAATTCGTCTGCCATTTAATTCACTTCCTTTTCTTTAATCATCACTTATAATACTTTCAACATCAAGAATAATTGTAATACTGCCGTCACCGAGAATTGTACAGCCTGACATACCCTTTTTCTTGATATTGTAACGGTTAAACATAGGCGAAAATGGTTTTACAACTACCTGCTGGTCACCGATAAGTTCATCAATAAGAATGCACGCAGTCTTTCCGCCTGCTTCTACTACTACAATTATTCCATCATATATATTATCAGATACAGGTTCAATATCATAAAATTCATGAAGCCTTATAAGCGGATAGCACTTATTTCTTATCTTTACAATTTCTCTGTTTGAAGTATCAAAGAATACCTGATTTTCTTTTATCTTTATAAATTCCTTGACTGAATTTATTGGTATTGTAAATATTGATGAACCGACTGAAACTTCAACACCGTCAACAATTGCCAGTGAAAGAGGAATTCTTATTATAAAGTTTGTTCCTTCTCCCCATTTACTGTCAACCGTTACTGTACCGCCGATTTTTTCAATACTCTGTACAACAACGTCCATTCCTACTCCACGACCTGAATATTCAGTTACTTCTTTATTTGTTGAAAATCCGGGAAGCATTACCATATTGAATATTTCCTTTTCGGTATATTCTTCCTCTGGCTTTGTAAGCAGACCATTTTCTCTTGCTTTTTCAAGTACACGCTTACAGTCAATTCCTGCACCGTCATCAGCTACAACTATTATAACTTCACCGGAGGAATTATATGCTGAAAGAGTTATCGTACCCTGTGCAGGTTTTCCTCTGTCAAGTCGCTCCTGAACATTGGCTTCAATGCCGTGATCCATGGAATTTCTCACCATATGCATAAGCGGGTCATTAAGGCTGTCTATAACACTCTTGTCAACTTCTGTTTCCTCACCTTCAAAAACAAGGTTTACATCTTTGCTAAGTTTCACTTTCATATCTCTGACAATTCTTGTCATCTTATTAAATACACCTGAAAGAGGAACCATTCGGATAGACATGACAATATCCTGAAGTTCATCAGTAAGTTTTCTGAGCTGTCGTGATGCTTTCTGGAAATTATCCATTTTAAGCCCTTTGAGGTCAGGATTTGAAGTAACCATAGCTTCAGCTATAACAATTTCTCCGACCATATCAAGAAGCTGGTCAAGTTTGTTAAGATTCACACTTATAAGGCTCTGCTTACCCTTTGAAGCTCCGCCGCTGTTTTTCTGTGCCAGTTTATTATTAATCTGTTCAGCCGTCCTTGCAGGTTTTGCATCAGCTTTTGGTGTGGGAGGTGCAGGCTTTGGTGCAGGTTTTGCATCAGATACAGGTGCGGGTACAGGTTTTTCAGCAGGTTTTGCTTCTTCCTTTTTAGCTTCCGGAATTTTTTCAGGTTCTGCATTCTTTTTCTGTTCCTGATTTTCAGGCTCAGGTTTTTTCTCAAGTTCAAGGGCTTTTTGAGGTTCTTCTATATCAGATAAGGTATTCTGACTCTCTGATTCTTCATCAACTATTTCATATGATTTTACATTTATAGCATCTTCAAATTCTCTGAAGATAATCTGATAATCGTCCTCATTAGCTTTAAACATAACAAGGAAACCATTTTCACTTATAATCTTTGCACTTGCAGTATTTGTTTCAATATCCGCAGGTTCATATTTAAGTTCGGTGCAGTATTCCATAATTTTCTGAATAATTAACAAGGCTCTGAGATTTTCCATCTCACAGTTATCCTCAAAAAAGACTTTTATCTTGACAAAATCAGAAGAATGATTTTCAGCCGGAACGTCTGCACCTGCTGAAATGTCATCAGATTTTTCATCTGTTTTTGAATCAGATATTTCTGCTTCAGTTTCGACAGTGTCATTGCCTGATGATGAATCGGGCATTTTTCCTGTTCGCAGATAAGTTACAAAGTCCTCAATCTTTGCAATCTGTTCACTGAAATCAGTCGGGACAGAATCATCGTCCTGTATAAGGTCAATTTCTGCTTTAAGCAAGTCAGATGCTGAAAACACAAGGTCATAAAGAGTTTCGATTGATTCTATTACAGGCTTGTCCTCTCTTATGATATAGAACATATCTTCAATTCTATGTGCAAGAGTTGACATATTTTCAAGTCCCATCATAGCGGAACTTCCCTTTATAGTATGCATTATACGGAATATTGCATTTATATCTTCATCATCGAAATTGTTTTTGCTTTCTGTTCTAATCATAATCTGGTCAAGTTCTTCAAGCAGAGAAGTGGATTCATAGATAAACATATCCACCATGCTTTCCATACCTGATTCAAATCTGCTCATAAATTACACCTACCTAATATAATATTTTTTAATTTATTACGGAATTATTTCATCCATACCACCCTTGAACAATACTATTTCACCGGTTTCACCAAGACGCCTTATAGTTGAGATAATTGACCTCTGAGCTTCCTCGACATCACGCATACGCACATTATGCAGATACTGCATATCTGTTTTGATAGTTTCCTGCTGACGCTGTGACATATTGTTAAATATAGCATTTGTAACTTCTGCACTTGCACCCTTGAGAGCAATAGTAATTTCCTTTGTATCACATTCTCTGAGGAATGCCTGAATTTCAAGATTGTCAAGAAATGTGATATCATCAAATACAAACATACGTTTCTGAATTTCATCAACGAGTTCAGGGCTTGTTTGATTAAGCTCTTCGATAATAAATTTTTCTGTCTTAACATCAAGGTTATTCATAATTTCAGCAAGATACTTGATACCTCCGCCTTCCATTACATCTACCGATGACACAGAGCTTCTGAGTTTTTCCTCCATCATTTCCTCAACACTTTTTATAATTTCAGGAGATGTGACTTCAAGGTCAGCAATTCTTTTAAATATTTCAACTTGTATATCGTTGGAAAATTCAGCAATAATCTGAGCTGATTTTTTAGCATCAATATGAGAAAGAATAAGTGCAATGGTCTGCGGGAGTTCATTTTGTATTATCATAAGTATACTTTTATAATCGACTTTCTTTAAAAATTCAAATGACCTTGCATTTTCTGCAAGCTGAACTTTATCGATAAGCATTTTTGCCTTATCTTTGCCGAATGCTTTCATAAGAACACCCATTGCATATTCCTGACCGCCTTCGGTAACAACTTTCTGGGCAATGCACATATCATAAAATTCCTGCATAATAACATCCATCTGTTCATTGTCAACATGGTCAAGCTGTGAAATTTCAATAGAAATCTTCTCTATTTCATCTTCTCTGAGGTACTTGTAGACTTCTGCCGCATTATCCTGACCGAGAGCAATCATAAGTGCCGCTGCTTTGCCTATAGAGCTGAGTTTTCCATTTGATGACGGTCTTTTCATCTAATTTCCTCCTTGAAAAACCTTAATAAAACTCTTAAATCTTTGTTAATCTTCATTATACCATATTTTTTTAAATTTTGCAATACAATTTTTATCAAAATGCTAATAAAAGTACCAAATATAAGATTATTTTTCATATTATTAAATATAGTCATCAAAAAAATCCATATATTGGGTAATCGGTTGCCGTTAACAAATAAAGCCTATCAATGTCAGTTTTAGGAATGACATTCACCCAATCAATAAATTCTGAAACAGCTGATTTAATTTTATCGCCAATGGTTTGATTTTAAAACTATCGTACACTATCTGATGACAGCTTAGTTTACATATAAGCACTTACAGTAACAGAAAACACAAAAAATATCAAAATACTTAAAACAATAACTGAAACTAATTTTTTCATCAGAAATCTCCTTCATAAAAATTATGGTCAAACATAAAAAGCCCGACCATAATTCATTTACTGGATTAACTTTGTACTGATAACGGAAGCAATTGAAATGTCATCACCGCTTCCTTTTGAACTAAGAACAGGAATATATCCTGCAAGCTCATCTACTGCCATTTGAAAAGGCATTATTCTGAATGAATTAAGTATCAGCTCATAAAAATTATTAAGAGCATTTTCATCTGCAAAGCTGTTATCAACACCATCTGTTGCAAGAAATATTGCCAGAGGAACACTGTCACTGAAATAATGACGGAAATATTTCAATGCATTAAAATCACATATTGAAGTTGTATTGTTAAGAAAACATCTTTCGTCCCATGGCACCGGCTGTAAAAACTCCTCATTCTGAGTAAATGATATACATTTCCCATCGCCTATATGCAGGCAAAACCAGCATTTTTCAGTAACTCCCGCTGCAATGAGCGTAGTACCGTATGCCTGTTCTATAAATTCTCCCTTTGCATACATACAAGCTGCCTCCTCTCCTGCTTTTGAAAGTTCAATGTCAGTAAACGGATGAAGAATATAATGTTCTCTCACTCTGTCATTCCATTCTGAAATAATACTTTTTTCAAGCTGTACAAGAATTTCATTGCGTTCCTTGTCGCCGGAGGCATTTTCAAAGTAAGTGAAAAGGCTGTTATCTGAAAAACACTTCACTACAGATTCCTTTGCAAGATATGAACCTATATGGCTTCTGACATAATCATCACCGCCGTGACCGTCACATACAACCGCAAAAGTACGGTTATGATAAGCACCGCTTGATGATGCGTCCTGACATACTATACCATTATCAATATGGTAACTTCCCCTTGATGTCAGATTAAACGCCTTGTAATTTTTCATAACAATAATAATTCCCCTCTTTACCATTCAAGAGAATCATCATCTATATCATCAAGTTCCATTGCTGAAAGAGCCTTATTAAATTCTTCCTGCTTTGTTACAATCGTATCCGGCATTGTTTCTCCTTTTTCCATTGAAACAGCATTTGAAGAACTTTTGCTTGCAATCTGTGAAGCCGTAACGCTGACAAATCTAATCATTTTCTTCATAGCTTCCGGACTGTATGCAGTAAGGATACTTTCAGTGCTGCCGGTAAATTCCCTTAAAACTTCTTTATTTGCATCATCACCTACAGCAATTGCTACCTTTACAGCTTTTTTAAACCAGTTATTTTCCTTAAGTATACTCAAAGATGCAAAATAATCATCTGTAGGTTCTCCATCGGAAAGAAGAAATATTACAGGAGCGAATGAACCTGCTGCTTCATTCATAAATTCTCTTGTTGACAGTTTTTCATTAAGGCAGCGACACATATGTCCGAATGCGGTAAGACCGCCTGCATTAAGATAATTCCATGTAAAGAATTCTGAATTTACAGGTGCAGAAGTAAGCCATTCTGCCACTGTATCAAACTTTATTGCCGCAATTTTTATCTGTGCATCAGCATTTTCTTCTGAAAGTTTTCTTATTTCAGGTATAACATCTTCTATTGCAGAATTAAGTGCACCAATTTTTGCACCCTCCATGCTTCCAGATGTATCTACTGCAAAAAATAATACCATCGTACGTCTTGAAACGGCAACTGTTTCATCATAAATACTGCTCATAATTATATACACTCCTTAATTGCTAAGAACTATTTCAGCTGTTACATTTCTGAATTTAACTGATTTAGCCCTTGTTATTACCAAAACTTCATTATTATTTATTTTTTTCTCTGTACCATCTTTCATCTGTGCTGTCCACGGATAACCGCTTCTGTTTCTCAATCCCCATATTGCAGCATTTCCTGAACTGCGTATTACTTCACCGGTCATGGTTCTGAAATTAACACTTTCACAGTCGGTATGATATTCATATAATTTATTTTTCGGAAACAGCACAAGAGAATATGATGATGTTTTAAGCAAAGGCGGCTTTGGGATTTCACTGTGACAATTAACACATACCGAAACATCATCATCAACATTTATAAAAGTTTCACACCCACAGGGACACATAATCTTGCAGTCCCTGAGTTTCAGAAACATATTTACCCATTCGCTGTCAGTAACTCTCGGACTGTTACCGCACATAACATCATGAGAAAAAGCCCTTATAAACATATCTCTTACAAACTTAGGGTATACATCCCATAATTTCAGTGCATTTGCATGAACCCCCCTTACAGGACGATTTGAATCGTCATAAGGGTCAAATATAAACAGAGGTTCTGTACCATAGAATTTATGTTCAAGCTGTTCAGTCATACACGGGCACATCGTACGTTTTCCCTCAAGAGGGTGGTCGATAAACAGCAGGCGGAAAAGTATAACTGAAAGTGAAAAACGGTCGGTATGTATATCGGGAAGTTTCAGACTCCTTACAACTTCTGGTGCCATATATCTGCATTTACCTGCTATTCCAAGATTTTCACCGTATGGTGCGACATTATCATTGTCGCATATAAGCACATCTCCTGTTTCATGATCAATAAAAAAGTTTCCGTCATTAAGGTCCTGATATGAAAAACCGCATCTGTGCAGTTCACGGAATGCACGGGTTATATTAAGTGCGGCATTTATTATTGCATTTATACTTGAAAAATGAACTTTTGCAAGCAGAAAATCAGAAAAATCAGAATATCCCTGAGGTCTTAGCTTCATAAGATATCCGAATCCTCCTCCTGATTTCACAGTAAGAAATTCAGGCCATATAAATGAATCAGAAGGAGCTTTCTTTCTTATATTGTTCTCAAGATTTGTACGGAATTTATCAATATTCTTTATATTATTTCCATACCATTTCAATGCATATTCACGCTTCATATATGAAACTCTGTAGACAGCACCCTGACCGCCCTCACCGATTTTCTCAATTATTTCAGCCGCACCGCCTATACTTACAGGAACGCTCTGACCTTTTGTAAAAGAAACCATATTAAAAAATCACCTCAAAATAAAGTATTAAATCTCAAGCATAGCACGTCTGTTTCCAAGTGAAGCAGACCTCCTGTAATATTGTCTTGCCTTTTCGATATTAAGCGGTACTCCTGCACCGCTTGCATAACAGTCACCAAGACTGCACATAGCATTTGAATCTCCGTTGTCAGCGGCTTTTTTATACCATTCAGCCGCTTTATGTTCATCAACTGAAACTCCGTGTCCCCAGTAATAGCAGTCGCCAAGAAGGTTCTGAGCAGCGGCATTGCCGTCATCAGCAGAAAGCCCTGCAAATTTAAAGGCTGTTTTATAGTCTTCAGCCTCATATGCCTCAGCAGCTTTTTCAAACCACATCTCGGCCTTTGACTTGAGAGAAACCTTCCAGTTCAATGCTTTCATGAAATATCCGACAGTTTCCTTCGCCACAGCTTCGGCAACATCTGCTTCATTCATAAGGCAAGCCGCTGCCTGAACTGCTGCAAGATATTTTATATCATTGCTTCTGCTTGCTGAATCCTTTATTATCTCAACAGCACCAACTTTAAAGGCAAGCTTTATTCTTCGTCTTTCTTTTGAAAGCGAAGGTGCAATATCCCAAAGATAAGCTATGAGCCTCTGCCTGTCCCATATAATGCTTTCAGAATATTCATAAACTATATAGGACATAGCATTTACAGCATCTGTTTTTACTTTACTGAAATCCGGCTTGTCAGTTCTGGCATTGACATAAAGTGGTGTATGGCAGAACGGACAATCTCTTATATTTTTCTCAATATCTGCAGAAGTAAACCATGAACTTTTGCATTTTTTACAATTCATATTCAATTTCCTCTTTTCAAAATAAAATTCATATTTCGGTCATATTACAAAAGTTATATTAATATTATACAAATTGTTGGCGATTAAGTCAAGCGATTTTGATTTAAATGCAGGAATTTTATCAGAAATAATAAAAATATGATGAATACAGTCAAATTTTCAGTTCATAATCTCACCAGATTTCAATCTTAACAATAAATTCCTCAAAGTCGATTTAACCATAATTGACAAACCCAAAATAAAGTGTTATACTAAAATAAATCTGAAAAATCAGTAATCAGATTATGTATCCTATAAAATTTATATGCATCAAAATAAATTCTAAAACTATTCAGACCTAAAGCACTTCATACTCGTATAAAAATTATACTTGAGTATTATTTATAAAACAATAAAATATTTGGAGGACAAAATCATGAATGAAATGTATTTAACTGACTTTATTGATGTCAAAGCACTTCAGGATATTCAGGACGGCTTCACTGCTACAACAGGAATAGCTGCTCTTATTGTTGATGCTGAAGGAAATCCTTTGACCAGAGGAAACAGTTTTTCACCATTCTGCACAGACATTATAAGAAAATCCTGTAACAATAGTCGTATAGAAAAGCGTACAGGCATTGTAGAAATTGATGCTCCTATTACGATAAGCGGGAAAACTATTGCATCAATTATAGGCGGTCAGATTCTTTCAACACCCGCAAATGAAGACAAAATCAGAAAATATGCCTGTGACCTTGGCGTGAGTGCTGACGAATATCTTTCTGTTATAAGAAAAGCTAAAATCATTCCAAAACATCAGATTGATTCTGCTTCAGACTTTCTCAATGCTATTGCAATGCTTCTTTCAAAGGCTGCATACAGCAGTTATGTTTCATCAGTAAGCAGTTCCGGAAAATCTTCAAATCTTGATGCAAATGCAATTATTAAAATCAGTGAGGCTGAAAATCTCATCAGCCAGAATGAAAATACAATGAAAAAACTCCGTGCTGAATTCAGTGAACTTGAAGCCATTGCTGAAAAATCCGTTTCAAAAGTAAATTCAACAAAAGAAACTGTAAAGGTTATTAAGGATATTTCAATGAATACAAGAATTCTCGGATTTAATGCATATATAGAAGCTGCCAGAGCAAAGGAAAGCGGAAAAGGCTTTGCTGTTATCACTCAGGAAATACGAAGCCTTGCTGACACAAGCAAAGAATCTGCCGATGAAATAGAAATGGCTATGAAATCCATCAGTGACTTCACAAAACAGATTGACAATCAGATTAAGGCTACTGAACAGATGGTTACTGAGTGCATCAGGAATATTTCCCAGTTTTCATATATTCTCAATAGTCTTTTAGCATCAAATAAAAAGAAAAAATAGAACAGATTAAAAAAATAAAAACCCCTGCACTTCATGTGAAATGCAGGGGGCTTTTATTAATATTTGTCATCTCCAAGGTCAATCTGCATAGGTGCGGATTCTGAATAGCTGTTATTGTTTGTATATGACGGAGATGAATTTCTGCCTGTTTCCTGAGCAAATATATCTCTGAGGCTGAACTGTGAAATTTCTTCCTTGAGCATCTGAGCCTGTCCTGAAAGTTCTTCACTGGCAGCTGCACTTTCCTGTGATGTTGCAGAGTTTGTCTGTACAACTGATGAAATCTGTTCAAGACCTATTGTAATCTGATTAATAGCTTCTGCCTGTTCAGTAGATGCAATCTGAATTTTCTGAATTGTATCAACAACAAGTTCAGAACAACGCTGTACGTCTTCAAGGGCAGTAGCTGTTTCTTCAGCAATCTTTGTACCATGTTCAACACTTGAAACAGAACTTTCTATAAGAACTGTAGTCTGCTTTGCGGCATCTGAACTCTTTGCGGCAAGATTTCTTACCTCATCAGCAACAACCGAGAAACCTTTTCCTGCTGCACCTGCTCTTGCAGCTTCAACAGCAGCATTGAGAGCGAGAATATTTGTCTGGAATGCGATATCATCAATAACTTTTATAATATTGCTTATCTGCGATGATGAATCGTTAATTTCATTCATAGCTTTAAGCATCTGCTGCATATAATTGTTGCTTACTTCTATGCCATTCTGTGATTCCTGAACATGACCGCTTGCAATATTTACATTCTGTGCATTCTGGTTAACCTGTTCGGAAACAGACATGATAGAAGATGAAAGCTGCTGAATTGAACTTGCCTGTTCCGTAGCACCCTGTGAGAGTGACTGGGCAGCCATTGCAACCTGTTCAGCACCTGAATTAACCTGTTCAGCTGCAATATTGATTGAAGAAAGAGTATTATTGAGAGAATTTGAAATTTTTGTGATAGATGATTTGATTGATGCAAATTCACCCTTATATTCAAGAGTAATTACACCTGTCATATCGCCTGCTGCCATACGTTCCATATTTTCCGAGATATCCTGTATATATTCCTTGAGTTCGCTGATTGTTGTTCTCATTGAATCTGCAAGCACACCTATTTCATCTTCTGACTTGAACTTGATTTCAGCATTGCTGAGATTTCCTTCTGCAAGATTTTCAGCAGCCTTTGAAATCTGATTTACAGGAGAAACAATAGACTTGTTGATAAACATTATCATGGCAACTGTAATAAGAACAGCAATAACAACAATGAGAATAATACTTATAATCATTGCTTCATTTTTCTGCAATATAATTTCCGCTTCACTTTCACCTGCAAACAATGCACCGATTATGTTTCCATTATTATCAGCGAGAGGCATATATTTAGTCATATATTTTGTTCCTGAAATTTCAGCAGTTCCCATATATGTTTCCTTTTTGTCAAGAACAATCTGTGCAATTGCAGAGTCCATCTTTGTGCCGATATTTCTCTGACCGTTTGTCATGATAGTTGTATTGATTCTCTCATCACCAAGGAATATTGTATATTCTGTTGAGGATTCTCCTTTAAGGTCATCAACAAATTCTTCTGTATCCATAGGGAATGTAATTGAAACAACACCTATTATCTTGCCGTCAGAATCTTTAATCGGAGCACCTGTTCTGACACCCAGCTTTATTGAAGTGCCTTCAGCGACAGTGCTCACTGTTTCACCATTCATTGCTGACTTGATGTAATCAAGATCTGCAATTGAATCACCCTTTGTATCACTGTAGTAACGTGTAATAACCGTACCCGTTTCATCAGTTATTGTTATGCAGTCTGTGCTGATCGAGGAAAGGTGATAGAAATCATCTATTGCACTTGTAATATTTTCTTCCTTTCCTGTCTTTACTGCTTCAACCATTTCATTAAAGGTGGCAAGACTGGCGGCTGTGGAATTTGCTTCATCAAGGAGAGTATTTATTTCCTTGTCAAAATTATTGAGCGTAGCCTCACATTCCGACTTTAATGTGTTGTCAATTATTTTGCTGAGCTGAGTATACATCAGAACAGCAGTTACAACAGCAGTTAAAAGAATTCCAAGAGCAGTTATGGCTGCAAGCTTTACACCGATTTTTTGCTTTTTCTTCATTTAATTCACTCCTCAAATAAATTTTTTTAATGTAAAAAATGATGTAAATATAGTATAGCATATATTTTTTGACAAGTCAATAATTAAATCGTCATAAACTACAAAGAATATTCATTTTATAATATCAAATTCAGCAAAAGCATTAAGTTATCAGTTATTTTGTCATATAATTAGTGATTTAATGTGCAAAAAATACAATATTTTGCAGTTTATTTGTTAACAATGTACAAAATATATTAAAAATTTATTTTTCTATGGAAATTTCAATGCTTATATGATATAATATAAATATGTTTTTCTGTATTTTGGAGAAAGTTTCTGTTCAAATCAAATCTTTTACTGAGCGGAGGTGAGAAAATTGTCAGATGTACTGTCCCAGAATCAGATTGACGAGCTTCTTAAAAATCTCAACAGTGCCAGCACACAGACCTTTGAAGATATTGATAAGAGAATTTCAGAAGAAAAAGTTAAAACATACGATTTTAAAGTACCAAAAAAATTCACTAAGGAACAGATTAACCAGATACATACTTTATATGAATCATTTTCAAGGCTTTTTTCTTCCTACCTTACAAGCATAACAAGATTTTACTGCAAGGTAAAGGTGCTTCAGATTGAAGAACAGCGTTATTATGAATTCAACAATGCCCTGCCTGACTACACAATGATGGGAAATATAAGTCTTTCATTTGAAACAAAGGACGATTTCATAGATTCCAAAAGCGTAGTTCAGTTCTCAAATTTCGTTACTTTCTCACTTATTGACCGTCTTCTCGGCGGATATGGAAAGAATATGGATATAGTAAGAGATTTTACTGATATTGAAGTTAAAATAATGCGTGGTGTATTTGAGAAAATAACACAGTTTTTCAGCGAAATATTTGCCCCTTATGCTGATGTTAAAACCGACCTCGCAGGCATTGAAACAAATGCAAGAGTAAATCAGCTTATTTCCGGTGACGAAGTAATCGTTCTCGCCACTCTCGAAGTAGAATACAATGATGTCAAAAATGTTGTTACCATTACTACTCCTGCAATGACAATGGAAGCTCTTTTATCAGGTTACAGCAAGAAAAATGCCAGCATTATCAATACCAAGTCAAAACGTTTCAGCGAAGAACGTGACAGAGAACGCCGCAGCGGTATTATCAGAAAAATTACCCAGTCCTCATTCCAGATGGACGCTATCCTCGCCGAAACTACAGTAAATCTTGACGAAATACTGTCACTCCAGCCTGATGATGTCCTTCTTCTCAATGTGCCAATCACACAGAATATTTCACTTCAAATAAACAATAAGAAACTGTTTGACGGCAAGCTTGGTACTCTTAACCATAAAAAAGCAGTCAAAATTTCTAATGTTTATAATAATAAATAATTCAAGGAGATAAAAATGGATAAATCTGTTCTGGACGAAAAAAAAATAGATGCCATAGGGGAAATTCATAATATTACTATGGGTTCTGCCGCCATTGCAATCTCTAATATGATTGATTCAACTGTATGGATTACAACCCCTCAGGTAAAAGTATGCAAAGCCAGTGATTTTATCAATGAAAACGGCTCTTCCACCATTGATACAATTGACTCTGTATATGTAAAAATAAATTATGTACTTGGAATAAAAGGTGCTTCTCTGCTTGTTCTCAATCAAAATGATGTGCAGATGATTGTCAACAAAATGATGGGCATGCCGATGGAAATAACCGATGATTTCGAGTTTGATGAAATAAGACTTTCAGCAATCTGTGAAGTTATGAATCAGATGATGGGCGCTTCTGCCACTGCACTCTCACAGCTGCTCAATATTACTGTCGATATTTCTCCTCCGGAAGCTGTGGTATCAAAGGATAAAACCACACTTTATAAAATGCAGGGAATTTCTGCTGATGATTATGTGTGTGCAATTACATTTGACCTTACTATTGATGATGTTATAAAAAGTAAATTTATAACAATGCTCTCAATTGACCTCGCAAATGAAATGGCTGTAAAGCTTGTAGAAGTAAATATGGGATTCTCTCCCGAACAGGAAAATGAAGTTCCTGCTGAACTCACGCCTGAAAAGGTTGATGCTGTCGGTGAAGTACAGAATATTATAATGGGTTCTGCCGCAACTGCTCTTTCAAATCTTCTCAGTTCAAAGGTAACTATCACAACACCTAAAGTCAGCATAGCAAAGGCTTCAAATATATCATTCAAGGAGCTTGAACCTTCAATAAGCGTAAAAATTCAGTATGTTGAAGGTATTCACGGTTCGTCTGTACTTGTACTCAAGCAGAATGATGTCCAGCTTATGGTAAATCAGATTCTCGGCCGCCCACTTGTAATAAGCGATGACTTTGAATTTGATGAAATGAATATATCCGCTGTATGCGAAATAATGAATCAAATGATGGGTGCAGCTGCAACAACACTTTCCGAACTTATAAACAAGGTTGTTGATATTTCAACACCTGAAGCCAAAATAGTCGAAAATGACAGCGATGTGCTCAGAGTAAATGAAGTTGAAGCTGATGATACAGTATGCTCGATATCATTTGACCTCAATATCGATGGTATTATGCAGAGCCGATTTGTAACTCTGCTTACAATAAGCCTTGCAAATGAACTTGCTGACAGTATGCTTGAACAGTATTCAGCATCACTCGAAAATTATTCTGCTGACAATATTCCTGATGAGCCTGTTTCTGACGGAATAATGAATCAGAATGAAATAAATAAAATGCTTGCCGCAGCTCAGACTGAAGCAGCACCTGCTCCTGCAACAAAACCTGCACCCAAACCTATGGAAAAACCTGTACCTAAACCCGCACCTAAACCCGTTGCGAAACCTACTCCGAAACCTGAACCTAAACAAAAGACTCAAGAATATCAAATGAATTCATTTGATGAGGAAACAGAGCAATTCCTGACAAGCAAGCAGTATAATAATCTTCGTTCAATTTTAAATGTTCCGATGGAAGTTTCAATCCGGATAGGTTCAACCCAAAAACGTATGGACGAAGTAGTTGAATTTACAAAAGGCACAATTATCGAACTTGACACAATGGCAAATGAACCTGTCGATGTTGTTGTAAATGGCAATCTTATTGCAAAAGGTGACGTTGTTGTTGTTGATGACAACTTTGCAATAAGAATTACTGAAATAATAAATTCCAATATTTTGGATACATTATAAAAAATAAAAACATTTAAAGGAGAGTAAATATGGATAAGAAAATTCTTATAGTAGATGATGCGGCGTTCATGAGAATGATGGTAAAGGATTCACTCAGCAAAAGCGGATATACAAATGTTATTGAAGCTTCAGACGGTGAAATTGCCTGCAGCCTTTACGAAAAGGAAAAGCCCGACCTTGTTATTATGGATATAACTATGCCAAATAAAACAGGTATTGAAGCCCTTAGAGATATAAAGGCAGCTGACCCTTCAGCAAAAATTATCATGTGTTCAGCAATGGGACAGGAAGCAATGGTTGTTGAAGCTATAAAGCTCGGTGCTCTCGACTTTATAGTAAAGCCTTTTAAACCTGAAAGAATTATTCAGACCATAACGAAAGTTCTTGGTTAAAATCCTTAAAAACAAAACTGCAGAAAGGGTGAATCTGTATGCCGATTAATAATATTGAAGAACTTGATGAAATGCAGATTGATGTGCTTACCGAACTCGGAAACATCGGCTCGGGAAATGCTGCAACTTCCCTTTCATCATTTATGGGCAAGAAAATAGATATAAAAGTACCTAATGTAAGAATACTCGGATTCAATGAGGTGGCTGACTTTGTCGGCGGCTCTGAAAATGTTGTCATGGGACTTCTTGTCAAAGTTTATGGAGATATCGACGCAATGATTCTCTATGTTTTTGACAGCAATTTTGTTCAAGGTGTTCTTAAAACTTTCTTCGGAAAAGATTTTTCATCTTTCTTTGAGATAGATGAAATGGAAATGTCTGCACTTTCAGAAATTGGAAATATTATGGCAGGTTCATATGTCAATGCCATTTCAAGTATGACAGGTCTTACTATAAATATATCTGCACCATCAATTTGTATTGATATGGCAGGTGCTATTTTTAGTGTTCCGTCAATTGAATTTGCCAAAGTAGGCAACAAAGTTCTGTTTATTGATGATTCATTCGGAATAAACAGAAATTCAGACGAAATAAAAAGTAATATGATACTTATTCCTGAAATGCAGTCTTTAAATAAACTTTTTGAAAAACTTGGAGTAATGTAAAATGCTTAATACTATAAATATAGGCATTTCTGACCTGAATGTTTCCAAACCTCCCGGAATACTGGCTACATATGCACTTGGTTCATGTGTGGGTATATGTCTGCTTGATAAAACCAATTCAGTAGGCGGTCTTGCACATATAATGCTTCCAAACAGCAAAGAGGCTACTAATGCATCTGCTAATTTAAGACGCTATGCTGATACAGGAATTACTGAACTTATTCAGATGATGGTTCGGCATGGTGCTAAAATACCAAATATGACTGCTAAAATTGCAGGTGGTGCCCAGATGTTCCAGACCAAACTTCAGACTTTCAATATCGGTGAAAGAAATGTGAGAGCAGTAAAACAGACTCTTGCACATTATAAAATAAAAATTATTGCTGAAGACACCGGTCTTAATTATGGACGCACTGTATTTTTTAATGTTGAAACTGGTATCATGCAGGTTAAATCAGTATCTAAAGGTACTATTGAATTATAGATAAAACTGAATATTCAAGCGGTATAAATCCACATCAAATTTATACCGCTTTTTTATTTAAAATCATGCTCAATGTACATAATATAAAATATTATGAATTTTTCTCTTAATATGAAATAAAATTTAGAATTATATATAAAAATACGGCATAACCAAAAGGCTATGCCGTATTATTTCACTTGTAATTTCTGCTTTTTTCATTGCATATATATCGCCATGAACAATCTGAACATACTTCAGATATTTTTCCAGTTTTTATTATATTTTTAACTGCTGTATCATGAAAGTCTTTCCATTTTATTTTCGTATTTTCTGAAATTTCACATAATTTAAGAACTCTTTTATCATAATCATAAACTTTCTCTGATGTAATACATATTCCCATATTATTATTAGGGCAATTTTCACAGATTATATCTGTTTCCGAAACAGGATTTATAAAAGGATTTTCATTATCAAGCATTCTTATAATTCCAGTCATGCTTTCAGTAAATTTATCACTGTATCCCTTTCCTTCAAAAAACGATATGCATAAGCTGTGATGCGGACGCAACTTAAAGACTGACATATTTTCTGACTCTCTTTGAAATAACAATTGCAAGAACCATTTTAATTATATCAGGAATTATAAAAGGAACTACACACCAGCCCAAAGCTGTTGCAAGACCTATTTCACCGGTATTTCTTCCATAGATAAACATAAACCACGCTGTTCCGAAAGCATAGCATAATATAAGACCAATTACCATAGCAATTATTGATACAACAAGCTTTTCTCCGAAAAATCTCTCAGCTATCCAGCATACAAGAGCTGTCAGAAGAAATCCTATGATATATCCTCCTGTTGAGCCGAAAAGAACTCCTATTCCTCCGCTGAATCCTGCAAATACAGGTATACCCACTGCACCAAGAATAATATACACAAGCACAGCAAAAAAACTTCTTTTTCCACCCAGCATACTTATACAAGCAAATACCGCAAAGGTCTGAAGTGTAAATGGAACAGTAGTGGGAATAGAAATCCATGAGCATACTGCAATAATAACAGCAAACATGGCTGTAAACACCATTTCCTTTACTGTAAACATATTTTCCTTTTTAATTGCTTCAGATGACATACAAAAAACCAGCCTTTCATATTAAATAAATTACATACATATTATATCATAATGAAAAGCGATTGTCAACCTAATTTAAAAATAAAAGTTGATATTGTAAATAGCAATGAGGAAATTTCCTCATTAAAGGAATCTCCTCATTTTGTCTGATATCTCACTATATGAAACATATAATTTCTCTAACCCTGTATTCCTGTATAAATTCTCTGCTGATATATTTTCATTGCTACATAATATTTTGCCGTCTGTTTCATCAAGATGAGTTATACATAAAGATACTTTATAATTTTTCTTTAAATATCTTTTTTCTGTTTCAAGTGATTTTTTAAATTCATCGGCATCAAAAAAGCCATATCTGAAATTTCCCTGATATTGATTTGTATGGTTTGTTTTATCTGAAAGGTCATATTTTTCAGATATTTCCTGACATTCGCTTTTAAACTTCCCTGCTCCATGCCTTGTAAAATATGAACGGGTTACATAACATACCTCCGTATTAGTATCAGGAAATTTATCCAGTATACTCCTTACATTTTTCATTCCTGTATTTGATGGAGTGAGATTTGGATAGTATTCCGACCTGTCACAGTCAAGAAGCAATCCCTGCGCTCCTTCAAATACCACAGTATCATATTCATTCATGATACCGTCATCATTATAAACATTCCTGCATACACGATACATATTCATAAAATCATCTATATAATTATATATAATATTTTCATTGTCAAGCAGTTCATAAAATTCATCAGGAGGATTTTTTATTCTTAATTCTTCAAGACGCTGGGGAACATAAAATTTATTTATATTTCTTATAGTTGCTGACATTTCAGATATTACCGATGAAATATTTCTTGGATATTCAAGAAATGACATCTGCCCAAAACTAATCCTGAATTTTTCATTTCTGTTTCGGATTACAGTTTCATTTATCCCCATTCCACAACTTCCATGTCTTTTGTTGCCCCTGCAATTTTCAGCAAGCTGATTTATAAGAATATCACATGGAAGTGAAACAAAAGCATTTTCAGATACAATAACTTTTGGTGATATTTTATATATATCATATAAATTTCTGTATTCTTTCATAAAAAGCATAGGATTAACGGTGAAAAATCCGGATAAATATGTATCTGCTCCGCTGAATGTTCCTGCCCCGATATGTGAAAAGACATGACGCTTTCCGTCAGATGTCACCACTGTATGACCTGCCTGACAGCCGCCATTAAAACGCACATTAAGAACATTCTTATTATTTTTACAGAAATAATCTGTCACAAGACCTTTTCCCTCATCTCCGAAATTCGCACCGATAACCGCATATGCTTTTTTCATTTTATTCAAAATCTCCTTTTTATCAAAATTTTATAAACCTACTAAAAAATCCTTTTTCCTCTGATTTTTTTGCAAGACCCACTATAGCATTTCTGACTGCAAGCTGAGTACTTTTATCCCATGAATTTATAATATCTTCTGTGTCACGTCCGCTGACAGATTCCATAATTGAAACTATAATTTCCGGAATACACTTATAATCCGAAACAGATATTGCACGTTCTCCCATAAGTTTTCTCCATTTATCGGGACTCATTCTTGAAGCACTTCCGCCCTGTTCAAGCATAAGATGGAAAACATTGTATTTTCTGCTTATCTGAGCATAAAGATTTTCTGTTGAAATGTCATTTTCAATATCATCGCCAATAAATCTTTTTATTTCCTTTGCAGTAATTTTTTCAGGGAAACAGTCATCTCCCATAGTAAATATAAAACCTTTTTTCTGACGTTTCTCCCATGCGTCCGTTGACGTATGATTTGCAGCAAAATACCATATAAGCGGATAGCTTTCAAATCCGTTTCCTCCTCC
The DNA here is from genome assembly GCA_964426275.1 of uncultured Ruminococcus sp. Lineage (GTDB taxonomy): Bacteria > Bacillota > Clostridia > Oscillospirales > Ruminococcaceae > UBA5884. The sequence continues at coordinate 1,201 of CAYRPZ010000016.1, read as the reverse complement.
GCCGCATTCAAACCATAAATCTGTAAGCTGGTTTGCGATTCTTATATCTGATTCAAACTGTGTTACCTGCAAAGGTGCTCTGTCAAACATAGCATCACCTATTGCTGAAAACATAATCTGCGGGTCTGATACAGGATTTCTGTTGAGTATTTCCTTAACCATATCACCAAGACAGTTAGCAACTACTTCAAGTATTCTGTTCATTGAGCCTGTAACATCAAGACCTATAGTTGAAAGATTATGTTCTGCACTGTCACGGCTCTCACGCATTTTAATTCCAAGTGGATTATATTCCTGTTTCATATCTATTGACGAATAAATTTCAGATACATTTCTTCCTCTTATTCTTGCTGAAGAATATCTTTTCCAGTCATCTGATGTCCAGTTTCCACAACCCATAATAAAATCCTCCTTAAAAATTATATATAAATATCGGAAGAACAGAGTTTCATTTCTGTAAAATATCTTCCGCCGAATGACTTGTTAATTACATTTTCCCAGCTATCAAATTCAGAAAATATATCCTGCATACATATATTGTCAGCATATTCAAGCATAGGCTGAGGTGAATTTTTCGGGAATATTTTTCTGCATACAGCTTTAATACATTCAAGGTCTGTTACATATCTTGAAAGCTTATCGGTTTTAGATGATACGGGCATATTTTCATAAACTTCGCTCTGAACACCGTTCATTTTTTCTTCATTATGATTGATAAACCACCAGCCACCTGTAAGTCTTAATGAATGTTGAGCTGGACTCACCATAAAATTATCAGTACAGATACAGTTAAGAACATTGCCTCCAATATGAGCAAAACAGCATAATCCCATAAGACGGCTTATAATCCATGCACAATGACGGCTATCAATATCATTTCCATAGAAATCAAGCAGTTCATCAAGAGGAATTTCATCATTCGAGAGGTCTATTTTTATAAACAAATCTCCGTTTGCCATTTTAAAACAATCTGATATTTCCGGAAGTGCTGACTGTGATTGTTTCAGTACATCTGAATTTACATTTGTTTCAGCTTTAAGCCTGTATTTCCTGTCAGAAATTTTAAAAATATTGTTCTGCCAAGCACCGCTGTTAATCCTGTATACAACAGAATCACCGCAGTAATACATTATACCGTCCTCACGTCTATATGATTTTATATATGGCAAATCGAAATTTTCAGGACAGAAACTCACATATT
>CAYRPZ010000015.1:0-27992 GCA_964426275.1 uncultured Ruminococcus sp. | reverse complement strand
CTTATAAATATCAGGGGGAAATATTTATGGCTTTTAATAATAATGGGAATTTTGTAAGCGGTGCAGAAGTAAAGAAGAAATCACCTGTCGGAATTATAGCAGGGATATGTGCAGCAGTAATTGTGGGCGGGGGAGCTTTGGCATATAATTTTGTGCCTGTTGTAAAAAACAGTGTGAGAATGGCAGTAATGAAGCCTGAAAATTATTTTTTAACGGTTGAAACTGAGAATTTAAGAAATACAGCGGGAAACATTGCTGAAAACTATAAGAAAACATATGACTATTATAATGCTGATGCACTTGGTGCTGAAATAGGATTTTCAGCTGACCTTGCACAACCCTATGAAATATATAATGGACTGACTGTTGACAGTATAGGCGGAAATTTAGGTATTGTATATAGTACAGATGTTGTAGGCGAAAATATACTATTGTCTGTAAACGGTACGGAAGTATGCAGTGTTGATGCTGTGATTCCGCATTCGGGAACTGAATTTTTTATGAAAATAGCAGGTCTTTCCGATGATTTTATAAAAATGGACGCTGAGGAAACGTATGGTATTGATTTAAGTAAGGTATCATATCCCGATTACAGCAAATTTGAGCCTGAAAAGCTTGAAAATGCACTTGACAAGTACGGAGATATAATCATTTCATATCTTGCGGATAATGGAGAAATTTCAATTGAAAAAGGATATGAGGGTACTTCCGCAGATGTATCATATACATATAACAGGATTGAAATTGTAGTAAATGATAAAATGCTTGATGAGGCTGTTCTTAAAGTTCTTGAAGAACTGAAAAATGATTCAGACATAAAAGATATATATAATTCATATGCTGAAACATATTCAGAAATTGAGGGATATGAGGAAGATGATTATGATACGGTAATCAGCGATGCAATTGAAAGTTTGAAGTCTGATATGGAAACAGCTGACGAAGACAATAAAGGAACAGTTGCTGTATATGTTGATGCTGAAGGTACTGTAAGAGGTCATGAGATTTATGATGACGAATTTTCAATGGGATACAGTGTTGCAAAGGACGGAAATACATACGGCTTTGAATTTGTTGTAGATGATAAAAATTATATAAAGATAAATGCAAATGAAAATGATGGCGCATATACTGGCATATGCAATATTGTTGCAGATAATGAAGAATTAAATTTCGGAATAAACTTTGAAAATCTCAAGATTGAAAATCGGGAGGAAGGACTTGTAAGAGGTACTCTTTCAATGGATTTAAGCAGTATTTATGAGTCGCTTTCTGATTTTAAAGTTAATCTTGCTGTTGACGGTAACACTCAGAAAGTTAATTTCAGCATTCCCGAATATATTGATGACCTCGGAATTGAATGGTCAGTCAATAAAAATCCTGAAATTCCGTCAGTTCCTGACAAATCCATAAGTATAGAAGAAATTACAGATGAACAGGGCGAGGAATTTATAAGAAGTATCTTTGAAAAGCTTGACTGGGATTATGACAGTCTGTTCGGCGGATATGGTGACTACGATTATGAATATACAGATGATTATAACTATGATTATGACTACACAGATGATTACGGCTATGATTATGATAATACAGCCGATTATGATACAGATGATAATTCATATGATTATGATGAGGTTGAATACAGACTTGCAGATGCCGAGATAAAGATAAATGACACACCTGTTCTTATGCCTGCATCAATGCCCGAAATTTATAATATATTTGCAAATGATGAATCAGGAGTTTATGAATGGAGCGAAAATGCAACAATGGCATATACATATGACCAGAGCCTTTCAGCTATTTTTTCCGCAAATGCAGACAGTGTAACAGACAGTACACCTGTTGAATATATTGAATATATTCATACACTCGGTCAGACACCGTCTGTAAATATTTCAGTAAACGGAATTACAGTCGGAAGTTCTGTCAGTGCTGTGGCTGAAGCATTCGGACTTTCAGATATAAATTCAGAGCTTGAACGCAAAGCTCTCAGCGTTTCAGAGTACTATCTCTATATCTATGATGCGGATAATTCTGAGTATGGTATTACACTCGGATTTGAAAATAATATGGTAACTTATATTGCTGTTGACTACAGTGAGGCATTTTAATAAAAATTTTACAGCATTATTGACTTATTTGTCAAAAAGGAATATAATATAAGTTGTATTGAATATTTATATTTTTTCTTGGAGGTTATTTAAAATGAGCAGAGTTTATAATTTCAGTGCAGGACCTGCAACACTTCCTGAAGCTGTCCTCAAAAGAGCAGCAGATGAAATGCTTGAATACGGTGAAAGTGGTCAGTCCGTTATGGAAATGTCACACCGTTCAAAAGAATATCAGGCAATTATTGATGAATGTGAAGCAAGCCTCAGAAAAGTTATGTCAATTCCCGACAATTACAAGGTTCTTTTTCTTCAGGGCGGTGCATCATCACAGTTTGCTATGATTCCGCTTAACCTTATGAATAAAACAGGAAAAGCTGATTTTGTTATTACAGGTCAGTGGGCAAACAAGGCATATCAGGAAGCTGCAAAGCTCTGCGGTGCTGAAAACTGCAATGTTGTTGCATCATCAAAGGATAAGACATTTTCATATATTCCTGAACTGGACAAATCAAAATTCAATCCGACAGCAGACTATTTCCACATTTGCCAGAACAATACAATCTACGGTACAAAGTGGGCTGAACTCCCTGACACAGGCGATGTTCCGCTTGTAGCTGACCTTTCATCATGCATACTTTCTGAACCTGTTGACGTATCAAAATACGGCATGATTTATGCAGGTGCTCAGAAGAATATGGGTCCTGCAGGTCTTACAGTCGTTATAATCCGTGAAGACCTTATAGGAAATGCTAAAGAAGGCACTCCTACAATGTTCGATTACAAGATACATGCTGATAACGGTTCAATGTACAATACCCCTCCTACATACGGAATCTATATCCTCAAGCTCGTTCTTGACTGGGTTATGGAAATGGGCGGTCTTGAAAAGATGAAAGAAATCAATGAAAAAAAAGCAAAGGTTATATATGATTACCTCGACAGCTCATCTATGTTCAAGGCTACAGTACAGGGCAAAGACCGTTCACTTATGAATGTTCCTTTTGTTACAGGCAATGCTGACCTCGATGCAAAATTTGTTGCAGAAGCTAAAAAAGCAGGATTTATAAACATCAAGGGACATCGTTCAGTCGGCGGTATGAGAGCATCTATTTATAATGCAATGCCGGTTGAAGGCGTTGAAAAGCTTGTTGAATTTATGAAGAAATTTGAAAGCGAAAATGCTTAATATTATAATTTGCAATTGAAATAAAAACGGAACACTTGAAGTATCGGAGAATTAATCTTTGAGTGTTCCTTTTTAATTTTACAGAATGTAAGGAACATATTCAGAATCTTGATACTCTTATGCAGAAAAAACAATTAAAATCTGATAAAGCAAATCAGTATGAGGATACTACAGATTTGATTAACAGGTCATAATTCACAGCTTAAAAAAATTGTTGAAATATAAAGGAGATACTATGGTATTTAGAGAAGGCACTTTCTGTGATTTTGAAACTGACTGCAAAGTATGGAATTTAAATTCTGTGAGTGTGGGAATAAATCTCAATACTGATAATGATGTTGAGGATTATCACGATGTAGTTGCAGAGAATATAGCATGGATTGACAGGAAACGTCATGTGATAGAGCAGGCAATACTCGAAAATCGTATGACGGAATCAGCAGAATTCTGGGTTTCTGAATGTGAAAAATCAGAGGACGGCGGATTTATACTGGCTGACGGTTCAAAGGTTTTTACTCCGATATCAGATGACAGTTTCTGTAAAAGTCTGAAAATTTCCGAACTTACAATAAATATTGAGGAGGACGGAACAAGCGATATAGAGATTTATTTTGTCTGCAAACCTGATTATTTTGCAGGTCACTGCATAGAAATTATTATAGACAGTAAAAAAAATATAGTGTGTGATGGCCTGTCAGGCTGACAGATACTTGACAATTAAATACTGCTGTGTTAAAATTATAGTTGAATAATTATATTTGGAGGGTACTTGTAATGTACAATATTCAGACATTAAATAAAATTGCAGCCTGCGGTACAGATGTATTTGACAAGAACAATTACACAGTTGCCGACAGCGTTGAAAATCCTGATGCAATAATGGTTCGTTCAGCAGCTATGCACGATATGGAATTTGGTTCAAGTCTTCTTGCAATTGCAAGAGCCGGTGCCGGTGTAAACAATATTCCTGTTGACAAATGTGCAGATATGGGCATATGTGTTTTCAATACTCCGGGTGCAAATGCAAATGCAGTAAAAGAACTTGTTATTGCAGGACTTCTGCTTTCATCAAGAAATATTTCAGGAGCAATGGAATGGGTTAAGACACTCAAGGGTGATGAAAATGCACCTAAACTTGTTGAAAAAGGCAAATCACAGTTTGCAGGTCCTGAAATCAAAGGCAAGACACTTGGTATAATCGGACTTGGTGCAATAGGCTGCCTTGTAGCAAATGCAGCTCTCTCAATCGGAATGAAAGTTGTAGGTGTTGACCCGTTTATGTCTGTAAATACAGCTCTCAGACTTGAACCGGCTGTAAAGGTTGTAAATTCAAATGATGCAGTATTTGCAGAAGCTGATTACATAACAGTTCATGTTCCGTTCAATGCTGATACAAAAGAATTTATCAATGCTGAAGCTATTGCAAAGATGAAAGACGGCGTAAGAATCCTTAACTTTGCAAGAGGTGAACTTGTAAATGATGCTGACATTATTGCAGCACTTGAAAGCGGAAAAGTTTCAAAATATGTTACAGATTTCCCAAATGTAAATACAATCGGTGTTGACGGTATTATTGCAATTCCGCACCTTGGAGCATCAACTCCTGAAAGTGAAGATAACTGTGCAATAATGGCAGCAAATGAACTTATTGACTATATTGAAAACGGAAATATTACTCACAGTGTAAATCTTCCTGATGCTTCAATGAATGCAAACGGAAAGAAAATATGTGTAATTCATAAAAATGTTCCGGCAATTATTTCACAGATTACAACAATCTTCGGAAATGACGGAATAAATATAGACAATATGCTTAACAAGTCAAAGAAAGACCATGCATATACAATGATTGATGCTGAAACAGTTTCAGATAAGGTTATATCAGATATCAATGGTATTGAAGGCGTAATCAGAGTAAGAGTTATCTGATTTAAAAAATTCCTTTTACTTAGTGTGAGTGAGGTATAAATATATTATAAAGTCACTTTTGATGTTTTATATCAGAGGTGACTTTATATATCTGACAAAAATAACCTGATAGGAATATAAATTCTTATCAGGTTATAATTATTTTTATGGCTAAAAGAATATATTTGCTATACCCATTAATAAGCCAAGAAGTCCTCCGAGATATATAATGGCATTAAGCTCCTTTTTAATAATTGACATTATAAGTTCTTCAACTCTTGCTATATCAAGCTCATTTATTTTCTGTTCGATAACTTCAGCCACATTAAATGCTGAAAGCATACCTCCAAGCTTTTTATTGATAAAAGAGGAATATATATCCCATATTTTCTTTTTTAATTCAGGGAATTTTTCATCAATCACAGTTATTGTTTCACCAACTGAACGTTGTAAAATATTTTTATATTCAGTATTTATATATTCATTTACCATATCACCGGCTTTTTCATTGGCAAGGTCATTTACCTTTTGTGCCAGAGGAGCTTTTGCAGAATTAATGGCATTTCCTGCGATTGCCATTACCATAGGGTTAAGCTTTGAAGAAATTTCAGTAAATGCTGATTCAACAATAACAGTACCAATATCAGCTTCAACAAGTTTTTTTCTTACGAATTCTGATATATCAGCGGAAAGCTTTGTTTCTATTCCATCAATTTTTTCAAGATATCCTCCTTCTTCAAGATATTCGCTGATACTGTATTCAGCGGATTTATATTCTTCAATAAATTCTTCAATCTTATCATTTAATTTATTATGTACATTATCAGAGAGCATTGCTTTTTTGATAGTGTCATTATCAAGAATATCACTGCCTACAACACGTCCGACAGCTTTAGCAATTCTTTCTCTTTCTTTAGGAATTATGCCGGGGGTGAATGGAAGCCTGAATTTTCCGATATATACAGGTTTTAAAGGACGGAACATCATTTTTATGGCAATGCCGTTTGTAAGCAGTCCGATAAGTCCGCCGATAATAGGAGGGACTATAATATGCAGTATATCCAAAATAAATACATCTCCAGTTCTTTTATACATTAAATTTATTATAACTGATAACAGTTATTTATTCAAGACGATGGATAATTTCTGCAATTTTTTCAACTGTCTGTTCAGTGGTAAGACCATCAGCTTCAACAGTAATGTCAGCATATTTTTCATAAAGCGGTACTCTTTCATCAAAGAGGTTATGAAGTGTCTGACCTTTTTTCATTGCAACGCCTCTTGTAGAAATATTGGTAAGCCTTGAATCTATTACTTCATATCTATGCTTGAGATATACTGCAACACCGTTTTTCTTGAGGTGGTTCATGGCTTTTTCGCCATATATAACACTTCCGCCTGTAGCGATTACAGTATGGAAAGCGTCAACGTTGCTTACAGTATCATTTTCAAAATCAAGAAATCCCTGCATACCTTTTTCGGCAATAATTTCTGTCAGTGTTTTATCGGTTATATTCTGCATTACAAGGTCAGTATCTATAAATTTATATTTAAGCACTTTTGCAAGTATAACACCTACTGTACTTTTTCCTGATGCGGGCATTCCGATGAGAATTACATTGCTGTTCATTAAAAACATCTCCATAAAAAAATATAATTTAATTATACTTTATTTTAATATTTAATTCAAGGATAAGTTATTAAAATTTTTTTAACAAATACTTTTATAAAAAAACATAATTTTACAGCGGTTATTTTTATAAATATGCATAAAAAGTATTGCAGTTTGTAAAAAGATATGATATAATATATACGATATTTTAACATATCGTTTACAAAATAGTTAAAAATAATTTCGTATAAATTAAATATTTTTTTAATCATTACAAACAGATTAAATATTTCGAGAATGATTACAGATAAATTAAAATTTATAATCACGGAGGTTACTTTTATGAAAAAGAATTTTTTATGTATTCTGACATCTTTGTTAATGATTTTATTAATTTCTCCCTGCAAAGTATCTGCTGATGAAATTTCACAGACTGACAGAATTATTTCATATGGCAGAAATTTAATCGGAAGCACAGATTATGATGGTTATTGTCAGAAATTTGTAAGACTGTGTTATGAAAGTGCAGGAATTTATTCATCAACATATGGAATATATACAGCAATGAATGCATATGAAACATGGTGTGTTTCGGATTCAAGAGACAATATTCCGATTGGTGCGTGTCTTTACTTTAATACTTCCGAATATGGTCATGTTGCCATATATACGGGAAATAATCAGATGATTCACGGTGTTGGAATTGTAAAGGAAGAACAGATAAGTGATTATTACTGGAATTTGTTTCTGGGCTGGGGATATCAGGCAGGAATTGAGCCGACAGGAATTATATATGAGTCTGAAACTGAAACAGCTTATCCGTCTGTTCCATATGTGAATGCATACAGCATTGATAATCAAGTCACTGTAAACTGGAGCAGTTACGCAGAAAATACATCTTATTATAATCTTAATGTTTATAATAAAGATTCGGGTACAGCTGTATTTACTCAGGATTATTCATCTGATATTTATTCATCTGAAGTGACATTGCCGGCAGGAAATTACTATGCATCGGTAAAAGCTGTAAATGAAGATTACAGTAATTGTTGTTCATATTCAAATTATTTTAACTTTACAGTATCAGATGCTGTAAGTGGTGATATGAATCATAACGGAATGCTTGATATATCTGATATAGTAATGCTTTCCCAGTATTTGATTTATGATACAGAACTTGATGCAAGAACTTTTAAATGTGCAGATTTTAATAATGATGGAGTCGTAGATATACTTGATTTTGTAACAATGAAAAAATTTCTTGTAGAGTCTGAATATTAATGAAAAATTTAATTTTTGTGTTATAAAAAAATCTTCTGTTTTTTACGGCAGAAGATTTTTTATATATTCAGTTTTGATTTTTCATATTATAAAAATATTTAATGATATCTTTTCTTGTTATTATTCCGATGAATGTTCTTCTGTCATCAATCATAGGCACGAAATTCTGGTCCATAGCCATCATAAGAAGCTCATCAATTTTAATATTAATTTTTGCAGGAGGATTCCAGTCTTTTCTGATTATATCCCTTATAAAAAAATCCTCATTCTGATGAATATCAGATATATTTCTTGAAATATAATGCCAGAGAAAATCCCCTTCACTTACAGTGCCGATATATGTACCGTCACGGGAAATAACAGGAATTGCAGTATATCCATGAAACCTGATTTTTTCAAGTCCCTGACGAATAGTATTGTCATCATAAAGATATGCAACGCTGCTTTTATGTTTAAGTAATGAAATAATGTTCATAGTTTTACTGAAAACTCCTTGAAATATATTTTTATCTATTAAATATTTTATCACAAATTGTATGATTTTGCAAGTGTTTTTTTGTGTGAATTTTATAATTTTTTTGTATAATTCAACTTTAAATAATTAAAGCAGGCGATTACTGCAAATACAGTCAGCGAGCCGAAGAATGCACCTGTTTCATCGATAAGTACATCTGTAACCTTTGGAGTGCGTCCGTCAGTAAAAATCTGATGTATTTCATCTGATACAGCATATAAAAACGGTATTCCTAAAGAAAATTTAAAACAGGTTTTAAAACTCTTTTTAATTGAAACAGAAAGAAGATATAATGATGCACCAAGAATATAGTACATTGTAAAATGTGCAGTTTTTCTTACAATTATATTAATACTGTAGATTATATAATTTCTTGTTTCATTGCTTTGTGAATTGTAATTTTTAAATACTAATGATGCAATTTTATTAGTTACTGAAAGGCTTAAAGAATTAGTATCACTGCCATTCTGAGAGGAAAATCCAAAAATCAATATCATGCTTAATAATACCAATATCAGGGGCAATATTGTACTCATATATCTTTTCATAAAGGTTACAGCTCCATTTCATGTTCATTTTTATAAAAATAAACGGGACTGAGAAATTTTATATATTATTTCAGTCCCTGTTTATATCATGTTAAAATTTTAATAAACCTGAATTATAATTTACTGAAACTCTATACCTGAATAATATTATAATTCAATTGATTTTATATGCCATATATTTTCTGCATAATCGGCAATTGTTCTGTCTGAACTGAATTTTCCGGCATTACACATATTAAGCCATGCTTTCTTTGCAAATGACATTTTGTCATTATAGTCAGAAATGGCTCTGAGTTTTGTTTCAACATAACTTTCAAGGTCACCAAGCAGATAGTAGTTGTCAGGTGAATGCCAGCTTGCACCGTCAAGCAGTGAGAAATAAAGTTCTCTGAATACGCCTGTTCCGCCATCTGAAACTGTTCCGTCAATAAGAGTATTGACAACTCTGCGGATTTTTTCATTTTCGGCAAACAGCTTACGGCTGTTATATTCAGGCATAATCTTCTTTAAATCCTCAACTCTTGCACCAAAGATATAATTGTTTTCTTCTCCTGCTTCCTGAACTATTTCAACATTTGCGCCGTCATATGTTCCGAGGGTTACAGCACCATTAAGCATAAGTTTCATATTTCCTGTACCTGATGCTTCTGTACCGGCTGTAGAAATCTGTTCTGAGATATCGGCAGCGGCAACGAGTTTTTCAGCATATGAAACATTGTAGTTTGATACAAATACAACTTTGATAAGGCTGCATACTTCCTTATCTTCAGAGATAAGCTTTCCTATTTCATTTATATACTTGATAATACCCTTTGCACGTCTGTATCCGGGAGCAGATTTTGCACCGAATATAAATGTTGCAGGAGTGAAATTCTTAATAGTTCCGTCCTTTATGCCGAAATAGATATAAAGTATTGAGAATGCATTGAGGAGCTGTCTTTTATACTCATGAAGTCTTTTAATCTGTATGTCGAATATACTGTTTTCATCAACATCAATACCGTCTTTTTCAAGCATAAAGTTTTTAAGCTGTTTTTTCTTTTCAGATTTTATATCTATAAATCTTGAAAGTACAGCTTCATCATCAGCATATTTTTCAAGCTTTTTAAGTTCAGAAAGGTTTACAATCCAGTCATCACTGCCGAGGAGTTCAGTAATCATTGCTGAAAGTTCACGGTTGCAGAGTGCAAGCCATCTTCTCTGGGTGATGCCGTTTGTTTTATTCTGGAAGCGTTCCGGATAGATTTTATACCATGATGAGAGAGCTGTATCCTTGAGAATCTGTGTATGAATTTCGGCAACGCCGTTTACATATGATGAGCAGTAAATAGCCATATTAGCCATATGAACAAGGTTTCCTATGATAATTTTCATATCGTTGAAATCCTTTGCCTCAATTCCTCTGCCGTACATATCAGCTATAAACTTTTCATTTATCATGATAATAATTTCATAAATTCTCGGAAGGAGTTCCTCAACAAGTGAACATTCCCATTTTTCAAGAGCTTCAGCCATGATTGTATGATTTGTATAGTTGAATATTTTGCAGGCAGTTTCAAATGCCTTGTCAAATTTATATCCTTCATTATCGACAAGCTGGCGAATAAGTTCAGGGATTGATATAACAGGGTGTGTATCATTGAGCTGTATTGTAACATAATCGGCAAGGTTATCAAGTGTGCCGAAAGTTGCCTTATGCTTTCTGATTATATCCGAAAGGGAGGCACTGCTGAAGAAATACTGCTGTTTAAGGCGGAGTTTCTTTCCTTCTCTTGTATCATCATTGGGGTAGAGGACTCTTGATATATCTTCTGCAAATACTTTTTCCTTGCTTGCTTCAAGATAATTCTGCTGATTGAAAAGGTTAAAGTCAAATTCGTTAATCGGTTCAGCCTGCCATAATCTAAGAGTACCGATATTTTTTGTCTTGCAGCCGATTACAGGCATATCATAAGGTACTGCCATTACTGACTGACCATTAAAGTCAATTCTTACGCTCTCACTTTCACAGCGTTTTGACCATGCATCGCCATATTTTGTCCAGTTATCAGCTTCTTCACACTGGAAGCCATCAACTATTGACTGTTTGAAAAGACCGTATTTATAGCGGATACCATAGCCGTCAAGCGGGAGATTAAGAGTTGCGGCACTGTCAAGAAAGCAGGCTGCAAGTCTGCCAAGTCCGCCGTTGCCGAGTGCAGCATCTTCTATTTCCTCAAGTGATGAAAGTTCAACTCCGTATTCTTTAAGAGCTGATTCTGTTTCATCATATATTCCAAGACAAAGGAGATTATTGAATACTGCTCTGCCTACGAGAAATTCCATTGAAAGATAGCAGGCACGTTTTGTATTGAGATGAGCAAGACGGCTTTTTTTCCAGTTTTCCTCAATCGAATCCATGATTACATCACCGAGTACATCATGAATCTGCCATGGTTTTGCATCGCACGGAACGATACCATATTTTCTGATAAGCTGATTATGAAAATCAGCCATAAAATTTTCCTTGTTCATAAGGTTACACTTCCAATTCTGTTAATTTATTTTCAGTTTGTGCTTTAAGCATGCTTTCAGGGCATAAAAGACGGTTGTACATCTTATTGAGTCTGTAAATTTTCTTTGCAAGCTTAGGAGTAAAATCTTCGGTTCTTGTTCTGAACTGCCAGTTATTCCCGAGCGTTGAAGGGGTATTCATTCTTCCGAGTGCATCGCTATCAAGGAAATCCTGCATCTGTGCAACGGCTGTTTCAGCAACGCTTGACCATGCAAGACGAACTACTGCCCATGGAATATCCTTTTTCTTGATAACATCAAGAAATTCCTTGCAGAATTTTATATTATCCTTGGACATTCCGGCTACCCAGCCTTTGAGGGTTTCATTATCATGAGTGCCTGTATAAGCAACACAGTTTGAAGTAGTGAAATTATGGGGAAGATGCTCATTTTCGGAATCGCTGAAACCGAACTGAAGGACTTTCATGCCCGGAAATCCTGTATAGTCGAGAAGCTCTCTTACTTCAGGAGTTATAAATCCGAGATCTTCAGCGATAATGCTTATATTTCCGAGTTCGGATTTTGCCTTTTCAAAGAGTTCTTTTCCGGGAGCTTTTCTCCATTCACCTGTTTGAGCAGTTTCACTGCCGTAAGGAATGGCGTAGAAACTTTCAAAACCTCTGAAATGGTCAATTCTTACAGTATCATATATTTGAGAGGCAAATTTAATACGTTTGAGCCACCATTCAAAACCGGTTTTCTTATGGACTTTCCAGTTATAAAGCGGATTTCCCCAGAGCTGACCTGTCGGTGAGAAATCATCGGGAGGACAGCCTGCAACATCAAGAGGTTTTTTTTCGCTGTCAAGGCAGAAAAGTTCAGGATTTGCCCATACATCTACGCTGTCATACGCAACATATATCGGCATATCGCCGATAATTTCAATTCCTCTGTTATTTGCATATTTTTTGAGAATATGCCATTGCTTGTAAAATTTATACTGAATGAATCTGAAAAGTTCTATATCCTTTGAAAGTTCTTCCCTTGCTTCATCAAGAGCCTTTTCTTCACGCATTGCAAGCGGAGTATCCCATTCATACCATGGCAGACCGTTATTTTTGAATTTAAGAGCCATGAAAAGAGCATAGTCATCAAGCCATTCCCTGTTGTCGGATACAAATTTATGATACTGGCTTGAAAGTTCATGTTTATAGCTTTTATATGCAGTTTTTAAAACCTTGAAGCAGTTATTATAAATTTTTGTATAATTTACAGCAGTGGGGCTGTCCTGCCATTTGATATTTTCATAATCAGCTTTTTTAAGAAGACCTTCCTGTTTAAGCTGTTCAAAATCCACGAAATACGGATTTCCTGCATAGCAGGAATATGAAGAATACGGTGAATCGCCATAGCTTGTCGGGTTAAGCGGGAGTATTTGCCAGCATTTCACACCGCTTTCAACAAGAAAATCAACAAAATCATAAGCAGATTTTCCAAGCTTGCCTATGCCAAAATTTGATGGCAGGCTTGAGATGTGCATAAGAATACAACTTTTTCGCATATTTTTTCTACCTTTCATAGTTATTGCATTTTTGAGAATTTCATAAGCCATTGTGCATAAAAACCCTTTATGTGAAAATAATAGCATAAGAATATGAAAAAGAGGTGCAGAAGTTATGAAAGTTACAGGAGAGAAACTGTTTTTGTTTCTTATAGGAGCATTCATGTACAGTCTTATTGAAATAGCAGCCAGAGGATTTACTCACTGGACAATGTTCATTACAGGCGGTATATGTCTTATGGTATTGTATGACATAGACCGTATTCTCTGGAAACTACCGCTCGGGATAAGATGCATTGCAGGAGCTTTATTTATAACGTTTACTGAATTTACTGTTGGGATTGCAGTAAATGTTAAATTTGGCTGGAATGTCTGGGATTATTCGGGACAGCCCTTAAACCTTATGGGGCAGATATGTTTTCCATACTCCATATGCTGGTTTTTCCTGTGTTTTGCAGCATACGGCATATGCCATATTGTCAGAAAACGCTTTCAGAAATTTCCTGTTTAATAGAAAATTCCCTTTGTGCTGACTGTAATCATTTTAATTATACCACCAAACATAGTATTTTTTCAAGTATGACTGTAAATTTTTTTAATTTATTTATTGGATATTTAGAAAATGTATAAATTGCTCTTGAAAAAATATATTAAAACTGATATAATAATATATCGGTAGTTTGGTTAAACGCATCTTTGCTTTTAACTCTAATATTTCCATAAAAATTTTTTGTTCTTTTTAATTTGAAAGGAGAATTTCGCAATGCCTGCTAATATTGTTGTCGGCACTCAGTGGGGTGACGAAGGTAAAGGCAAGATTATTGATATACTTGCCTCAAGAGCTGAAGTTGTTGTACGTTCACAGGGAGGAAACAATGCCGGTCATACCGTCGTAAGCAACGGTCAGACATATAAACTCCACCTTATCCCTTCAGGTATTCTTTATCCTGATACACTCTGTCTTATAGGTGCGGGAGTTGTACTTGACCCGAAAGATTTTATCGGTGAGCTTGATTCTCTCAGTGAAAAAGGTATTTCTACTGATAATCTCCGCATAGACCCAAGAGCTCATGTTGTTATGCCGTGGCATATAGAACTTGACGGACTTTCTGAAAAATTCAGGGGAAATTCTGACATAGGCACAACAAAAAGAGGTATCGGTCCTACTTATATGGACAAGTATGAAAGATGCGGTATAAGAGTATATGACCTTGTTCACCCTGAAATATTTGCTGAAAAAGTACGTTCAGCAGGTATGCTTAAAAATAAAATTATTTCTGCTGTATATGGCGGAAAGGAATTTGACCTTGATGCTGTTATAGCTGAATATAATGAATATGGAAAAAGAATTGCAAAATATGTTGATGATGTTTCTGTTATAACATATGAAGCCTCAAAAGCCGGCAAAACAATTATGTTTGAAGGTGCTCAGGCAACACTTCTTGATATTGATTTTGGTACTTATCCATATGTTACATCATCTCACCCGCTTTCCGCAGGTGTATGCGTAGGTACAGGCGTTGGCCCGAAAACAATTACAAATGTTATCGGTGTTGCAAAGGCTTATACTACAAGAGTAGGAAAAGGACCATTCCCGACCGAACTTTTTGATGAAACAGGAGATAAGATAAGAAATGTAGGCGGTGAATTTGGCACTACCACCGGAAGACCAAGAAGAACAGGCTGGTTTGATGCAGTTATAGTACGCCATTCAGTAAGAGTAAACGGACTTGATTCTCTTGCAATCAACAAGCTTGATACTCTCAGCGGACTTGGCGAACTTAAAATATGTAACGGCTACAGAAAACCTGACGGTTCAGTTATAAAGCATTTTCCAGCAACACTTGAAGAACTTAAGGACTGTGAACCTGTTTATGAAACTGCTGAAGGATTTGATGATGATATCTCATTATGCAGAACATTTGAAGAACTTCCGCAGGCTTGCAGAAATTACATAGAAAGACTTGAGGAAATCTGTGAGTGCCGTATATCAATGATAGGTGTAGGACCTGACAGAACTCAGATTATTGAAAGATAACTTTTGAAAGGACTGATTTTATGAGCACTGAAAACAATGGATTTGAAGGTATGCAGACTCCACTTCTTGAAGAAACGGATTATGACCCGTCAAAATTCAGGAAAAAATCACTTGATGACGTTCAGGCTCTTGTCCTTGAGGATACTTCATACGATTCTTCAAATGAAAAGAAACATTCACTTGAAGGAATAGAGGCGGCTGTACTTGAAGAAACTCAGAAAAAACCAAGTGCAAAAGATTTATATTACAGTTCTCCTGTTACACAGCAATCCGAAAAAAGTGCATTGCTTCAGCAGGAAGTTTCTGCACCGCAGCTTGATGATGAACCTGCTCCTGTCCCGAAGCCTGTAAGGCAGTACATAGACCCTGACCTTGAAAGAGCTAAGGAGGAGGGCAGAAAGCTTGCTGAAAAGGGTATGCCTGAGCCTGAACTTACTGATGAAGAAAAACAGCGTCAGCGTGAACTCAGCCGTCAGCTTGCTGTTGCAAGGGATATTTCAATGGCTCAGAAAGGTTCAAAGCTGGTTATTGTATGCATGATACTTGGAATTATTTCCACAGCCTGTCTTTCAGTTTTTATGAAGCTTGATTTTCAGGAGGGAAGCAAGGAGATTTTTGAGAAAATTTCCGGCGGTATCATCTATTACAGCATAGCAATAGTAATTTTTTCAGTATTGCTTATACTCCGTTCAGAAACGGTAAAGAAACTCTGTTCGTTTATATTTGGAATAAATACGATACTGATGCTTTTCCCCGGCAGTACAATGATAACATCAAAAGTTGACACAACACAGGGGATTATGTTCTATGCGGTTTCATTTATACTCAGTGCATATGTATGCATTACAGTGAGTTCAAATGAAAATGTTGAAAAGTATTATAAACGCAAAGAGGATTATTACGATTTTTAAACGTTTGTAGTCAGATGCAATAAAAGGGATATTACTTCGTAAGAAAGTAATATCCCTGATTTTTATATATCATATATCTTTTCTGACATTCTGAAATGATAATCCGAGTATAATCCATATAAACGGCATATAGCTTATTGAACTGTTGTTAAATATACTCATAACTGCAAATAATATAACAACAGCAGGGATTGCCTTGAAATACCATTCACTGTTTTGACGTGCATTTTTAATTCCGTTTGCAACGGAATATACAATCAGTGCAGCATATCCGATGATATAAGGAATACCTCTTGTAGCTGTAAGGAAAAGATAATCATTATATGGTCTGTCGATTGAATTAAGTTCATACTGTAAGATGCTTGTTGTCTTATATTGTGTATATGCAAAACAGTCAATCCCTGTTCCGGTAAGCGGAAACTGTTTTATTACAGATATTGCCTGATTCCATAAATATGAGTAAAGTTCTTTAAGATTATTTACATCAAAATCAGCAGCATTGAATGAAAAATATCCTGTTACGCCAAGTCTGTAGAATGAATCCTGCCATACAATTCCGCCGTCATAGAATTTATATTTTTCAACCAGTGAAATAAATACTGCAATCCACATTACAATATATAAAAAGATGGTTAACTTTTTTATTTTATGACATCGTATAGAAACAATTATATTTATTAAAGATGTAAGGATTATGCCGATTATTCCTGAAAGAGTATGTGTCTGGAGTATTGCATAAGTAAACGGTATAATTGCTATTGTATAGAGAATACGTCTTTTTTTATTTTCGCCGAATACCGCACCATATAAAGCTATTGAAAGCATTGCATTCATAAGCATTGCAAAGAAAAAAGGACTTCCTGTAAGACCGCTTGTAAGGTTGACATCTTTTACAGCTATTACTTCAAGATTTTTATAATATGATGTTCCGAAAGGAAGAACCTGATAAAATGCCCAAAGGCACTGGAATACTCCTACACATATGATTAAATCAAATAATCTTTCGGTTTTCTTATTGGCAAGCATGGCAGATGTAAGGAATATGAAAACGTATATAATCATAGTCATAAGCCCGTCATATCGGCCGTCCTGTCCCCATAAGGCTGTATGAAGATTATATGAATCATAATATGATATAAGTGACCATATAAACAGAAATCCTGCTATGCAGAATACAGGTATCTGATTTTTTGAAGCTCTTTTCCTGAGAAGAAGTATAATTCCTGTTACAACAACAATGACTCCGCATATACCAAGTGCAAGAAAGGGCATATCGGTCATACCGTATTTAAATTCTGCCGGTATCTGACTTATAGTGATAAGTATACATATTGCTGCAAGAACCATAAATGAAAGCCTGTCAACATTTTCTTCCTTCATATTGAGGATAAAATTTGATTTTTCTGTTGTATTAAATATGGTTTTAGGCAATTTTTAAAACCTCCCTGTTCAAAAAATACCCTGCACATAAATTAATGCAGGGTATTTTAAATTTTTATTTTGCATATTCTATTGCACGGCTTTCCCTTATAAGATGTACTTTAATCTGTCCGGGGTAGTCCATTTCTGTTTCTATCTGTTTCGCTATATTTCTTGCAACAAGAACCATTTTTTCATCATTTACAGTTTCCGGTGAAATCATAACTCTTATTTCACGTCCTGCCTGTATAGCGTAGCATTTGTCAACACCATCATATGAAGAACATATTTCTTCAAGTTTCTGAAGACGTTTGATATAGCTTTCATAATTTTCGCTTCTTGCGGCAGGTCTTGCGGCAGATATTGCATCTGCTGCCTGAACTATGCAGGCGATAACTGTTCTTGGTTCAACATCGTTGTGATGAGCTTCGATAGCATGAATAACTTCTGCATTTTCCTTATATTTACGGCATACATCAACACCAATCTGAACGTGTGAACCTTCGATTTCGGCAGTAAGAGCCTTTCCGATATCATGGAGCAGTCCTGCACGTCTTGCAAGATTTGCATCAACGCCGAGTTCCGAGGCAAGTATGCCTGAAAGCTGGGCAACTTCAATTGAATGGTTAAGGACATTCTGTCTGTAGCTTGTACGGAAGCGGAGTCTGCCTATAAGCTTGACAAGTTCATGGTTTATGCCGTGAACATTAGTTTCAAGAATGGCACGTTCGCCCTCCTGTTTAATTTTATGTTCAACCTCACGTCTTGCCTTGTCGACCATTTCCTCAATTCTTGTAGGGTGGATTCTTCCGTCTGCTATAAGTTTTTCGAGAGCAATTCTTGCAACTTCACGTCTTACCTGGTCGAAACAGGAAAGAGTAATTGCTTCAGGCGTATCATCAATGATAAGGTCAACACCTGTCAGAGTTTCGAGGGTTCTTATATTTCTTCCTTCACGTCCGATAATTCTGCCTTTCATTTCATCATTCGGCAGAGCAACAACTGAAACAGCTGATTCTGAAACTTGTTCAGCGGCACATTTTGCAATGGCAAGTGATATATAGTTTCTGGCTTTTTCCTCACAGTCTTCTTTTATCTGCTGTTCATAAGACATAACTTTGGCTGCTTTTTCGTGTATCAGTTCGTCTTCAAGAGTCTGAATGATATATTCCTTTGCCTGTTCCTTTGTAAATTCTGATATTTTTTCGAGCATATCCAGCTGACTTTTTTTAACTTCTTCTGCTTCAGCAAGTCTTTCCTCGGCAGATTTGATTTTATTGTTCAGCAGCTCTTCCTTGCGTTCAATATTATCATTTTTCTTATCAAGAGTTTCTTCTTTTTGCTGAATTCTTCTTTCCTGACGGGATATTTCATTGCGGCGGTCTTTTATTTCCTTATCGGCTTCTGAGCGCAGCTTATGAATTTCGTCCTTAGCTTCGACAAGGGCACCTTTTTTTCTGCTTTCGGCTTCTTTTTCAGCATCTTCAAGAACTCTTTTTGCTTCATTCTTTGCAGAATTGAAGTCAAGTTCTGCTTCTTTACGGAAATCATTTCTTCCTTTTCCGTAAAATATGTATCCTGAAACACCTGCACCGGCAAACAGGGATATGATACATACAATAACATAAATCATGTAAGAATTTTTTCCCTCCTTTGTAATAAAAAACAGTAAAATATAAAATCAGATAAACTGCAATACAAATTAATGCAACACTTTTATTTTATAACTTTTTAGCATGATTGTCAAGGAATTTTTAAAAATATAAACAATATAAATGTATAAAGCATATTTAAGGAAGTATTTTATACATTTTATGCTGATAATTGCATAAAAATATTGATAAAAAGAGTATACATATTTATTTTTTGCATTTGTTATAAAAATTGCAGAAATTCATTATGGTTTGAACAGCTTTTTTTGTAATTGTTTTTCATTGACGGAGATATTTGTTTATGCTATAATAGATATACTAAAAAAGTATATGTTAATTCAGGAAGGAGTTTTGTAATGAAAACATCTGAACGGGGTTCCGTACATCTCGAAAAGGCAAAGTCTATAGTATCAAGAAATTTCCATTATATAATGGAAACAAGAGAAATGAAACAGGAAGAATTCGCTGATGAACTTGGTATTTCCACTCAGGAACTTGCAGAGTTTCTTAAAGGCGAAAAAATACCTTCACTTCAGCTTCTGGTGGAAATGAAAAATCTTTACGGCATATCAATTGATGAATTTCTGACATTTGAAATGGAATACCATAATCATCTGAAACATTACAACGATACAAATGATGCTGCTGAAATCCGTATGCTAAGACGTTTCTGCGGTGTTTATTATATGCATTACTTTGATACGACTGTTTATAAGTACAGCAATATTTCCGATAAGCTTAAGCCTCGTATAAGTTGCGGACTTCTTCAGATTTATGAAGAAAAAACTCCTCTTGGAAATTCATATTTTAAAGTTTCAGCGATTACAAGCTGTACAAGAAATGAATGTACCAAGTTCTTTTCACAGATATCCGCAAATCCTGAAGTAAAAACCCTTTTTGACCTTGATGTTTCTAATATTAAACGCCATCATTTCTATACAGGCGAACTTGCAGTAACTTCTCACAATATATTTATTTCCCTTTCATCTGAATTCAGGGACAAATGCCTTATGATTTTTCAGAATCCTGATTCAAGCAAAACCTATCAGGGCGGTATTGGAACAGTAAATTCCGTTTCAAGAGGTCATGAATCAATGCCCTGTGCTCAGTTTATAATGCTTACAAGACGCACTCTTACCTGTGATGAGAATGAACTGGCAGAATTTCTTCATCTTGGATATAAGAAAATGTCATTTTCAGATGATGATAATGTACTTGTCAGCAGACTTAAAAAAATTATGGCATATTCAGTAGGAAATATGATGAATGGTGTAAGTCTCAGCGATGATGAAACAGATGTTATTATATGCCATAATATGGAAAAGCTTGTGAATAATCTTATAAGGCATCAGTATTTTAAATGTGCCACAATATCTCTTCAGGACGATTATAATTGGTATAAGTCAATGGAAAAATATTTTGATGAATCATTTGAGGATTAACAGGGGGAGGATTATGAGTAAAGAAGACAGGAACCGTCCCATAACAAAACAGGAATATGATGCTATATACAAGGAATTCAATGAAATCAAAAAAATACTGATTAATCATGGCAGAACCGACCTGAATATTGTTACCTGTGCATTTGAATATGCAAAGACTGCACATGACAGTGTATGCCAAAGACGTGTTTCAGGCGACCCTTATATAATTCACCCTGTATTTGTTGCAAAAGTTCTTGCTGAAATGGGCTTTGATAATAATGTAATATCAGCAGCTTTTCTTCATGATGTTGTAGAGGACTGTAAAGAAAGCGGTTATACGCTGGAAAAGCTTCAGGAAACATTTAATCCCGAAATAGTAGGAATTGTTGATGCAGTAACAGCAGTTGAGGCTGATGAAAAACTTAATATCAATAAGGAGGAGATAGACCGTCAGACAATTATAAAACTGTTTGATGTCGGTTCAAAGTATAAATATGCATTTTATATAAAGCTTGCGGACAGACTGCATAATCTTCTCACTATTGATGCAATGCCGATTGAAAAACGGATTAAAAAAGTCCGTGAAACAAGAGATGTTTATTTAAAGCTTGCACAAATGCTCGGAACTCATTATTTTACTGATAAAATTCAGTCGCTTTGTTTTAGAATTGACCAGCATGAAAAATATTCTATAATATGCGGAGCTTATTCAAGAGTTCTTATGGAAAATAAAAATGGAATATCAGAATTTAAAAAGGCAATATATGACCTTAAAGAACATGATGGTATAATTGATTGTGTAATAAATGAAAGAACTCCCGGCAATATATATAAACACGCAATAAATCATTACCCCGGTGAAGAACAAAAATATGTGAATAAGTATCGTATGCCGTTGCTGAATGTATTTATCATAGTTGAGGACCTTGATTATATTTCTCCTGTAAAGCTTTTTTTTGATATATATAAAAGATTTCTGTATTCTAAAGGAATAATATGGATTTCAATGAATGAACACGCCGGCAATAAAGGTGTTGAAATAATTCTTGAAGATGAACTTAATAACAGATACAGAGTATATGTAAAGACTGAAAAGGAATATATAGAATATATGAACGGTTCTATTGACGGCATACAGCTTTATTCTGAATCAGATGACATTTCAGAAGCTCTCAGACCTCATATAACTGTTTATAAGCGTGATGGTTCACCTATCATACTTCCTGAAGGTTCAACTGTTATAGACTTTGCATTTGCAATTCATACGCAAATCGGACTTTATGCAAAATCTGCTGTTGTAAATAATGTAAGAGCTGAACTTCATACAAAACTCCATGACGGTGACAAAGTGATTGTTTACGTTGATGAAAAAAGCGTTGAACTCAGGATACCTACTGTAAATCCGACATGGTTCAGACACGTAACAACCAAGAAAGCCATGGACAAGCTTATAGAACATATAACTGTACAGCTTGCTGAAATAAAAAAATAATTTTATAAGTATAGAAATCCCTGAATAATAATTCAGGGATTTTTTAGTTAAACTAAAAATCAAAGTATTTTTTACTGACTGAATACTGGGATTTTTTTTGTCCATAATCAAATCAGAGGTGAATGATGTATGAAAAAAATTAATATCGCATTGTTTATGGGAATGGCATTTGCATTGATATTCTCTGATTTTATGGATTTTGACAGGAATTACAATGACATTCAGAAAAATGTACTCAGATTACATATAATAGCAAATTCCGACAGCGACAGCGACCAGAGTCTTAAACTGAAAGTAAGAGATGAAATACTCAGATATTCTGATGAAATTTTTGGACAGTCTGAAAATATCAATGAAGCAGAGATGAATTTAAGTGGAAAGTTTGAAATGATTGAGGAAATTGCTGACAGGGTTATAAAGAAAAACGGATTTTCATACACAGCAAAGGCAGAACTTGTAAATATGAATTTTGATGAAAAAGTATATGATGATATAACGATGCCGTCAGGAAATTATGATGCCTTGAGAATTACTCTTGGACAAGCACAGGGACATAATTGGTGGTGCGTTATGTATCCGCCTTTATGCCTGCCTGTTGAGGGGGTGGCAGAGGAATATTTCACGGACAAGGAAGCGGATATTCTTTATAATCCTGAAAAATATGAGATAAAGTTTAAATGTGTTGAGATATTAGATAAGTTTAAGAAAAAATTAAGCTGACTGAAAGAAACAGGATACGGAACATCTGTTCGTATCCTGTTTTTTATATGAAATATGAAAGAATGATATTGGCATTAAAATTTGTCAATTACTTTGATAATATACTTGATAAGCTGACCAAGGTCTTTTACATCGACGATATTATCTGATATAACATCTGCATTTGCAGTCTGCTGTGGATTAAGTGCAATCAGCTTGACAACGGATTGTTTAAGACTTGTAACATCACGGACATCAACTGTATCATCACAGTTTACATCGCCTAAGAGTGTTGGCGTTGTTTCTTCTTTATTGCTGTTACCAGAAGTATCAGCAGTGGTATCAGAATTATCAGAAGAAACGGAGGTTTCTTCATTACTGACAGTAGTTTCAGCAGGTTCTGTATCAGTTGCAGATGTATCTTCGGTATCAGTTGCAGTGGTTGTTTCAGTTTGTGCTGAAGAAGTTGTTGTGGTTTCAGGGTCAGTGCTTTCTGATAATTCAAATGTTTTCCAATCAGGGAGTTCATCGAGGGTAATGCAGTAATCACTCTGATAGATTGATATGAGGGTATCAGGATTATTTTTTGAAGTATCCATCAGATTTTCTTCATACCATGGGCAGAAGTAAAGCCAGCCGGCTTTTTCAACAGTCATGTTTTCAATGCTCGGAACTGTATCATTTTCAGCCATTGCAACCATTTTTGTATTGTTTGTAACATCTACAAGATTATAGAAAATTGTTGAGATTGCATCTTCATTAGGGCAGTTTGAAAGTCCGTCATTACGATTATATACAGTATTGTACTTGTCGTATCCTACTATATCGACATATTCATCACCTGAATACCACTGTGCAGATTCAGATGACCATGTATAGAGATTCTGTTCCCATATGATATTATGGAGGTCATATTTTTCAGTAAGTGTTGTATACAGGAGCTTCCAGAGGTTATTATATGCTTCAGCACCTGCTGAACTCCACCAGAACCATGCACCTGAACCATCAAGACCGCCGTTTCCTTCAGCTTCATGGAGAGGTCTGAATATTATAGGTACATTTGCATCCTGAAGTCTTGCGATCTGTTCTGCAAGGTCGTCAACGGCAAGCATAAAGTATTGATATTCCTTAGTGCCTTCAATAGAGGCATTGGCAGCGTTGAATGAAGCATTGGGCTTATATGTGCATTCTGACCAGTCAACAGCATCACCGAGTTCGTAGCTGTTAAAATCAACCGGAATATTTATATGCCAGCATACAGTAGCGATACCATTTCTTTCATTAGTCCATTCAATGATGCGTTCAGTGGTGTTATCGTCCCAGCCGTAAAGCGGGTTATAGTTCATGTAGTCAAATCCACGGATTGCAGGGAGTTTTCCGGTGAGGTTTTCAATCCAGTCAAATTCATATTCGTAGTCACCGTCATGACCGCTGCCGTAGATTTCCTGCTGACCTGAAATTATATTTTTTCCATAGACGCTGGTGAGATAATTCATAAGGCACTGGGTTTCCTTGGTTGCCTTGCTGTCCGAAAGAACAGGCTTAACAGTGCTGAGGTCGGGGAGTTCTGCTTTTGTTACAGTTATTGTATCATAGCAGGCATAGCCGTACTGTGGTTTAATCTGAATGACATTTTTTCCTGCTTTGAGTCTGTGAACGCCAAAGCTGAAATCTGTCCAGCTGTCGGAGTACGGGAACTGGTACATAAAGTCTGAACCGTTTATGCATATAGTCTGTGCTCTGCCGTCCTCTGAAAGTATCTGTGCACATTTAACGCTGATTTCATACATATCATCTTCCGGAACGTTGAGTTCAAGTTCAATAGTGTCGCTTGTCAGGTAAACAAATCCGTCACCGGAATAATCACCTTCTATTTTCTGACCGTAGATATCAGTCCATGCATCGCCGTCTATGAGGTCCTCACATTCGGCAGTATACGGAAACTGTGTATATTCATCTGAAGATGCTGCGTCATCAGCAGATATATTCATACTGCCCATGCATACAGCAGTCATGCTAAGAGCTGTTATCATGGAAAGAATTTTTTTGTTTTTTCTGTTCATAGCACATATGCTCCTTTATAATAAATTGATATATATTATACCATTTTTTTATTAAGATGTCAAATATTTTGTATAATATATATATTTAAAAAATCAGGCTGACAGATTGTTTCAGCCGGCAATTTCATTTGGATTATCGGATTTTTCGGCGTGATAGTCTTCAAGGACTGTATTCATTTATTTCTGATTTTCGGGTGAATACTTTCATAAATTCTGCGGATTATCTCATAACATCACCAAGAGAAAAAGTGCTTGTGGTTGAGCGGTTATATGTTACGCTGGAAGTTTTCATTTTTTGAAGGCGTTCCTTATCTTTCAGCAGCATGAGGAGATAAGCAGTATTTTCAGCATCGTCAACAGCACTATGTTCTATGCCGTGAAAAAATTCCTTTGTCATTCCGAGGGCATTTATAAGGCTTATTGGTTTGGAAAGTCCCATAACTCTTGTAAAAATTTTCTGAAGGTCAAGCCATCTTCTGAATACACTGAAAATTTCAGGTTTTTTTTCAAATTTAACTTCAGCCTCTGCGAAAAGCTGTATTCTGTCAGTGTCGCTCCATGAATACATTTTTGAAGGTTCATTTCCAATCCACTCACAGAATTTTACAATAACTTCTTTAAACGTTTCTGCATTTTCGAGAGTTTTCATAGTTATGCCTGTAATATCAGTTACAACAGGAGTAATTCTTGAATTATATTCAGGCATTACATAGGCATCAAATCGGTCAGTAATATGTAAATCATTGTCAAGCCGGACAGCACCGATTTCAATAATTTCGTTTTTAAGGTTACTGTTTTTGGGAATCGATTTTCTTGGTACACGATTCATTTCAAAGTCTATTACAATGTGATTCAAGTGAATCAAATCCTTTCATATATTTTTGAACGAGTATTATTGAATTAATTATAACATAAATATTCATCATTTACAATATTTTATGTAAAATTTACACATAAAAAACAATATTCTGATATATTCGGCAGTATAATGAAATTATAGAACTTAATCATATATTTTTGCAAAAATATTTAAATGACTTTCATGGACAGAAAAATATATAGGTAAAAATTCATAAAAAACAATTCACAAGTTATAATATATTGCATAAAGTAGTAAAAAATAAATTCTGAAGGAATTTTTTAATCTATATCATAATGACAAAACATCAAATATGTGATATAATATTGCAGTAAAAAACAATACTTGTTCATGTGCGGAAAATATTGCATCGGCTGATATATCCGCTGTCATGAATATATACATATGAAAGGACGTATTCAAATGAAGAAAAATATTCTTCTGCCGACTGCCTTTTCAGTATGCCTTACAGTTTTTTCGGGCTGTAATGCAGTGGAACAGATTAATGATGAAACTGTTTCGGCGGGTTTGGATATCATCAGTACAGATACTGTTTCCGGTCAGATTTCCGAAACAGGAATTTATTCTGAAAATACAGATACATCTGATATTTTATCGGATAATGATATATCTTCAGAAACTGATATCATAACTGAAACTTCAGGATACAGCAGCGTTTCTGATGAAACAGTATCTTCGTCATCACTGCCGGAATCATCACAGCAGACACAAACTCATGAAGTTTCAGGTGAAAAAAGCATTTCTCTTTCACAACAATCGGTTACGCTTATGATTGATGAAACAGTATCGGTTGAAGCTTCAGGTTCTTTTTCATCACTTAAATGGTCAAGCACTGATTCGACAATTGCTTCGGTGGATTCGGACGGAAATATAAAAGGCATAAATGACGGCTCATGTACAATAATGGTTCAGGATAAGAATAGTCCTGAAATAAGTGCTTCACTTCGTGTCACAGTAAAATCTGCTGAAGAAACAACAATGTCATATTCAGTAAACGGTGTCACATCTCTTACATATGTAAGCGGAATACTTATAGCGAACAAGACATATGCACTTCCATCGGATTACGCTCCGGGAGTCGATGAAGATGCAATGGCTGCCTTTACTGAAATGCAGCAGGCAGCATATGCTGAAGGCTACAGCCTTTATATAGCATCAGGATACCGTTCATACGATACTCAGAAAAGCCTTTATGAAAGTTACGTTGCAAGAGATGGAAAACAGTCAGCAGATACATATTCATCAAGACCGGGATATTCTGAACATCAGACAGGGCTTGCATTTGACCTTAATTCTGTTGATATTTCATTTGCAAATACTCCTGAGGGAAAATGGGTTGCTGAAAACTGTTACAAATATGGATTTATAATAAGATATCCTGAAAATAAATCTGCTATAACAGGATATATGTATGAACCTTGGCATATAAGATATCTTGGTGTAAATATAGCAACTTCTGTATATCAGAGCGGTTTATGCCTTGAGGAATATCTTGGAATAACATCATTTTATGAAGACGATATCCAGTACTGATAAGAATTTTAATATGGAAAGGTCAGAATTTTGTTAAAATGAAAAAAATTATAGTTTTTACAGTTCTTGCAGCAATTGCTGTTACAGTTTCTGCCTGTGGTGACAAGGAAACATCTGCCAGTCTGGGCACGGATTATAATGATGAAACAACAGAAATGGTTTCTGAATTATTAACAGAGTATAATTCTGAAACAGAGAATATTCAGCCGGCTGATGTGTCAGCCGGAACTGAATCGGAAAGCAGCTCTGTTTCAGAAAACGGAATTACTGAGCCTACTTATATTGACGGAATACTTATAGCAAATAAAACATATGCACTTCCGTCAAATTATGCCCCCGGTACAGATGAAGAAGCACTTTCTGCATTTAATGAAATGCAGAAAGCTGCATATCAGGACGGCTGTAATATATATATATCGTCAGGATACCGTTCATATGAAAGACAGGTTGAAATATATAACAGATATGTAAATCAGGACGGAAAGGAAGCCGCTGACACTTATTCATCAAGACCGGGACATTCTGAACATCAGACAGGACTTACATTTGACCTTAATTCAATAGATATTAGTTTTGCTGATACTCCGGAGGGTGCGTGGGTTGCTGAAAACTGTTATAAGTATGGTTTTATAATACGTTACCCTGAAGGAAAGGAAGATATTAC